>JACQUZ010000106.1 GCA_016210055.1 Deltaproteobacteria bacterium | reverse complement strand
TCGAGCTTCTCCTTGTCGTAAGTTGAATTGCTCGGTGGCGGCTTGATGTTGTCCTTTTCGCCGTCATTCTTTCCAACGCTGGCCACGCATGTGTCCATGGGCCAAGCATCGAAGTTCAGCGCCATCTCGGCGCTCCGCTGCTTGACTTCATTCACGCATCGCAGCTTTGCGAGTGTCTTCCCCTTTGCCGACGCATTAAGCATTGATTGAGCGCACTTCTTCGAGCTGAAGCTTCGCACACCCGAACTACCGTTCGACGTCTCGTCACTGCTACACAGGCTTGCTTGCAGCGACGCGATCTCCGTGCCGTACCTCGTATGCCCTTCCTTTGGAAAAAGGCTCTCGCGAGCCTCGAGATACCCATCCTCCACGTGGAAACCCGGTGGAGGGATTGAGTAGCCCTCAGCATCTCGTTTCATCGGCGGCGTGAACGGAACAGGCTCCTTGCCCATCTTCTGAAGCCCTTTCAAGCCGGCGCCGTCCCCACCCGCGCACAGTCCTCTATCACACGAATAGCCCTTGCTCGGATTCCACGGCACCGACGCAAGCTCGAGCGCATCGCAAGTACCCAACCCTATCCGCTTGCCTTCGATCATCGCATCAAGGAGCCCCGTCGCCGAGGCACAGTCCCGGGCACCCGACTCGCACATCGGACGCATGGGCTCCAAGCGAGTCCCGGTCTGGTTCTTAAACCAAAGCCCTACCCGCCTTGGGATGCTCCACGACCGACTAAAGGCTGCCACCAGCTCGTCGCGGTTCGCCGATAGCCAGTAGTGCGCGTGGTTCAAGCCAACATGCTTCACGTCGTCCTGAATCAGCATGAACACGTTGGCCAATGCCGACACAAGAGCTCGACGGGCATCTTCTTTCTTTGCCTCCGCAAACCGCTCAATCGCTCGCTCATAGGCAGTCAGAAGGTCAGCACCCAGCCTCAGATCTGCCATCAAGCTCATGCAGCCCGTCGAGCCGCCGAGGGTTGCCAGCGCCCTGGCGTATTTCGCGGGGTCGTTGCTCTCCACCGCTTCAGAAAGGTCAAAGAGCACTTGCCCTCGCAAGACATCGACGCACGACTCGTCAAGCAAGTCAGATGAGATGCTCCTGTACTTCACCTCGTTGCGCGTCTTCCCCAGATCCACGAGCAGCGCAGCGAGCGCGGCAACCGTCGTTGTCCCATCTTGCGCGTGGGCGACGAGTAGCGTGACGAATTCGTCGCGCCTCTGATGCGAGGCCTCCATCGCGGACCGGGCGGTCTCCTCGTCCCGCTTGAACACCGCTAGGTCTCCGTCGGAGACGGGGCGATCTCCAACCATCATGGCCGCTAGCGCGTCTTGGAAGCGATACTCTGCTGCGTAGTGGGCATCCTCCGCCCCGAGCGCCTGCCTGTCGAGCTCGCGGAGCTGCCCGATCGCGGACGTCGGCTGCCGCACGACGCTGGTTGGCACGGGGCTAGCGATGAGCGAGATGAGCGCGATCAGGACAACCTTGGTCTTGGATGCAATATCGAAGATAGGTTGCATGGTCCTACGTTGTGACAGCTTTAGAAGCACATTGGTTCCCATCCCGCCCCTTATCTAGCCGAATCTCGAATGCGTAGATCGAGTGGAAATCGAGGGTCAAGCACCATTACATTGTGCAAGCGGTGTCACTAGCACTTCTAACGCTTGGCATTTATGCCTAATTACCCGCCGTGCCCGTGCCCTGCCTCTGCCGGAGCACCTCGTAAAGCATGATCCCCGCCGTCACGCTCACGTTCAGCGACGACACGCGCCCGACCATGGGGACCTGGACCAGCGTGTCACAGCCCTTTTGCACGAGCGGCCTGAGCCCCTTCCCTTCTGCTCCGAGGACGAGGGCCGTCGGCCCCCTAAGGTCCACCTTCCACGGCGCGGGTCCTGGCGCGGCCACTGTCCCAACCGCCCAGATACCGCGTTCCTTGAGGAGCTCGAGCGTGCGGGCGATGTTGGTCACCCGCGCCACGGGAATGTGCTCCGTGGCCCCGGCCGATGCCTTGACGGCTGCTGGCGTGACCGGCGCCGCGCGATCCTTGGCGATGACCACGGCATGGGCCCCGAGGACGTGCGACGAGCGAATGACGGCTCCAAGATTGTGCGGGTCCTGCACGCTGTCCAAGACCACGATGAGCGGCGTCTCGCCACGCTCTTCCACGTCGTCGAGGACGTCCTCGAGCTCCGCGTGGACGAATTCGCCAGCGATCGCCACAACGCCCTGGTGACGGGCTTCCGGTCCGGCGAGCACGTCGAGCTCCGCACGGTCGCGCTCCTCGAAGGTCACCCCGCGATCCCGGCACAAGTCCCAAAGCTCGCGCGCCGCGTCCCGTGAGGACCCGGTGGCCACGTACACCACGTTCACGCCACGCGGGTTGGCTCGAACGAGCTCATGCACCGGCTTGAGCCCGTATACCACTCGCTTGGACATGATGGTTACGCGAGCTCCGCGATGATGGCTTCTGCAGCCTTGCGTGGATCCGTCGCGTCGCGGATGGGCCTGCCCACGACTACGAAGTCGGCCCCCTGGGCTCGCGCCCCCCTGGGCGTGGACACCCGCTTCTGATCGCCGACGTCGCTCCCCTCGGGCCGCACCCCCGGTGTCACGATGAGGAACCCATCCGGCGCGGCGGCGCGAATGCTCGCCGCCTCCTTGGGGGACGCCACCACGCCGAAAAGCCCGCTTTCCATCGCCAAGCGTGCGCGCCGCACGACCACCTGGCCGACGTCCCCTTGCACGCCGATTTCCGCCAGGTCGCGGTCGTCGAGCGAGGTCAGAACCGTCACGCCGAGGATCCCCAGGCCACTACCTGCCTTCCGGGCCGCCTCCGCCGCGCTTTCCATCATCCGCCGGCCTCCACCGACGTGGACCGTCAAGAGCTGCGCGCCCAGGTCCGCAGCTCGCGCGGTGGCTCGTGCGACCGTCTCGGGAATGTCACAGAGCTTGAGGTCGAGCATGACACCGAACCCCTTTCGGCGAAGCTCGCGCACCGCGTGCGGACCCTCGGCGATGAAGAGCTCGAGACCAACCTTGACCCAGCGAGCGGTCCCTTCCACGCGTCCCGCGAGCTCCAGCGCCGCGGGTAGAGTTTCCACATCAAGGGCAACGATGAGCCGATCTCTTGCGTCCACGTTCGTTCCTCGCGTCATTGTTTCCCTGCCAATGCCTTGATGCGCTGCCCCCCGGCCCCATCCGGCTCCACGACGTAGAGTACCCCGAGGTCGGCGCGCTGCCGGTGTGCATCGAAGCGCACGTCTCCCGTGACCCCGCGCACGGTGCCCGCCGCCATGGCAGCCGCGACCGAATCGCGGTCCCGGGCGCCTTTCTCGACGGCACTCCTGACCACGAGCGCCGCATCAAAGGCAAACGCGGCCAAGTAGGTCGGATCCTCTCCGTGCGCGGCGCGGTACCCTTGCACAAAAGGTCCGATCCTGGGGTCGGTCTCGTCGGGGTAAAAGCCTGGGGCAAGCACGGCGTGGGTCGTGTATCGGCCGGAGCCGCGCAGGAACTTCGGCGCCAACGCTTCGGCGGTCGCGAGGAGCAGGATGCCATGTCCCTTCTTCGCCTTGGACGTGGCGGCGGGCTGGATCGAGAACCCCGATGCCGCGAGCTGCGGCGCGATCAGCTCCAGCCGGTCAGCCGTATCGGGGACGAGCAGCGCGTCGAACGCTTTTCCCGCCAGTGCGTTCACGGGCTGGACAAAATGGGTCGCGTCCTTGGCATAGGTTACGTGAGCGACCACATGGCCACCCAGCCTCGAGACCTCGTCGCGGAACGCCTTGGACGCACGCGTGCCGTAGGCGATCTCCGGCGTGAGAATCGCGAACGTGCGGGCCCCTCTTTCGAACGCATGCTTGGCCAGCGCCTTTGCCCGGGCCTCGACCGAGAGCGCGATCACGAACACGTGTGGTGAACCCGCAACCCATGACGAGTCGGCGAAATCCAGGGTCACCAACGGGAGCGCGAGCGCCTCGGCGCGACGCGCGGCCTCCTCGCACGTGTCCTTGTCGATGGGTCCAATCACCGCGATGGGCCGCTCTGCGTCGAGCGCATCCACCGCCGCCACCAATCCGTTTCCGGGCGCGGCATCACGCGCCACCACCACCAGGGGGAGATTGTCCCCTTTCTGCTCTGAGCCAAAAGTGCCCGCTGCGACGGCCAGCCCGCGCAAGGCCGCGTCCCCAACACGGCGCCGTTTGCCAGAGAGTGGGAGCAGGGCACCAATGAGCTGCGGATTGGCCACTCCGACTGCCGAGGAGTCGTCGGGAATTCCGGCGTTCACCCGGGCGGATCGGGTCTCATCGAGGATCTCGCGCGCCCGAGCGGAGTCACCAGCGGCCTTGGCCATGAGCGCCAATCGGCGCCCCAAAAGGGCAGCCGCCACGTGCTCCTTGTCCGCCTTCGCGTAGGCGTCGGATACCGCTTGGGCGGAAAGGGCATCCACGATGGCACTGACGCGGGCAGTGACATAGGCACGCTCTGCCGGCCGAGCCCGCGCAAAGAACTCGTCATAGAAACGGAGCGCCCCATCACCGTCCCCGCTCGCGGCGAAAGCCTCGGCCAGCACGGCGAAAAGCTCCCCTTCCTCTTCACCGGCCGCGACCTTTCCGACGAGAGGTTCCAAGACCTCCCGGGCCCTTTCATGCTTGCCCATGCGACCCGAGGCGATCCCGACGTAGAAGCGGGCGCGCTTTTCGAGCGACTCGTCGACTTCAGGGTCTCCGAGCAGGGGCTCGAGCACGCGCACCACCTCAGCGTGCTCCTGCCGCCTCATCGCCGCCATCCCCAGGTACAAGGTCGCGTGCTTGGCGATGGGATCCGCTGGGAACTCCACGATGATCGTCTCGAGCTCGCGCGCTGCCGCCTCGTGCTCGCCCTGCTCGAAACGCGCGCGCGCCTGCTCGAAGCGAGCGCGCGCGTCGGCGTTCCCAGCGCGGGGAAGCTCCGGAGCGGCGCGGGGTTGGAAGCGCGTGGGGCACGCCGCCGCCGTTCCCAGGAGAAGAAACCATGCACATGCGGATATGAGCTTCAGCATGGGCGTTCGACTATATACTCTCGCGCCATGACCGACAAAGACGTTCCCCCCCTGGACATGGACGCCGTGTCAGCGCACCTCGACCGCTCCTGGGACCTCTTCAAGAAACACGACATGGCCGGCGCAGAGCTCTCGGTTCGCAAGGCCCTCGAGCTCGAGCCCGATCTCCCAGAGGCGCATGCGCTCCTCGGAATGCTCCGCGCCGCAGAGGGGGAGAACGACGAAGCGCTCGAACATTTTCGCCGCGCACTGGAGCTGGACCCCGGATACGTCACTCCCAAGCTGCACGCGGCGGAGCTCCTCCTCGCGGGCGATGGCGATCCAGAGGAAGCGCTCGAGATGATCGGGGACGCCATCGAGACGGCTGAGGACGAAGAGGAGTACCTCGATGCCCTTCTCCTCAAGGTCGAAGCGCTCACGGGTCTAGGCCGCCTGGAGGAAGCCGAGGAGACGATCGGAGAGCTGCCACCAGTTCAGTTCCCCGAGGCGATCTTCCACGTGCGGGCAGGCCATTCCTTCCTCGATCTTGGGTTCATCGACGACGCGGAAGAGCAGTTTCGCAAGGCGCTCGAAATGGATCCTGACTTGGCGGAGGCCCACCACTCCTTGGGGTTGGTCTACGAGGAACGCGGCGACGTGAAGAAAGAAGTGGAGTGCTGGCTGAAGGTCCGCGAGCTGGACCTCAAAGAGCCCAAGGTCCCTTGGAGCCGCCCAGTCGACGAGTTTGAGACCATTGCCGAGCAAGCTCTCGCTGAGCTGCCGGAACGCATCCGCAAGCTCCTGGAGAACGTCCCCATCACGGTGGAGGACTACCCGTCGATCGACCTGATTTCCGAAGGGAACGATCCCCGCGCCCTCGGCTTTTTCTCGGGCATCCCCTATCCCGAGAAGAGCCACGTGTCGGGTGCCACGCCTCACTTGGATTGCGTGTACCTTTTTCAACGAAACATCGAGCGCATCAGCCATTGCCAGGACGAGGTCGCCGAGGAGATCCGGATCACGCTGATTCACGAGACGGGGCATTTCTTCGGCCTAAGCGACGAGGATCTGGAGCAGATGGGGTTGGGGTAAGAACTGCACAGGGTGACGTGGGTACCGCTCCCGCGCTGGCGAGAGGAGTGATAGGCTGCGCGAGATGATCGAGAAGGAGTTTCCGCCGCCCGTCCATGCGTTTCGCGCCGTGCCTCGTACCGGGGTCATCTATGTGACCACCGAAGCCCAGCGGCGTGGCTTTAGGGCGGGTGAGTCGGACTGGTGCAACTTGGGCCAGGGCCAGCCGGAGACGGGACCGCTGCCGGGATCGCCGGGAAGGCAGTCGGAGATTGCCATCGACCCCGACGACCAAGAGTACGCCCCCGTGGCCGGGCTATGGGAGCTGCGTGAGGCCGTAGCGGCCCTCTACAACCGGCTCTACCGAGTGGGCATGCCCTCGCAGTATTCGGCCGAGAACGTAGCGATCTCTGGCGGAGGACGGTCTTCTTTGACCCGAGCCGCTGCGGCCTTGGGGCAAATCAACCTGGGGCACTTTCTCCCCGATTACACGGCGTACGAGGAGCTCCTCGACATTTTTCGGCTTTTCTCGCCGATTCCGATCGCGCTCGAGGGAGATCGGGCGTATGAGCTCACGGCTTCGGACCTGCGGCGCGAAATCCTGGGTCGTGGGATGTCGGCCATCCTGCTTTCCAACCCGTGCAATCCAACGGGCAAGCTCATCTCGGGAGACGACCTGTCGGAGTGGGTGGCCGCGGCCCGTGACCTGGACTGCGCCCTGCTCGTCGACGAGTTCTACTCGCACTTCATCTGGCGCAAGCGGCCCAGCGAGCCGGGACCGTTGGTTTCAGCGGCGCGCTACGTCGAGGACGTGGACCGAGACCCGGTGGTGCTCTTTGATGGCTTCACCAAGAACTGGCGGTACCCTGGTTGGCGCATGACGTGGACCGTCGGCCCCCGGAGCGTCATCGAGGCCGTGACGAGCGCTGGCTCATTTCTCGACGGAGGAGGGTCGCGTCCGCTCCAGCGCGCGGCCGTGCCCCTCCTCACGCCCGAGGTCGCCCTGGCCGAGACTGAGGCGATCCGCGCCGCGTTTGTCCCCAAGCGGGACCTCTTGCTCCGTCGCGCCCGCGAGCTCGGAATGCTGGTGGATCGCGAGCCGGACGGCACTTTTTACGCGTGGGTCTCGGTGGCCGGCCTACCCGCCCAGATTTCGGACGGGATGTCGTTCTTCCGCGCGGCGCTCGAGCACAACGTCATCACCGTGCCCGGCGAATTCTTTGACGTGAACCCCGGGAAGCGCCGCTCCGGCAGGCTCTCACGCTTCCGTCATTACGTGCGGTTGTCCTTTGGTCCGAGCATGGGGGTCGTGCAAAAGGCGCTCGACCGGCTAGAGAACATGGTGGCTTCCTACCGATGAGCGTCACGCGTGAAACTCGGACCCCGTTGATCGTGGGCATCGCAGGAGGCACGGGCTCCGGCAAGTCCACGATCGCCCAGAACATCATCACGGCGCTCCCCGTAGGGGCGGCTTCGCTGGTCGACCACGACAGCTACTACCGCGATCGGCCGGAGCTATCTCTCGACGACCGAGCACAGATCAACTTCGACCACCCGGAGGCGCTCGAGACCGAGCTCTTGATTGGCCACCTGGAACGACTTCGCACCGGCGAGACGGTCGAGGTGCCGCAATACGATTTCAAGACGCACCGCCGGCTGCCGGAGTCGAGGCAGGTTTTGCCGACGCCGGTCGTGATCGTGGAAGGGATCCTCGTGTTCGTCGAAGAACGCCTGCGTCGGCAGATGGACATCAAGATCTTTGTCGACACCGACCCGGACATCCGAGTATTTCGTCGCATCCGCCGTGACCTCGAAAAGCGAGGCCGTACGTTCCAGGCGATCCGAGATCAGTATTACCGGACAGTCCGCCCCATGCATCTCCAGTTCGTGGAACCTTCCAAGCGGTGGGCAGACGTGATTGTCCCAGAAGGGGGCAACAACCACGTGGCCCTCGACTTGATTATTGGGAAGCTGAGGAACGTCCTGGCGAATCAGGGATAGTCATGCCCAGTATTCGCTCGGCATTCGTCCCATAGACCTTGCGCAGGACCTCGGGCGGAAGAGAGATTCCTTCAATCGTCCACCGCCCCTGAATTGGGGTGGGGTGGGCAAGCCCGCGGTCTCCGCTTTCGAAATAGCGGAACGTCGACGCAAAGAAGTGGTCCACGTCGGATTGGGTGGGTGGCTTGTCGGAGGTCGAGCCGAGCATGAGGTCGAACTGCCTCACGCCTACGCCCAGGTCGGTTCCGAAGAGAATGCGATCCGCGTGTCTCTGAAACAGGGCACGCATGTCGCGGGCAGGGTGCCTGCCAATTTCGGGCACGCGGGCCGCGGTGTCGACCAGGAGGTTTGAATACCTGTCCAATAATGCGGATACCCGCTCCGGGTATTCAGGGGCATTGCCGAAATGGACTGAGATAAAGGTGGTTCGCGGGTGACGAGCGACTCGGCGCTCCAAGGCCGCGAACAGCTCCTCCCATGATGGGACGGGCTTGCCATGGAAGGACCATTCCGGGTGAACCCGAAGCTCGTCGAATCGCTCGTTCTCCGGGCCGAGGGGCTGCCAAAAGGCCACGGGATCTCCCACGTGAATCGCGATGGGCAGGCCCAGCTCGCCGGCTCTCTCAAAGACTGGATCGAGCTCGGGCTCGTCTACCTTGATGAGGGTGCCCGTGTAATCGGTAAAGCCTAATCCCAGTGCCTTTGGAATCTTAATACCCCGAGCGCCCAAGGCGCGCGCTCGCTGAAGCCCGGCGGCCATGCGCTCTCCGTACCCAGGTCCCATGAGGGGCTGCCGCCAGTCGAGGTTGGCGAACACGAAGATCCTGCCTGGGTATCGAGCTGCCGCGCCCAGCTGCTGTTCGAGCCCATGGCCAGGAATCCCCCCGGACAGATTCACGATGGCGTCCACGCCGTAGTGGTCCATGAGCTCGATGACATGCTGGACCGCGTCGGGCCCGAAATGGGCGTGCATGTCAATCTTGCGGTTTGGCCGCGGCGCGGCGGGGCGACGCTGGCAGGCGGCGACCAGCAGAATGCATCCGAGGGCGAGAAGAAACCCTTTTGGCAAGCGGCGCACGGGGCAAGGCTACCACGTGCGCCGGCTGGGAACTGCCTGCTTCGCAGGGTAGAATGCAACCGTGATGCACGCTCTCAGGGCCGTCTTCCTTTCCACGCTTCTTCTTCCTGGGGCTTCCTGCGGCGGTGGGGATGACCTGTCGCCGGAGGAGGAGGAGCTCGTCAGCATCATCAACACGGAGCGCTCGTCCCGCGGGTTCCGCGAAGTTCGCCTGCGCAAGGACCTCACCTGCGCCGCGGCCAACCATGTGGGTGACATCGGTGAGCGCAAGGCCTGCTCCCACACGGGCGCGGACGGCTCTTCGCCTGGAGATCGGGTGAGTCGCTGCAAGGGGAGCGGCTGGTCTGGGGAGATCGTGGCCTGTGGGCACACCACTCCCCGAGCCGCCGTGGATGGCTGGCTCGGAAGCGAGGGGCACCGCGAGATCATGCTCGATCCGGATCAGGTGTCGATCGGCGTCGGGATGCACAACAACTACTGGGCGGCGGTGTTCGATAAGAAGTGATGGTGCGAAGGTTCAACTTGATCGGGAGGCATATCGGCCCCGATCTCGTCACGGTTTCGGTCTCGACGGTCGCGATCGCCGCTGACCTGGCTCGCTGCGTTGCCGCGCCCCCCCGACCGGTCCGGGCTCGCCCGGACGCTCCGCCATGGCCACGGTCACCTTCTTGCCCTTTATCCGCATCCGCCGAAGGAGCGGCAAGAGCTTACCGAGTGCCTCCGCAGGGAGCTCGACGGTCGACGATTTCTCCTCGATGATGATCGCCCCGATCGCCCGGAGGTGAAGGCCGGTCTCGTTGACGATGGCCCCGACGAGATCGCCCGGCCGCACGCCATCCCGACGACCTGCGCCGTGCAGCACCACGCGCGCCACCTTCCACCCCGCATCTCGACCTTTCGCCGCGCGTCCCTTCGCCTTCTTCTCCGGCAGGGTCATGGTCGGGATCTCCTCCTCCTCACGCTCCCCGCCCGCCGCCATGTGCGCCAGCCGCACCGCCGCCATGGCGATCTCGACGACGTCAAACTCGTCGGACAGTGAATCGACCACTACCCGGTACCGCTCGAGGTCCCCGCTGGCTAGGGCCTCGCGGAGGGACGCTCGGGTCAGCTCGAGCCGCCTGGCATGAAGGTCGGCGACCGTCGGCAGGATCCCAATGGTGATCTTCTGCTTGGCCACCTGCTCGATGTTGCGGAGGAGCCGGTGCTCGCGCGGCTCGACGAGGGTCACCGCCGCCCCCTCGCGCCCGGCCCGGCCGGTCCTCCCGATCCGGTGGATGTAGACCTCTGGCGACGACGGGACATCGTAGTTCACCACGAGGCTTATGCGCTCGACATCGAGCCCCCGAGCCGCCACGTCGGTGGCCACAAGCAACTCGGAGGTCCCCTCGCGGAATCGACGCATGACGCGGTCGCGGAGCTCTTGCGCGTAGCCACCGTGGAGTGCCTCGGCTGGGTAGCCACGGGCATTCAACCCCTCGGTGAGCTCGTCGACCTCGAGGCGCGTGCGGCAGAAGACCAGGGCTGCGGTAGGCTGCTCGACGTCGAGAACCCGGGCGAGCGCCGCCAGCTTCTGGGGCCGCGGAACCACGTAGGCGGTCTGGCGAATGCGCGGCAGGGCACCGCTCCGCGCCCGCTCCGGGGCGATACGAATCCGCAGCGGATCGCGGAGGTGCCGTTCAGCGATCCCGGCGATGCGCGGCGGCAGGGTCGCCGCGAATAGGGCGGTCTGGCGGCCGGCCGGCGTGGTCTCGAGAATGGCGTCCAGGTCATCAGCAAAGCCCATGTCGAGCATCTCGTCCGCCTCGTCGAGGACGAGGGACTGGATCGCCTCGAGGAGGAGCGAACGCCTGCGCACGAGATCGAGCGCCCGGCCCGGCGTCGCGACGATCACGTCGACCCCGCGCCGGAGCGAACGCACCTGCCGTTCGATCGACTGACCGCCGAAGATCGGCAGGCTCCGAAGGCCGAGCGGCCGCCCGTAGCGGTGGAGCGCCTCGGACACCTGCAACGCCAGCTCGCGCGTGGGGACGAGAACCAGTGCCCGAGGCGGCCCGTCACAGGGTGCGCCAAGCCGGGAGAGGAGCGGCAGGGCGAAGGCCCCGGTCTTGCCGGTGCCGGTCGCAGCCTGGCCGAGCACGTCACGGCCTGCGAGGAGGACGGGGATCGCCTCGCGCTGGATTGGCGTCGGCTCCTCGTAGCCCATCGCAACGACCGCCCCAACGATGGCCTCGTCAAGGCCGAGGGCGCGGAAGCCTGCGGCGGGATCGGATGCGGTTTCGGTCGCCTTGATCGGGTTCTCGTCCACGAGTCCGTTTATCACGGCATCAAGCGCGGTTGGGAGCATTTACGCCACGGGTCTTCCTCCCCCCTATCCGAAACGGCAAGTCCAGGAGCCAGAACATCGCCAAGGCGATCCCCTCGGCGGCGATGAGGTAATACGGCCAAGGTCCAAGCCAATCGAGCGGGGTCTCCGTCGGAGGCTTTCTCGAGAGGTACATGAAGTTGGTTCCAAATACGACGTTCACGCCTGCGACCAGCAGCGCATAGACGTTGGTAAAAAGGAGGACCCGCCAGGGCGCGCCCTCTCGGGGTCGCATCCCGAGGCCGAACGTCAAGACCGCCGCTGACACGACGACGAGCCCATGCATGCCGAAATAGGTAAAGAACCGCCAGTCGGGATAGCTCGCGTCCAAGTCGGGGGTCAAGATGGCCATGCTCGTTCCCGCGAATGCCCAGAAATAGAGAAGCTCGAAGCTTACCTGGTTCATCGTGAACAAGGCGTGGACGCCGAGAAAAACCGCCAGATCACACAGGTGAAGGGGCGCAGCCTCCTTGTCCAAGGTTCCCTCGTGCCACAGCACCACGAAATAGACCACGACAAGCACTACCATGAGGGTGGCGAGGACGTGTCGCAGCCGCCTCGCGTGGAAGGCACGCCGAAGGCGGCGCGCCCAAAGCACCATGGCCACGGCGCCAGCAGCCGTGACGGCAAGCGCGAGGGCATGCTCCGTTCCAAATAGGACGAGCGTCGGCGTCATGCGACCCCCATGAGCGCCCTTGGGGATTGACAACGTGCAAGGCATCTGAGTCTCATGCGTTTTGCCCTCGATGGCCATGGCCTCCGATAAGAGCGTCCCATTCGCTGAGCCACTCCCCCGCTCAATCAATGTAGTGCTCGGCGCCCTCACGTGTACCGTCGGAGTTTCCTGGATCATGCTGCCGCTCTGGTGGCGGTTTCTCGAGATCCCAGACTCCGTCCACTCTGGGCTGTACGGCGATCAATCGTTCTTCTTGTGGGCCCTCGAGCGGGCTAAGACATCTCGCGGCTGGCGCGACTTCGTCATTAACTGCGATTGGAACCAAAAGGGGTGCCTCGATCTTCGCGCCGTGCCGCAAGAATGGCCGGCCATGTACCTCATTGGGCGGATTGCCGCGTTTCTCGGTGCGCGGACGAGCGTGGTCATGTCCACCTGGTATTACCTGAGCCCCCTCTTTAATGCCCTTGGGGCGTTCTACTTCCTGGGCGTGGTGACAAGGCGCTGGTTCCTATCTGGAAGCCTTTCCCTGCTGGTCGCCTTTCAGCTGAGCCTCATTTACCGCATCCGCGTCCACTTCTTCCTGGTCAATGCCTGGCCCTTGTTTCTCGTGCTCGGGTTCACGTGGAGGGCTCTCGAGGCGCTCGAAGCCGATGGGAAGCGCTTCGTCTTGGCCTCGGCGGCGCTCTGTAGTGCGCTGCTCGTCCTCGCCACGGCATCCTATTATTATCTGCTCTTCGGCGCCCTGCTGGCGTGCGCCTTGACGCTCCTCTACTTCCTCCTGCGGCTTCCCGGTCAAGGCGCGGGAAAGCTCCTCGCACAGCGCCGGATCGTGGTTTTCCTGGCCATGCTCGCATTGACCGGCGCGATCCTCTTCGTGGCTCATCGCCACGTGTTCCCCGGGGGTGCGCAGGGGCAACACCAGGCCTCGCACCACCGCGAGGCGAGCGACGTGGACACCTTCAGCCCCAAATGGATGGATTACCTCAAGCCGAACAGCGACTCCGTCTGGGCGCACGCCAAGCTCCGCAAGATCCGGTGGACGCTTGCCAAGGAGGACATCCAGGACAGGGGCGAGATCCTCGCGTTCCCTGGGCTCGTAACGCTCGCCACCGTAATGGCCACCCTCGCGTACCTGATCTTGCGCGGGCTGGGTTACGTGGCGGTGCATCGGCGCTTGCCGCAGCGGTTCCCCGCTCGCAAGGCCTGCCTGATGGCGCTGGTCACGCTAGTGGCCGTGCTCATCGGCAGCCAGGCGGGCGGACATGTCATTCATCGAGTGGTGGGCGCCGCCCGCTGCTTCAATCGCATGGCGCCGTTCGCGGTGCTCTTTGCGGCAGCACTTGTCGGCGTCGCGTGGTCGTGGCCACGCTGGGCAAGCCACGTCCTGGCGATCCTCATCGCTTGGGGCGCCGTCACGGAATACCGCCAATATCATGTCCTGCGCCCGGTGGAGCTCAAGCCGCTCGATCCCCTTCGCGAAGACGCCCGTCGGCTCAGGGAGGAATGCCAAGGCGGTGTCTTCGCGGTTACTCCCCCGATTGGCGATTGGATGTACGCGCCATACAAGACGTACCTCCTCGCGGAGCTCGCGGATTGCAAGCTGGACGGGATCTCCGGGCCTGGATTCGTGAAGCGGCAGGGGGCGTATTCGGTTTCGGCGCCGGTGGGGAAGATCAATCGGGGCGATTCACGGTTCCGACGGGAGTGACCCGACACGGTGGGGCGCCCACGCCGTTCCAATAATCCTGCCGGGCCACCTCGGCCAGCCGCTCGCTGTCGTAGAGGCCCCTCATCTGATTCAATCGAATGCGCCCGAGGCTGCGCGCCATTTCGATGCCGTCCCTGATGGGCCGCACCGTCGATTCCCCTCGGAAGCGCAGGCGCACGGGGATCCTGCGTATTTCGAGGTTCTTCTTCAATGCAATGTAAAGAAGCTCGACGTCGCCCGCGAAACCACGCTCGCGGAGCAGCGGGAACAGCGCCTGCGCCACGTCGTTACGGAATGCCTTCAAGCCGCACTGGGTATCGTACAAGCCGCCGGTGACAAGCAGCCGCACGAAGAGCGAGAACGATTGGGTCAGCACCCTGCGGAGCGCGCCCAGCTCCGCGGCGTAGGAGCTGCCCGGCAAGGTCCTGTCGCCGACCACGACATGGAATCCCCGCTCGCCCACGAGGTGCTGCATGTACAGGATGGCTTCGAGCTCGAAGGGCACGTCGGCATCGGTGAACACGCAGCATCGGCCACGTGCCGCGAGCATTCCGGTGGCGATGGCCCCGAACTTCCCCTGATTTGCAGGGAGCCTGACCGGTCGCAAGTGAGGAAGGCGGAGCTCTTCGAGGAGCTTGCCAGATCCGTCCTCGCTTCCGTCATCCACGGGGATGATCTCGTATTGGAGTCGCGCTTGCTCCAAGAATGAAGAAACCGTCGCGAGCCGCTGGGCCAGGTAGTCCCTCGCGTTGTAGACCGGAATGACGAGCGACAGGTCCATTCCCTTCGCCTACCGCGGGTTGCGCGCCACCGCGACGAGGAGGTTCCCTAGGGGGAGATCGGCGCGTCGCTCGAGTCGGTCGAGCACTTCGGCTCCCTTCCAGGTCACGGCCGCGAGGAACGGCGCAAGGGTGGAGTAGGATTGCAGCCTCATGACCTCGAACCCGGCCTGCAAGAGGGCGTCGCGAAGCGTGGCGCGGTGGAAGCGCGTGACATGCTGATCCCCGTCCATGCGTGCGGTTGTCGCGAAGCGATCGGCGAGCCATTCAACAACGGGCCAGAGCCCCCGGTAATTGGGCGTGGTGATCAAGAGCTCACCACCAGGCTTTAGGACCCGCCGGAGGTCGGCAAGGAGCTCGCGTACCTGGTTGGGGTACACGTGCTCGACGACCTCCAGGCAGGCCGCCTTGTCGAAGCTCGCCGTTTCGAGCTGGAGCTCATCGAGGTAGCCAAGGCGGAACTCCAGCCCTGCGCGCCCAAACGCTCGCGTGGCGTATTCAATCGCTGAGGGATTGGCATCGATCCCGAGGACGTCTGCTCCCTGAGATGCGAGCTTGTCCGCCAGGACACCCGAGCCACACCCCACGTCGAGGACTCGCTCCCCTTTCGTTGCCGTGAAGATCCAGTCGAGGAGCTCGAGCTTGGCCTTATGCCAATAGCGTTGGACACTCGGGCCTTCGGTCAACGCGCGGTGTTGATAATCGCCCGGAATCGAAATCGCATCGCCCAGGCGACGCCCCAACTGATCAGGTGCTAACGAGCTGCCCCGCCCCGTGTTCATGGAGCGGTGAGTATAACCATGGTCGGAGTCTCTTAGCGGGGAAAGCTCCCAAAGGTGTATAGTCGCGGCCGCTGCCAAGCAAAAGGAGGTGTCGCCATGTCCGTCCTTGCCCAAATGACGTCCCCCTACTCCGCGGTGGAGGCCTGGGCCTACGACCAACTCCTCGCACCTGCGGTCGCCGAAATGGCCCGCACGTTGGAGGACGACTTGGTGGACAAGATCCCAACGGGTGCACGGATCCTCGACGTGGGGTGTGGCGGCGGACACGTCCTCCGCGCCCTAGCGGAACGGCGCACCGACATTCGCCTCTTCGGAATCGATCTTTCGCCAGGACAGGTCGCGCGGGCAAGGGCGCGGACCGCTGCCCTCGGCAAGCGAGTCGAAATCACGCGAGGGAGTGCCCTCTCGCTCCCCTTCTCCGAGGACTCCTTTGACGTGGTCCTCAGCGTGGCATCGGTCAAGCATTGGCCCGATCCGCATGCCGGGCTCTCGGAGTGCGTCCGGGTCCTCCGGCCTGGAGGCCGCCTGTTCGTCGTGGAGGCGGATCGAGGCTGTCGCCTCGACGACGCGCGCAACTTTGTGCAGAGGTGGAAAATCCCGGCGCCGCTGAGAACGGCGGCGCTCGTCGTCTTCCGCACCTGGGTGGCAGGGCAGGCCTTCGATCTCGACGAAGCGCGCGCCATGCTGAACGAGCTTCCCCTCGAGACTCCATCCGTATCCCGCATTCCCGGAACGCCTGGCCTCGTGATGGACGGGTACAAGGCGCGGGCGACCGCTCATAACTAGCCTGAAGAGCGCACCCTGCATGCCCCTCCGCGCCCCGCTGCCCGTCATGTTCCTTTCGCTCGTCGCCGTGCTCGCGTGTGAACGGGAGGTAGCCCTTTACTGTTGCACGGATCCTGGCACGTGCCCGGTGCTTCGGGATTGCCTGCCCAAGTATCCAGACCGCCCATTCTGCGACATGGAAGCCAGGTATCCTGCTTCCGAGGGGATTGCCCGCACCTGCATCCCCACGCCAGGTGACCCGCTGTTGCCAGACGCAGGACCTGCCGACGCAAGCTGGGCGTGCGTCATGGGATGCAGCGCACCCACGCCGATTTGCTTGCGCGGGGCCTGCGTGGAGTGCCTCTCGGCCAGCGATTGTCCCCAAGCGCAGAAGCCCACGTGCGAGGCCGCGACGCACTCGTGCCGAGGCTGCCGGGAAGAGGCAGAGTGCGAGGGAAGGGCTGGAGCTCCTCATTGCATGTTGGAAGGTGGGCTCTGTGTCGGCTGCCGTGATGCAGGGGACTGCGACGCCTTGGCACCGGCTTGCGACGAGACCACCCGAAAATGCCGTGGGTGCCGCCTCGACTCGGAATGCGCGAGCAGCGCCTGCGATAGAGAGACCGGCAGGTGCGTCCCCGACGCGGACGTACTGCACGTCGACAAGAACGGCGGCCAGACCAGCGACGGATGCACCAAGCAAGCGCCCTGTACCACCATCGCCAAGGCATTTTCCGTCGCACGGACGAGTGGCGCGAGGAAGTGGATTCGGCTTGCGCCTGCCAGCTACCCCGAGACGCTAGAGATCACGGACTTGGATGTTGCCGTAACGGGTACCGGTGCAGACATCCGGCCGCCGCCTGATCGCCCAGCCGTTTTGGTGCAAGGGTCAGCCAAGCTGGCCATCTACGGGGTGCGCCTGCGCGGTGCCTCGGGGACAGACGGGGATGGCCTCCTGTGCCAAGGGGCCGCTGGGAACAGGCCAAGAGTGCTCCTCGACGCCGTGGTCATCGACGAAAACGCAGAACAGGGAATCGAGAGCGTGCGGTGCGCGATCGTGCTTCGACGTGCCAAGGTGATGAAGAACGCCGGTGGAGGAATCAAGCTGGACACCTCCGACTTCGAGGTCGTCAACAGCATGATCGTTGCGAACGGTAGTCCCTTGCTCAGTCGTTTTGGCGGGATCCTCATTACGACCGAGTCGGCGACCACCACGGGGACCTTGTCCTTCAATACGATTGCGAGCAACTTCGCCATGCCCCGCCAAGCTGCAGGGGTGCGCTGCGAAGTCATTTCCCCCATCCTCGCGTCGAACAGCATCGCGTGGGACAACCAGTCCGACTTTGGCGATGCACCCGCTCCCCAGGTCGCTGGCAACTGCCAGTGGTCCTATTCTGACATCGGCCCCACGCCGCAGGACGGGGTGGGCAATCTAAGCGCCGATCCTCAATTTAGGGCTCCAGCGAACCCGGCGCTGCTCGACTACCACCTCAAGCCGAGCTCTCCGTGCGTGAACAAGGCGGACCCGGAAAGGACCGACGTCACTGTCGACTTCGACGGGGAGGCCCGTGCCCAAGGGGGTCGATCGGATGTGGGCGCCGACGAGGTGCCGCCGATCTAACCCTGTTACTCGTCCGTGAGAAACGCCAGGTAGCGGTCCTCGGGCTCGGCGAGGGTCATGGGCTCGCCGCACGTGTTGCAGCGCGTGACAGGGATCTGGACATCTCGCGACCCGGGCTCGAGCTCCACGAGGGTCTCCCGGTCCTCGGAGCACGTCTCGCACTCCATGGGGGCAAGAAACGAGCGCACCGAGAATCGCCGTGCCAGCCCAGGGAGCATGTTGAGCTGCATGACGATCACGGGCGAGCAACGCTCTGCCTCGAGTTTCGCCCGTCCCTCGAGCGCGTCGAGCCATCCGAGGAGCACGCGCACCCCCAGGGAATTGATCTGGGTCACCTCGGCGAAGTCGACGATCACATTTCCGGCCAGGTTGCTGATCTGGTCAAGTCGCGCCGCTTCCGTAATTACCCCGCTCAGCGCCACGTGCGTGACACCGTCCCCGATCTTCCGGATCTTCCACGTAAGGCCACCCAACCCCACACTCCTGTGCGCGACAGTTCGCGCTAAATGCGGCGCAAGCACCACGAGTATGCGCCTTGTCCCTAGCGCCTGTCTAGGTGGTCGCTCGGAACGTCCAGATCGACTTGGCTTCCATGCTCGTCTCTCCTCCCTCGGCCTCCCTCGGGCCTCGGGAGCATTCAGGAAAACAACGGAACCTGGTTGACGTTCATGTTGCGGTGGCAGCCTCGAGCTCGCTCATCAGCTTCTCCACGCTCGAAGGTCGCGCTTCGGGGCTCTTTTCCAAGCAGCTCAAGACGAGCCCGTCGAGCGGAGTTGCTGCAGGAGCCCACTCGCTGGGCCGAGGTGGGACCGCCGACAAGTGAAGCTCATCCAGCTCGAGCTGCGACCGCGCCGCGAACGGAAGCTTTCCGGTCGCAGCTTGAAAGAGGAGCACGCCGAGCGCGTAGATATCGGTGCGGGCGTCGACGCGGTCCCCGAGGATCTGCTCGGGCGCCATGGACGCAGGGGTCCCGAGGCGCGTTCCCACGGTAGTCTTGGGGACCGGCAGCTCTTCGCTGAGAAGCTTGGCGATCCCGAAATCGATGAGCTTGACGATCCGCTGCTTGCGCTCCGCCATGCCGCCAGGAGTTGCGTCGGCGAGGACCACGTTCGACGCCTTGATGTCCCGGTGCACCACCCCCAAGCGATGGGCGGCAGCAAGAGCGCTGCCGAGGGGCAAGAAGATCTTGCCGATCTCATCGAGAGTCAGTGGGCCTCGAGCGCCAAGCTCCTCGCCGAGCGTGGGTCCACAAAGCCACTCCATGACCAAGTAGGGCGCGCCTTCGTGATCGCCAAAGTCGAAGATGTCCACCAGGTTGGGATGCCGCAGGCGCCCCAGGACCTGCGCCTCTTGCTGGAACCGACGCAGCGCCGAGGAAGAAGTACCAAGGTGGCGATGGAGCACCTTCAAGGCGACAGTTCGCCCTATCACCACGTGCCGCGCCCGGTAGACCGACGCGAGCCCGCCTTGGGCGCGCAGCTCCTCGATGATGTAGTTGCCAACGACCGCCCCCTTGCCGAGTGGCACGGGCGCCACGTCCCCCCAAGGGTCCATGCCGAGTCCTTCAGTGACAGGGTCCCTGTCGTCTTTCATGGGCGAGTTATATAATCCTATCCGTGTCGGACGAGCGTGAGACAGGGGAAAATGATGGTGACGCAGGGGCCACGGAGCTCCTTGAGGTGTCAGAGCGTGGCCCCGACCGCGTGAGGCGTTTTCAGCTCGTCGTCCTCGAAGGCCCCCAGGCGGGGCAATCCTGGGACTCGGTGGCAGACCGCTGCTCCGTGGGCTCCCACTCCTCCAACGACCTGGTGCTCGATGATCCCACGGTGTCCAGGTTCCACTGCGAGGTGAGGGTCGACGCGTCGGGCGCGCGCCTCAAGGACCTGGATAGCCGAAATGGGACCGTGGTCGATGGACTTCGCATCAAGGAGGCCTGGCTGCGCGGTGGGAGCTTGCTCCGTCTCGGTCGCACCGTCATTCGCTTCCAGCTGGGCACGGAGACCAACCGGCTCCCGATCTCCGAGCGCACGCAATTCGGATCGATGGTCGGGAAGTCGGTCGCCATGCGCGCGGTGTTTGCGCAGCTCGAGCGTGCGTCCTCTGCGGATGCCACCGTCCTCATTGAGGGTGAGACCGGCACCGGAAAAGAAGGGGCGGCGCAGTCGATCCACGACGCGAGCGCGCGCGCGCAAGGACCTTTCATCGTCGTCGATTGCGGGGCGGTGCCGCCGAATCTCCTCGAAAGCGAGCTCTTTGGCCACGAGCGCGGGGCTTTCACGGGAGCGGCCACCCGCCGGGTCGGTGCGTTCGAAGAGGCCTCGGGCGGCACCATCTTCCTCGACGAGATCGGTGAGCTATCGGCCGACCTCCAACCCAAGCTGCTACGGGTGCTCGAGCAGAGGCACGTCAGGCGGATTGGGACCAACACGTACCAGCCCGTCGACGTTCGCGTCATCGCCGCCACGAACCGAGACCTCCGGTCCGAGGTCAACCGCGGCCGCTTTCGCGCCGACCTCTACTTCCGGCTCGCCGTCCTCAAGATCACGCTGCCGCCGCTGCGCGCTCGGCCAGATGATATCCCCCTTTTAGCCGAGCGCCTCCTCGAGTCGATTGGCGCGGGCGTGGTGGGCCCGGGGGGTGAAGACTCGGCGGCACGGCTCAGGGAGCCAGAGTTCCTCGCGCACCTTTCGAACAACGCCTGGCCCGGGAACGTGCGTGAGCTCCGCAATTACCTGGAGCGCTGCCTCGTGTTCGAGGAAGGGCCGCATTGCGGCCAAGACGATCAGGTCGAGCACGCGCCTTTCGCGGTGGATGCGAACGTGCCCTTCATCGAAGCACGCCGGCGTGCCATCGCCGAGTTTGAGCGGCTCTACGTCAAGGAGCTCCTCCGCCTCCATGACGGTCCGGCGGCACAAGCGGCGCGTGCGGCTGGGATTGACCGGAACTACCTCTACCGCCTCATGCGTCGGCACGGGTTCAAGGAGTGATGCGCACCTCGTCCCCCATGCCAAGCACCCTTCGCTTGGGTGCATGGCGCTCCGTGTCGTAATACCTCTCCACGTCGAGCAGGCTCAGCTTCTGCACCGCGTCCGCGAGCGACACGAGGGAGAGGTCACAGGCAGGGGCGATACCGCGGGAAGAAACCATCTTGCCCCACTCGTTCTGGATCGCGGCCTCGACCGCTGCGATACCAAAGAGCCAGCCCATGTGCCTGTCCACGGGGGATGGTGGGCCACCACGCTGCGGGTGCCCGAGCGCCACGGAGCGTGAATCGTGAGCAGTGTCGCTGCGAATCCGCTCGGCCAACCATGCGCCGATGCCACCGAGACGGGCGTGGCCGAACTCGTCCTTGGCAGAATCGACGGTGACCTCGTGCCCGCCCTTGGGAAGCGCGCCTTCCGACACCACGATGACGGCATAGCGTGGATAGCGACGGTCCTTGTGCCCAAGAGAGAGCCACCGAGAGAGCTGCGTGTAGATCTCCTTCAATTGAAAGGGATACTCGGGGATCAAGATCTGGAACGCGCCGCCCGCGAGCCCCGACCAAAAGGCCAAGTGCCCGGCATGGCGCCCCATGACTTCGACGACCTGCACCCAGTGATGGGAGCCCGCTGGGGTACGCGATCGCTCAATGATCTCAGCGACGGTGCGGACCGACGTGTCAAACCCGAGCGTGTAGTCGGTCGCCGAAAGATCCTTGTCGATCGTCTTGGGGATGCCGACCACCGGGGCGCCCAGGCCGTGGAGCTTTCGCGCTACGCCCAAGGTGTCCTCGCCTCCGATGGCCACCAGCCCGTCCAGCCCCAGCTTCTCGATGTTTCGCAGGACCTCTCCAGAGCGGTCGACCCGTTTTTCCCCATGCTTGTGGCGAAACGGGTTCGTCCTCGATGAGCCGAGGTTCGTACCCCCGTCGCGATCCCAGGTCCGGACCACGTGTGGATCGAGCATCCACGTGTGCTCGACATAACCATCGAGGAGGCCCTCCCATCCATCGTAGATGCCGACGACCTCGATGTCGTCGTCGGCCGCGCGGAACACCAGCGACCGAATGGCCGGGTTCAGGCCTGGCGCGTCTCCGCCACCCGTTAACACCCCAATACGCTTGACTTGCTTTCGCCGACTCACTTTTTTCTCCCGTCAACGCGACCTATCGCGATCGCGGGTTCACGCCCCAAGCTCTACCCCCGTATGGCGAGCCACGCGCGCGAGCTCGCCGCGAGGGTCCACGAGCTTGAGCTGGCCGCAGGCGTCCTTGATCGGCACAGACGTTATGGTATTTCCCCTGAGGGCCACGATTTGGCCAATTTTCCCCTCGGCGACGAGATCGACGGCACCCGTCCCATAGCGGGTGCCGAGCAGTCGATCAAAAGCCGTGGGCGTGCCACCGCGCTGGACGTGCCCGAGCACCGTGACCCGCACGTCATGCTCGCTAAAATGGCGCGCGAGCTCGCGCGCCAGGCGATCCGCGGCCCCACCCAGCTTCTCCTGGCGCGTGAGGTCCCCCTGGACGGCAACCGCCGATTCGCCCCCGAGCGGCTTGGCGCCTTCGGCCACCACGATGATGGAAAACGTGATCCCCTTCGCCTTTCGGTCCTCGATGGCCGACACGATCCGTTCGAGCCGGTACGGGATCTCCGGAATCAGAATCACGTCTGCGCCGCCGGCCAGGCCAGCGGCCATGGCGATCCAGCCGGCATACCGCCCCATCACCTCGCACAGGATGATGCGATCGTGGCTTTCGGCGGTGGTATGAAGGCGATCCACGGCTTCGGTCGCAATCTCGACGGCGGTTTGGTAGCCGAAGGTGAAGTCGGTGGCAGACAGGTCGTTGTCAATGGTCTTGGGCACCCCCACGATGCGTGCTCCCCGTTCCAAAAGCCCCTGCGCCATTTGCATGGTCCCGTCCCCCCCCACTGCCACGAGGGCCTCGAGCTCCAGCTCGGCGAGGTTCCTAAGGACTTCTTCCGACACGTCGCGGACTTCTTCGCGACCGTCCGGCAGCTTGATGGGGTACCGGAACGGGTTGGCGCGGTTGGAGGACCCGAGGATGGTGCCCCCTCGGACGAGAAGCCCACGCACGCTTCCCGAGGTCAAGGGCTGGTACCGCTTCTCATAGAGCCCCTGGAAGCCGTCTTCTATCCCGATGACGTCCCAATTGTAGCTGATGATGGCGTGCTTGGTGACCGCGCGGATGACTGCGTTGAGCCCAGGACAGTCACCGCCGCCGGTGAGGATACCGATGCGCTTTGCCATGCATGGCGAGTATAACTCCGAGGGCGAGAAGAAGCATTCCGTCATGCGATGTCTCCCCGGGAGCTCTCGCTCCCGGAGGCGACACGGCGCAAAAGCCGTCTTCCTCGTCGGGCAGGCAGAAGAGCTGCCCGGGATCCATGGGGGAACCTGCGCATCGATAGCCCGCGGGGCAGTCCTCCTTGCTCGTACACGAGTGGGTACACGCTCCTCGATCCCCATCCGGGACACACAGCCCACCATGGCACCACCTTCCGTCGAGGCACGGCCATCCAATGGCCCATGGCGTGGCGGCCCGAGGGACGCAAGCCCAAGTCTCGCCAACCTGCTTGCAGGAAGCTTGGACCGTCGCCCCAAGGACAGAAATCGTCTCGCAAGAGGCTCCGCTTGGGCACGGCTCGGCGCACGTCCTCACCGTGGCATCGCCTTGCGCGACGAGGCACAAGGACGACGCGCAGTCCTCGTGGCCGCGGCAGGCCTCGCCATTCCCGTGCGACCCGGGCGCGATGGGACAGTCGCGATCGACGGGCGCGCAACTTTCGACGCACGCCCCGTCCTCGTCACAGGACGGTTGATCTTGTGCCTCGCTGGCGAATGGCTCCACGAACTCCTCGACAAAAGCATCGACCCGCGTGGAGATCCCATATTCCACGCACCCTGGATCCCCGTTCGACGTGATGCCAGCCAAGACCTCCTTCCCGTCGATCTTCAGGAACACGGGCCCGCCCGAGTCCCCGGCGCAGCTCTGCCCTGGCGTGTCGCCGTAGACGAATTCCAGGTCATCGACCGCGGTGACCTTAGAGATCGCCACGCGCTTGATGCCGGTGCTCATCCTGTTGATGGCGCTCGTCTGCCCGAATCCCACCACCCTGGCCGGGAGCCCCACGTGTACTTGCGTGAGCGGGGACTGGTTCATCGCCATGGGCAGCGCCGGCGCACTGCGGCCCAACACCATGGCTCCGATGTCGTTGGTGACGATGGCGACATCCCAACCGGGGTGGAATCGGCCGTCAATGACCTCGATGGCCTTCCCAACGCCGGTCACGCTCTCGCCAAAGAACACCGAGATGTCGGAGATAGCGGCGCCGCCGTTCGTCACCGGATCCAGGCAATGCGCCGCGGTGAGGACCACGCGCGGCCCGATCAGGGTTCCCGTGCAGAAGTCCTCCCCGTAGGCCATGAGGGCCACCACCGCGGGATCGCCGGGATCGAGCCTGCCGTTCACGATTGGCAGCGCTTGCTCTGAAATACCGCTCTCCGTGCAGCCCAAAGCGGCGACCACCAAGGCGAACCGGCGACCCATTGATGACCCGATCCTAATCGAAAAGCTCGCCTGCTCGCGATGCATGTTGCATAGTGGGGGCGATGCCGAAGCTCCCCGGTATCCAGGTCGTTCGTTCCAGCATCCATGGCTATGGCGTGGTCGCAACGCGGGACTTTGCCGAATTGGAAGAAATTGCCGAAGTGGACGGCGTCGCCTGGCGTGAAGACGAGCCCGTTGATGACCGCTATTCCCTGTGGATCGTAGACGGCATTTACATGGACATGGTCGATCAGACCCGCTGGATTAACCATTCCTGTGCCCCCAACTGCGAGATCGAGGCAGACATCGACGAGAACGGAAACGCGTGGGCGCGAATCGTGGCGCTGCGCCCCATCCAAAGGGGTGAGGAGCTCACGTACGACTACGCATTTCCCCTTGAGCTTGCCGAGCCCTGCCACTGCGGCACCCCCAACTGCCGCACGATGATCATCGATCCCGACGAGCTACCAAGGTACCAGAAGCTCATGGCCCGGCGGCGCTCTGCCGCAGCGCGTCGGCAACAGCGGGGAACCGGAACACGGGGATAGCGAGCTTCTGGCTGCAAGCCATGCTAGGCTAGCGCCAGTTGATGTTTCGCTCGGGAGTTTTGTTGGTTTCGTGCTCCCTTTTTGGCCTGCTCGGGTTCGTGGGAGGTTGCAAGCTCGCTAGCCCCTTCTCCTGCGGCGCCGACACGGAGTGCGTGTCTCAAGAAGGGAACGGTGTCTGCCAGCCGAGCACTGGCTTTTGCAGCTTTGCGGACACGAGCTGCCCGTCGGGACACCGCTATGGCGAGCATGCGGGGATGGGCCATGCGCGCAAGTGCGTGCCACTCGAGGCGGGGGACGCGGGAGCGGTGGACGCCATGCTCGGCGAGGACGGGCGCGCGGCGGACGCGTTCCCCGCTGACTCGGCAGTCTCGGACGGATCCGTGGCCGACAGAGCAGTCCCCGATGCGCCGCCGGATGCCGCGCCGCCGGATGCCGCGCCGCCGGACGCCGCGCCGCCGACTCCATGTGGGAAGACTGGTCTCCTGGCCGACGATTTCGCAGATGGCGTGAGGCATCCAGACTGGAAGGAATACGCGAGGAGCGCCGCCACGGTGGCAGAAACCGGCGGCCGTCTGGTCGTCACCATCGCCAATGGGATCGCCGGACCCAATTACTCGGGATACACGTCGGAGCTGGTCTACGACCTGCGGGGTGACCACGTTCGGGTCGAAGTCCCGGCTGTAGGGAACACCGCAACCCAGGCCGAAGTGTACCTGGCGGTCATGGCCCAAAACCGAGACGCTCTCGTGATTCTGGAAAGCGCGGGGACCTTGAACTTCCTTTATCGAGTAGGCGCCGATTATTCGAACGTGGGCTCAATCGCCTACAACGCGAGCGATCATCGGTATTGGCGCATCCGGGAGAGCAGCGGCACGGCGTTCTGGGAGACATCGTCCGATCAAGTCACTTGGACGATTCGAGCCAGCCTGGCTACCCCCTTCCCGGTCGACCAGGTACGGGTGGACCTTGCCGCAGGGACATACCGGCCCGAGGCCAATCCTGGAGCCGCGGCATTTGACAATTTGAATGGCGGCACTCCTGTGGGTCGTTATTGTTCGGCGAGCTCAATGAAAGATGATTTCGACGACGGCGTGATTGCACCGGCATGGGACCGCTCGTACGTCGGGCCGGGCTGCGTCCAGCGCGAATCTGGTGGGGTAGCGGTTTTGGTTCCAGGCACGACTGGGCGCAACTACTGTGCCTTTCAAAGCGCCAAAGCCCACGACATGCGGGGCGACTCCACTTGGGTCAAGGTTCCTAGAATGGTGAACACGGCCTCGCAGGCACAGGCATTCTTCCAGGTCGTGGACCCAAGTGGGGCCATCGCAGCAATGGTTCAAGTAGGCGGCGAGCTTCAGGTTAAGGTGGGGAAGGACTATTCCGTAATTGGCCGAGTTCCATACGACGCCGGGACGATGCTCTGGTGGCGTATCCGTGAGAGCGGCGGGACTACCTTCTTCGAGACGTCTCCGTCGGGATCCTCATGGACGACCCGCCTATCGACGCCCAATCCGTTCGACATGTCCAAGGTGTCCTTGCAGCTCGGCTCGGGAGCCGAGCTGCCGATGGGAGCGGCCGGAGAGGTCAACTACGACAACTTGAACCTGCCGCCGTAGTGAGAGTGGAATGCCGAGGGCTAGAACCCTGGCATGAGGACCCGCGTCATGCACGCCGGGTCGAGCACCTGCTGGGAGGTCATCCACTCGTCTGATCTGGAGACGAGAGCATTCCCATCGCTTCCCCCCAGTAGCTCGCCGAGCCGCCGCCTGGTTGCCATGGCATGGAAGGTCATGCCGATGGAATCCAGCACGCCCACCGCTCGCTCGAGAATCCGCACGCTGCGATCGAGGTCGCCCTGGACCTGTGCCATGCCGGCGTCGACGAGCTGGGCTAAGGCCTTGGCCCAGGGCTCACGCTCGGAACGCAGAAGCCGGGCGTCACGCCTTGCCATCTGGAGACACTCTGCTCTCCCTTGCGGTTCAGCCCGAGCACGCGCGAGTGCGCATCGGGCCCTCAGGGAAAACGCCTCGATCCGTATCCTCTGGATATGCAGGAGCAGAGCCCCGGCGATGGACTCCCAGCGGCTGGTGACCTTCTCGAGCGCCGCGTTTCCTTCGTCCAAGTAGAGGTCCGCTTGCGCCTCGGCCATCAGGCCGTAGTAGTGCTGAAGGTGAAAACCCCGACGAGACCAGCGTCGTACCGCCTCCGCCGCATGTTCCTGACCAACCCGTGGCTCGTCGCGCATGAGCCAGGTAATCGCGGGCTGCCCGGTCTTCAAGTTCGTGATGGCATACAGGTCGCCGCGGTCCTCGGCCTCGCGAAGAAGGAGTGAAACACGCCGCGCAAGCTCGGAAAGCTCGCCGAGGTAGTAGAGGGCATGAATGGCAAAGAGCTGCGTGGAGCAAAGCTCCCACCTCATCCCCGTGCAACGCTCGCGGATGACCCTTTCGACCTCGTCCATGCGGTCCAAGGCTTGGCGCCATTGCCCCCGCTGGTAGGCAAGAAACCCTGCCGGCACCAGGGCCCAAGCACGCGCCTCGGGCTGCGGTACCTTCGCGGCGAGCGCCAATGCCTTGCCCGCCAGCTTTTCGACCCGCGCCTCTGAACGCGTGCCCAACGTCGCCAAGAATAGAGCCTCGTGGGCCAACGCCCGGGCGAGCCGGAAGGGATCCCCGGCCCTGAGCGCCATGAGCAAGCCGCGGCTCGAAAAATACGCTCCCAAGACGTTGTCGACCACCCCGAGGCCAGACCCGATGGACCAGCAGATGTCGATGCGGATGAGCTCTTCCAGCGAGATCTGGCTCGGTCGCCGCTCGCGAAATCCGAGGCCGCGCAGCCTGAGCTGTGCGCGGCGCAAGAGCAGCGACAGGAGCGCCCGCCTAGGCGTCGCTGGAAGTGCAAGGCCAGCCTCGCCGAGCACGTTGCGTATGGTGTTCAGTCCCTCATCAATGTGCCCACTCTGGAGGTACTGCTCGGCTGCCCGCCGCTTGAGCTCCAGGGCCTCGGCCGCACCTGCACCAGGAACAGCGGACAGAAAAATGTCTGCCGCCTCGGCCGCGCGTCCCGCGTTGACCAGCGTTCCCGCCAGGCGGACGCGCACCTCTCTTGCCCTGGACTCGACCAAGCGAAGGTCGAGCGCGGCCTGGTAGTGACCCGCGGCATGGTCGAACGCTAGGACCTTCTCCGCATTTTCCGCCGCCTCGATGAGATAGCGGGCCGTGCGATCAGGCTCCCCGGCGCCCCACCAATGGACCGCGAGCGCTTCGGGGCTCGCATAGGGCGATCCCTCGAGCGCCAGTGCAAGCTCGCGGTGACGGCGCGAGCGGACCTCCTCGGTGAGGCAAGCGAGGAGTGGATCACGGATTCGGTTGTGGTAAAGCTCCATTGGGTCGCTGCCGCGCGCGCCTGCCGTTCTCAAGAGGCGGCCGGCCCTTAGGTCCGCGACCAGGCGTGCGAACTCGCTCACGTCTAGCTCGGAGGCGCGCCGGATGAGTTCCTGGGGCGTCGGCGCTCCGGCCACCGCGACGAGCTCCAAGAGCTCGCGCGCGCTGGGCGAAAGGCTCTCAATCCGGGCCTGGATCGCCTCGGTGAGACGCACTGCGATTGGCGCCTGGCCATCCTGAAGCGTCGAATTGCGCGCGAGCTCTTCGATGAACAACGGATGCCCATCTGCTTCCCTCGCGATGGCCTCGGGCGTGGCGGTCTCTCCCGCCGATGCCTCCACGAGGAGCTTGCTCGCCAGCTCCTCCGAGTCCTCAGGTGACAAGCGGTCCATTTTGAGGGTCTGCCATTCCGCGGGCGCCCCGAGCGCGCCTTTGAGGAGGTCGAGCTCTTCGGGCTTGGCGGCCTCGGATCGAATCGTGGCGATGAGGAGGAGCGCGGGCGATTCCGGCGGGCGCAGGATTTCACCGAGGAGCGCGAGGCTGTCCGAGTCGGTCCACTGGAAGTCGTCGACCACGACCACCAAGGGGTGGCTATCGGCGAGCCTTGCAAAGAGCTCCCGCAAGGTGCCAAAAAGCCTGGTTCGGGCCTGCTGGGGATCAACGCCGTTTTCTGCTACCGGGAGGCGCGCCTGGGCCACTGCCTTGACGCGACGCATCACCGGAAACACCTCTCCGATGAGGCCCGCTTGGCGTGGCAGTATCGACCGCACCTCGGCATCCGGACGTCGCATGAGGTACCGGCTCAGCGCGTCGATGATGTCGTCGATCGCCTTGTAAGGAACCGACTCGCTCTCGTAGCAACGGCCCATGAGCGAAAGAATCTGCGGAGCCTGGACCGCGAGCTCCTCGATGAAACTTCGAACGAGAGTGGTCTTTCCTATGCCCGATTCGCCCACCACGAGCACCCCGACCGCCTTTCCCTGGCGCGCCTGCTCCAGGGCGCTCGCCAAGATTCCGAGCTCGCGCTTCCGGCCGACCATGGGCAGGCTGTCGCGTGGCTGCGGTGACCGGACACCTGGTCCCTCAGAGGTGGCGAGTCCCAAGCAAGAAAGAATCTGCCCTGCGCGCGGGCGAGCCTTGGGGTCAATTCGCAGGAGCGCCATGCAGAGCTGGTCCAGGTCGGCCGGCGCGCCAGGAGCGATGGTTCGCGGCGCCACCGGCTCGACGTGCTGCTTGTTCATCATGACTTCGAGCGACGTCCCCCGATAGGGGAGCTCGCCCGTGAGCGCTTCATAGAGAACCACGCCCACGCTGTACCAATCGGCCTCCGGTCCCACGGGCTTCGACGCCGCCTGCTCCGGAGCCATGTAGTAGATGGTCCCCACCACGCGGGACTCCACCGAGCGGTGCGCGTCAGCGTGGCCGGTCACCAGCCCGAAGTCGAGGAGCACGACGCGGTCATCACGCGTGACGAGCATGTTGGAGGGCTTGACGTCGCGGTGCACTTTCCCGGCGTCATGAAGAGCCATGAGTCCCCTCGTGAGCTGCCCCAGGGCCGAGCGAAGGCGCGCTTCGTTGCACGAAGAACGGCCATTGGAAGCCTCGGAATCTCCCTGCTCTGGGTGTGCTCCCGACCTCCTCTTGGTTCCTGGTGCGCTGCTGGTGGTCGCCATCGAAAGATCTGGCGACAAGTCGCCCTCACGCACGTACGTGAGGAAGTCCACGCCTTCGATGAGCTCCATCGTGAAGAACCACTGCCCGTTTTCTTCCAGGAGCTCCCCGAGGCTCACGAGGTTCGAGTGCCGGACGTCGTGGAGCGCGCGGAACTCCTTCTTGAGACGAAACAGGGAATCCGAGTCGAGCTCGCGCAGGGTCTTGAGCGCAATCCGGGCATTCCGTTCCCGGTCGACCGCCTCAAAGACCACCCCCATCCCACCCTCGCCGATCCTTCGCAGCACCTGAAACCGCTCGGTACCCAGGAACTCGCGAGGAAAACGCAACTCCACGGGAGTATTGTATCGGAACGCGGGCCCAGGCGGAAACTATTGCTTTATCTTCTTAGTCACGGTGCAGTTCCGTGGGTCGGATCAGGGCGCCGCGCCAGGCCACGCCGCAAAACAAAACAGATCCGACTCGCCGAACCGCACCCCCTACCCGCCCAATATCTTCGCCCGGTAATCCCTATCGTAAATCCTCAACGCGGCCAAGAAGAGCGCAGCCGCCAGAGGCCCAACAAAAATGCCCACCATCCCAAAAGCGGCCACGCCACCCAAAACCGCGAGGAACACCACGAGCGGATGCAGGCGCATGCGTCCTTTCATGAGCATTGGCCTAATAAAGTTGTCAATCGTTCCTGTCACGAGCAATCCCCACGCAATGACTCCCACCCCCCGAATCGGCGACTTGAAGATGGCCATGCCCACACCGATGGGAAGCCAAACGATGGTCGTGCCAATCACGGGCGTGAGCGACATGAATGAGGTAGCGGCGCCCCACAGGATTGGCTGGGGCACTCCAAGCAGGCGATAGCCCAGCCCAGCCACGATCCCCTGCACGATGGCCGTAACTGCCGTGCCGTAGAACAAGGCGTGGCTTACGTTGACGAATTCGCGCTCGAAGGCACGCACGTAGCCCGGATCCATGGGTGCCAGGCGCTCTGCCTCCTTGAGCCAGCCCGTGCCCTCAATCAGGAAGTAATAGAGCGAGAGGACAAAGAGGAACGCGCCCATGACCATGGCAGAAGCCTTGGCGAGCACCGTCGAGACGAGCTGCCCCGCGCGCGCGGCCAAGGCATTTCCGACCGCCTGAAGCTGTTCTGGCGGATGAACCTTCCAGCGACTCGGAATCGGCAGCTTCTCGACGAACGCGGCCGCTCCTCCGCTGGCCAAGTGGGCGGTGATGCGCTGCGCGGCGGCAGAGATCTCCTGCACGAGCGCCCAGCCCAGGAGGACCGAAGGTATGACGGCGACCATGATGACCCCCAACGTGGCCAAGGCCGCTGCCGAGCGTTGCCTGCCGCCCAGGACTCGCGCGATGTGCCTGCAGTACGGGAACGTGAGGACAGCCGCGAACGCACCCACGACAACGGGCACGAGAACGGGCTCGATGGTCCGGTAGAACAACAACGCCGCGAGGGCTAACGCCGCAAAAAAGCCGTAGTCGATCCATCGCCCGCGGCCACGCTCACCTTCTTGCGGCCCCGTGAGCTCCACGACCTGAGACCAGGCACGTGGCGTGCCTAGTGCCCCGACCGGGGCGTAATGATGCTCCCGGCTGCCGAGACGCAAGCAGCGCAAGGAGCGAGGTCGCAGCGCTGCTGGCGGCAACGCAAGACCGAGCGACGCAGCGATGCACTGCGGATCGGCGGCCCGGAGGAGCATTACGCCCCGGTCGGGGCACTAGTACTACTGGCAAGTCTTCCAGGCGGTCTCGAATGCCGCCCCGGCCGGCTTTTCCAGTCGGAGCGTGAGAATCCTTTGCTTGCGCATGAGGGAGACACCGCCGCCATCGGGCATTCGCCACAATCTGGGACGGAAAGACGAGATCCCCTCTGGCAAGGGGCTGCACTCGACCCCACGCCCGAGTCGCGAGGTGAGCTGCTCCTCGACCTCGCCGGACCGCTCCGGCCCCAAGGTGACGGCAACCGCCCGGATATTCCCTCGGTCGGTCTCGATTTCCAGCCCAGCCTCGAATTCGGGGTCGAGCCAGGTCGCGCGAGTCCCCTCGGCCCAGCCGCTCGGCGCCAGCCTTGGGAGCTTGGCGCGAGCGGACTCCAGGGGATCGCCCAGCCGTACCGCTCCGAGCGCCGGGAACGTGGCCAGGACATCGTCGGACGTCGAGAGCGACTTGGCATCCCGCCTAGAACTGCAAGCGGCGACCGCCAGCAAAACGATCACGCCAACCCTCATGGCAAGAGCGCTTCCAGTACCGCGGTCGAGATCAGCGGGGTGAGCCCGCCCCCGCCCAGGATGTTGACGATCTTTGATCCCGAGGCCCGGCAGACTCCGCCACGTGGGTACACGTCCACGCCTTGGTTCGCGTAGGCGCTCACGTCGACGAAGAGCTCCTGCCACCCGGGGACCACACCTCCTCCCGAATCGCGACGGAGGAGCAAGTGCCTCACCGGGCGCGGCGGGACCAGCTCCTGAACCACCCACGGATCGGTCTCGGCGACTGCCTGGGCTACGGCACCCCTCCAGCCTGGCGCGTCGGGGCCCAGGACAACCCCCTTCCCGCCATAGTCCCAGCTCCGCTTGATCACGAGGCCAGACGGGTGCTCGCTCGTCCACTTCGCGAGATCGGGAACGCGGCTCCCGTCGGGGAGCACCGCAGGCTCTGCAGAAAGGACGCGTGTCCACGGCACCGTCCGCCGCACCGCGTCCAACTCCTCCATAGAGAGCCCACACTCGTCGGACAGAGCGTGGTCGCTCGCCGCCCGAGACAGCAGCGCGAGGACGCCCTTGACCTCGAGAGGGCTAACCACGGGATTTAGGACCACGTTGGGTCCGGGGTTCACGAACAACCGCGCCAGCGCCGACGTGGGATCCACGCGGCGGGCGAAGACATGGCGGTACACGAGGTCGAATCGCTCGCCCCGCGCTCGCACGTGACCCTCATGATCCAAGGCAATCTCATCGACAAAGACGTGGAGCGCCCGATGCCCCGCGGCCGCGAAGGCACGCTCGTAATGCTTGAGCTCTCCCAGCTGCGCATCTCCACGGCGCGAAACGATGAGGATCGACGGGCGATCCGCCTTGCCCCCAGCCTTGTGAAAGTGGGCCACCAAGGACACAAGGAGATCCGCGGTGTTCGATCCCGCCTGGGCCACGAGCTGTTCAGCGGTCTCGTGCCCTAGCCCGCGCTCCCGGCTCACGAGCCGAATCCAGCGGTGCGCGAGGATGTCGGAGTACCCCTGCATGGCGGGGATCGTGGCGTTCATTTCCAGAACCCGGGGCGTACCCGCAGGGTCAAGGAAGGTGTCCACCCGCGCGGTCGCCACTTGCTGAAGGCGCGCGGGATCGGCCAAGCATTGCCACTCGAGGGGCGTGAACGACACGTACAGCCGCCTACCGACGCGCCGCCCTCTTTCGGAGAGGGTCCACGTGGCGACTTTGGTGGTCGCTGTGAGCAAGAGACGTGCGTCAGCGGAAAGAGCAGCCAGCGTCTTCTCGGCGATGGGCTGCGGCGACAGCACCGTCGGAATCGGGTGGAACCGCGCCTCGTCGGCACGGAAAACGGTGAGCCCATCTTCCTCCACCCCCTTGGCGAGATCAGCGGCCAGGGCGAGGCGACGCGCCTCGGGAAGGGACTCCCACCAGGCGGCAAAGCGGCTCGAAAGATCGGTCGTGTTCATCCTGTCACCATGACGAGTACGCCTGAAAAGAGATGCAAGCGGCTCCGTCCCGCCAAGGGCGCCAGCTCGCCGCCGCCGAAGAAACCGACCAGCGGGAAATGACCGAGCGCGCTCTGGATGTAGGCCACATCGTGATCATCGACGCCAAACATGGCACGGCCGCGCCCCGCGCAGTTGAAATACACGCCAAGCCGAGGCTGCCGTCCACGAAGACGCTGCTTGGCGCGAGCGAGCATGGATTGCAAGTTCTCCCGCCCAGCCAAGGCGTCCCGCAGCGCAAAACGGACACGGGTGCCCTCTGCAATGGGCTCCGACATGGCCAAGAGCCCACGCTCGGGATCGAACTTGAGGAATCCTCGGACTAAAAGCGCCGTGCCCTCGGGTTCACCGTCCCCCTCGGGGACCGCCAAGAATACGGACTGCGCGGCCCGAAGAAGGTCCGACGACAACGGCCCGACCCGCTCGGCGAACACCTGGAACGCCGGGGCGTGGTCCAGGCCTGCGATGACGTTCCCCTGAGCCTTGGTCACCGTGTAGGCGGGCCCGATGGGCCGGCAACCCTGGGCAAGTTCCACCACCGTCTCCGTCCGCGTGCCCAGGAACAACCCAGCGACCCCATGAGATGCAATCTGGTCGTCGAGCCAGCGGAATGCGGGCATGACCCCGCTCGGACCGACCGCGAGCCCACCAACGACGGGAATTCCCGCTGGGATCTCTTTCGAGACCAGCTCGGCCACCCGTTCTGGGTGTGCGGAATAGCCGTCGGCCAGGATCATGGCTACGCCGTGCTCAACCCCCGCGATTCCGCCGAGCTCGTTCGCTGGCATGCTTCCTGGAGGAGCGCACATGAAGGGCTTGGAGAGCACGACGTCGTCACACGCCGGTATCGCCATGGCCACGATCCCGGCCCCTTCTTCGATCTCGCCCTCGCCCGTGAGGACTCCCGACGCGCTGCACCCGACCACGCGTGCGCCACGCGCCGCATCGCAAGCAGCGGCAACGACGGGGCGCGGATCCGCGTGGTAGGTGGTAGAAAAAAGGAGGACCGTGTCTACCCGTCCCGCACCTGCACTCTTCATGGCCAATCGTACGGCTTCCGTGCTAGCACTTGCCGTGTCTTGCAGGCGAGAGGTACCTAGTCCAACTGCAGTCATATGTTAGATTGTATCAGTCTGGGTGAGGGGTGACATGGTGGGCACGTGGGGTTCGCCGAGCTCGGTTCGGGTGTTGGTGGTCGACGACGACAGATCGCTTCGAGAGGCTATCGCGCGGGTCCTTGAGGAAGAAGGTTATTCCGTTCTTCAGGCAGAAAACGGTGCCCAAGCACTCGACCACGTGCGCGCGGCAAAGCCTGCCGCGGTAGTCCTGGACGTCATGATGCCCGTCATGGATGGCCGGAGGTTCTTGGAGGAGCTTCGTCGCGAGCCCTCTGGACGGGACGTTCGGGTGGTCGTCATGACGCACATGCCCGGCGTGGACTCGACCAAGGCCTCAAATCTTGGGGTCGACGACGTGCTGGCCAAGCCTTTTCGCGTCGACGAGCTGCTCAACAAGATCGCGCTCGCCACGTTTCGGGCCATGACCCGTGAACTCCCCAACCAGCGGGATCCGACCCCCGTCCCACAGCCCACGGAGCTCGAGCGGACGCCCGGCGGCGGGATACGGGTCCCGATGCGTGGAACCGTGCTCGTGGTCGACGACGACCGGAACGTGCTTTCGGCCATGGACACGCTTCTCACGCAAGAAGGTTACACGGTCATTCCCGTCGCCCGATGCGACGCGAACCTGCCACGCCTTGCCCGGGCCCTCGAGCCCAAGGCCGTCATCGTCGACCTCCGGATGCCCATCGTGAGCGGCATGACCGTATTGCGGTGGCTCCGGGCAGAGCCCGCTTTGGACAACGTGCCGATCCTCGTCCTCTCCGGGGACGATCGCGAGCTCCACCGCCTGCGGGACGAAATAGCCACCTATCGAGCAGCCGTGCACGAGAAGCCGATCAAGGCCGAAGAGCTCCTCGAGTTCCTCACTGAGCCCCCCCTCATCGCTCGCCGTGACTTGTAGAACCGGGATCAAGTCTAGGCAATGTCACGTCGATAGGTACTCAATCCGCGCGGGTAGCGCGCGGCAGGAGGGAGGCTCCGAGGGCTTTGCCCGAGGAAACCACCTTCAAGAACCAGCACTTGAGGTACTCGGTCTCGGGGACTCCGACGAGAACGGGGTGGTCGCGCCCGGCGCCCCGTCGCTCAACGAGCGCGACGTCGCGTTTCGCGCCCTGGGCGGCCCGGACGAGCATCTCTCCAAAGAGCTGCGGGGTGACCTTCCCCGAGCAAGAGCAAGTAATGACCCACCCGTCTTGGCGAACGATCCGAAGGGCACGCAAGTTCAGCTCTTGGTACGCGCGCAGCGCCGTCGTGATCTCCCCGCGTCGCTTCGCGAGGGCAGGCGGGTCGACCACGACCACGTCGAACGTTCGCCCCTCGCGTTCGAACCGCCGCAAGGCCTCGAACGCGTCAGCCACCTGGAACTCCGCGTTTCCCACGTGGGACAGCGACGCGTTCCGCTTTGCACGGGCGACGGCCCGGGGATCCTCGTCGAGGCCCAGGACTTTCTCGGCCCGCCGTGCCATGGCGAGCGCGAAGCCGCCGTGGTACGTGAAGGCGTCCAGCACCTCACCGCGAGCCAGCGCAGCGGCGCACAAGTGGTTCTCGCGCTGGTCCAAGAACCCCCCGGTCTTGGCATCTTCCAGGAGATCGAGCTCACGGGTGGCCCCGGCTTCGACCAAGTGCATGAGCGTTGGGCCTCCTCCGAGGAGCACCTGCTTGCGCCTGGGAAGCGACTCGTGATCCCTCATGGAGCCATCGTCCCGGGCGACGACCAGGCGAATGCCATGTTGCTTGGCGAGAATGTGCGCGACCGTCTTCTCGCGACGGTCCATGGCGATCGTCGCCGCCTGCAGGACCGCCGCGTCGCCATAGCGATCCACGAACAGGCCGGGCAGGAGATCGGCCTCCGCATGGGCAAGTCGATAGGCAGGAGTCCCGTGACCGTAGATCTCCTTACGGCGTGCCTCGGCGCGTGCCAGGCGCTCGGCGAGCAGCTCGTCCGAGAACGGCACGTACTCCCCTCCTCGGGCGTACACGCGCAGGCAGGTAGGAGATGGAGGAGGAGCCCAGAAGGCAGAGCCCACGACGCGCCCCGCCCCGTCGAGGACACGCACTGAGTCCGCGTCGCCGGGCGGTTCATCGCCACCTACGTCCGCGCGAAAGATCCAGGGGTGCCCCGAGTGGAACCGGGCAAGTCCCCTCGGAGATAGCAACACGTCTGGCACTCGATTCACGGACGTAGATTACTCTGGCTAGGAAACCAAAGGGGATGGCTGAAGTGCGTGGTGTCGAACGATCTGCTTGAGCCTCAGTGCATCCCGCGGTGCGTATCCGTGGGCGTCGTTGTTGAAGAGCACGTACGCCTCCCGAATCCCGCGCGAAAGCCACGACCGGATCCGGTTCGCCCAGGCCTCGAGCTCTGCATCGCTGTACTGGCTGGTGTGCTTCTGCCCGCTTCCATGAAGTCGCCCGTACGCATGACCAGCCGTCACCACGTCGAGGCGCACCCCTCCGCGAAGGTCTGCGGCGACGACGGCGACCGCGTTGCGCTCGCACATGTAGAGGAACCGATCGGAACCAAAGCTCTCATGCCGCGGCTCCAGCGCGTACAAGAGGCGTGATTTGGGCGTCATGCCGGGCCCCAGCGTGCACGGCCCCCGATCGCGGAACCTATCGTCCCTTTGGTCGGCGAGCCGCTGAGCGCCTGCCGCGGTTCGGGGAAGCGCTTCCAGGAATCGCTCGAGCAGATCTTCGTCGAGGGCAAGGGTAGGCGGAAACTGCCACAGGATCGGACCGAGCGCATCACCGAGGAGCAGAACCCCAGTCGAGAAGAAATTCGCCAAGGGCACCGCTGGTTCCCGAAGTCGCCGCACGTGGGTCACGAAGCGGCTACCCTTGATCGTGAAGCGGAACTCGCCTCCCGGTCGCACCTCTTCCACGTCGGAACGCCAGCGCGAAAGCGCGCGAGGATGGCGCATGCTCCCATAGAACGTGGCGTTAATCTCAATGGCATCCAAGCGCTCTGCCGCAAAGGCAAGCCATCTTCGCTTCGGTAGGTCGCTGGGATAAAACGTGCCCCGCCAATGCGGGTAACTCCAGCCGCAGGTCCCGATCCAAGCGGCCATCACGCGGGGACTACGTGCATGTTCCTGGTGTACGTGTTGCAGTCTGCGTGATCACCGTGAAAAACGATTTGAACCCCGTTCGGGGCATGGCAGGCACGCTCGCGGTTGTGCTGGCAATCGGTCGCCAGGCAGTTCGCCACGTGACCAGCGTCGATGACAGGTAACGTCCCCTTGCGTTCCATTCCTCACCTCACGAAACCGGTTTCCGCCCGGTTATCAGGTTGAATACGGCGGCGAGGACAGCCAGGATAAGCAGGACATGAACCATCCCGCCTCCGTCGTACACGCCACCAATTCCCAAGAGCCAAGCCACGAAGAAGACCACAGCGAAAAGCCAACACAAAGTACCCATGGGTCCTCGAACTGAGGCCACGCAACCGACGTGCCGCACGGGGTCCTTTTCATGGGCGGAAGTTGCACGCTTCTCAAGCTTGCTCCAATCTTGGGGGGCCGTGACCCACCCCTGCCCCAGTTCGGACCAAGTGCTCTTCCTCGCCGCGCCTGACCTCCTGTGTATTGTGGGCGCCGACGGCACGCTGAAAAGGACCAACCCGGCTTGGAGCCGGATCCTCGGCTACAGGGAAACCGAGCTCGTCGGCGTCTCTTTCGCAGAGCTCGTGCACCCCGACGACGCTCAGCTCGCCGGCGTAAGGGGCGACGCGCTCGATGTTCGCATGCGCTGCAAGGATGGATCGTACCGATGGATCTCCTTCCGCCACTCGGCGATCCCTGGGTCCGAGGAAACGCTGTGCGCCGGCCGAGACGTCACCGCGTGCAAGATGGCCGTAAGATCCGTGGAGGAACAGCTCCACACGATCATCCACCACGTTCCCATTGTCCTCTTTGCCTTCGACCGACAAGGTGTCTTCACGCTTTCGGAGGGGCGAGGGTTAGCCGCGCTCGGGCTGAGGCCAAGAGAGTTGCTCGGCAAGTCGGTGCTTGACGTTTATTCGGACCAGCCCCAGGTCCTGGCGTCAGTTCGGAGGGCCATGATGGGCGAGCAGTTCGTTGCCCACGTGGAGCTCGTTCCTCAGTCATTCCACTACGATGTCCTCTACGTGCCGACCCATGGCGAAAACGGCGAGCTCACCGGCGTGCTCGGCGTGGCCGTCGATGTGACGGAGCAGAAACGCGCCGAGACGGCGGTCAAGGAGACCGAGCAGCGGCTGCTCGAGGCTGATCGCCTCGCGGCGCTGGGGACCCTGGCAGCTGGAGTTGCCCACGAGATCAACAACCCACTTACGTACGCGCTCCTCAACCTCAACCTCCTCGGAAAAGAAATCTCCAAGAGCGTGGAGCTGCCCGAGGAGAGTGCCATCACGAAACTCATCGACGAGGTCCGGGAGGGGGTCGAGCGCGTGGGCGTGATCGTGCGGGATCTGAGGGCCTTTTCCCGTGCGGACAGCGAACCCCGCTCGGAAGTCGACGTGATCCAAGTGCTCGAGTCGACGCTCCACATGGCGAGCGGCGAAATCCGGCATCGCGCCCGCCTGAGCCGGAACTACGGTGAGGTGCCCAAGGTACAGGCCAACGGTGCCCGCCTCAGCCAGGTCTTCTTGAACCTCTTGGTCAACGCCGTTCAGGCGATTGCCGAGGGCAATCCCGACCAACACGAGATCCAAGTCACGGCACGGACAGCAGAGGGGGGATTCGCGCTCGTCGAGGTCAAGGACACCGGGGAAGGGATTCCCCCCCACTTGCTCGAGCGCATCTTCGATCCCTTCTTCACGACAAAGCCGGTAGGCGTAGGCACGGGGCTGGGCCTGTCGATCTGCCGCGGTATCCTGAACTCCCTCGGCGGAAGGATCGAAGTCGTGAGCGAGGTCGGCAGAGGAACAACCTTCCGTGTCGTCCTGCCGCCCGGACCAACGGGCGCCGAGCATGCGTCGCTCCGCAGCGGGTCAACGGTTCCCGCCAGGGAAAGAGCGGTCGGCCGCCGCGGTCGGGTGCTCGTAATCGACGATGAGCCCGCCATCGCACGGGCGCTTTGCCGCGTCCTCGAGCCTTTGCACGACGTCGTCAGCGCCTCGAGTGGCCGCGAGGCGTTGGAAATCCTCGGCGCCGACGGGAGCTTCGACGTCATCTTCTGCGACCTCATGATGTCGGAGATGAGCGGCATCGACATGCACTCCGCGCTCCTCGAGTCCGATCCCGCGCTCGCGGAGCGCGTGATTTTCATGACTGGCGGAACATTCACCAGGAAGACGCGCGAGTTCCTGGCTCACCTGCCGAACCGGTTCATCGACAAGCCGTTTGACTTGTCCAAGGTGCAGGCGCTGGTACAGGCGCGCGTCAAGAGCGCTCCGGTCCTGACGTAGGGGCGGGGCCGCTCAAGCCCCGACTTCCAGGCCCGTGGTGCTGTCCGTGTCGAGCACATCGATCACGGACTTGAGCACGATGAACAAGGGCCCCAAGTCATCCCGAGGGATCTCGTGGCGACTCGCCTCCTCTGGCTCGAGGAGCAGGCCGGTCACGTAGCGGATTAGCGCGGGTTGGCGCAGCGTGTTGGAGTGCTTGAGGTAGCGCTCGGCAAATCGATCGTGAGCTTGCCCGACGCGCAGCGCCATCTCCCGGTTCTCGCGCAGAGCGGTCACGAACGCGGTCGTCCGAAGAGCGCGCGGGTCCCTCCCCGCCAACCGAAAGGACTCAAAGATGACGTCGCCCAGGAACACCCCAACAGCGCGGCTCTCCGCGTTGAGCTGCGCGGTGCCCGCGAGCACGAACGCCAGCACCTCGGGTTGCTCGCGCAAGAGCCGCTCCGCCGACGCCCCGGATGCCGCACCTGGAGTGCGCGAGCCTTGCAGCCTGCGGGCCACGTGCGTCACTAGGGTGTCGTCGATCTCTGGCGCCACGCCACCACTCGATGCAAGCGGAACACCACGACATGTGACCGGCGAGTTCCTCGGACGTGGAACCGGAGGTCCCATGTCCGGGTGTGATCGTTTGAGTAAAGGGCGTCCTCACGATACAAGAGGGTCATGTCAAGAGCCGCGCATGCCGCCCGGCGAGGGCGTTTCATGGACGGAATGGGCCCCCGCTCGGTGGCCCTGTTTCGCGCACCTTCCGAGAAGACGCGCAACGGAGACGTGACCTTCCCGTTCCGGCAATCCTCCGACATCCTTTACCTCACCGGCTTCGCCGAGCCAGAAAGCGCACTGGTCCTTTGCCCTGGGGCAGCGAAGGAGCGGGCGATCCTGTTCGTGCGTCCGCGGGACCCGGAGCGGGAAACGTGGGAAGGACGGCGGGCCGGACCCGATGGAGCCTGCCGGGACTTCGGCGTGGACGCAGCGTATCCGATCCAGGAGCTCTCCACCCGGCTCCCGACGCTCCTCGCAGGAGTGGACGACTTGCACTACTCCCTGGGCCTGGACGCGGAGCTCGACGCCCAGGTCGCATCCCTCATCGCGCGCATGCGGCTCGCCGAGCGACGCATGGGGAGTCCTCCAAAGCGAGTCGTGGACCCACGCTGCATCCTGCATGAGCTGCGGCTCCGCAAGAGTCCCGAGGAGCTCGAGCACTTGGCCCGCGCGGTGGCCATCACTCATGAGGCCCACGTGGCGGCCATGCGCGCGGCGAAACCAGGGGCGTGGGAGTACGAGCTCGAAGCCCTCGTGAACTACACGTTCCGTCGCCACGGAGCCAGCGGCCCAGGCTATGACACCATTGTGGGGAGCGGCGACAACGCGACGATTCTCCACTATACCGAGAACGACGCCCTTCTCGCCGCCGGCACGCTCGTCCTGATCGACGCCGGTGCGGAATTCCAGTCGTATACCGCCGACGTCACGCGAACGTTTCCGTGCGGGGGCCGGTTCACGCCACCCCAGCGCCGCTGCTACGAGATCGTGCTGCGCGCCCAGGAGGAGGCCATCCGAATGACCCGCCCCGGCGTGACCATCGACGACATTCACGAGCGGACGATCGAAATCCTCGTCGAGGGAATGCTCGAGCTCGGGCTGCTCCAGGGCACGGTCAAGGAGCGAATCGCCGACGGATCCTACCGCAAGTACTACATGCACCGGACGTCCCACTGGCTCGGCATGGATGTCCACGACGCAGGCGCCTACTTGACAGACGTCGGGAGGGCGCGTCCCCTCGAGGAAGGGATGGTCATCACAATCGAACCCGGCCTGTACATTCCCAGGGACGACTCAGCCGCGCCCGACGACATGCGGGGAATCGGCATCCGGATTGAGGACGATGTACTCGTGACGGACGACGGGCATCGAAACCTGACGGCCTCCATTCCGAAGAAGCCCGACGATATCGAAGCCACCTGCCGGGGATAGGTGCCGCCCAGGCACTAAGTCACCAGCAGGCGAACACCATCGCCCTCGAGGGCTTGCACCGCTTCCAAGAGGTCGCCCCCTGCTTCGCCGGCGATTTCCGGAAGGTCCACGAGGTACCCACGAGCGAGGACTACCAGGTCATACGCCCCGGCCGCCGCTTCGTCGGTGATGGCCTGTGCGGTGGGCGTCTCGAAGTCGGCGAAGATGTAGTTCACCTGGTCGTCGCCAATTCCCCTCTCGTACAGGAGCTCTCGAGCATCCGCCAGCCCGTGGCGCATGTCCGCCTGCCATTCCTCCAACTCCTCTGGGTCGCCCCGCTCCGGAACCACCTCCGTGAATGACTCGTGCTGCCCCTCGGTCTTCTCCAAAACGAGAGGGGGCGGGCGCACGCTCGTAAATAGGAATGTGAGAAGGCCACCCTCGGATGCCATGAGGTCACCTGCGGCGACCACGGCGTCGTAAAATCGCTCGGAAGGAACTACAGGAACAAGGATCCGCCTCGCCATCCAAACCTCTATCCGCGAAGAAAATGCAAGGCTCGTGCGAGTGGAAGCCCCTTCGGCGTCGGATCTCTGAAAAGGCCGCACGACGATGCCCATTGAAAATGAGGCGTTTTTGGCGCCCGCATGATACGATTTTGACCTGTGTCGAGCTTTAACCTGCTCTCGCGAGAGATCGCTATTAAGGTCGTTTATTACGGCCCTGGTCTCGGCGGCAAGACGAGCTCGTTGCAGTTCATCCATCGCGCCCTGAAGCCTGACTCTCGCGGGCAACTCGTCTCCCTAGCCACGGGAGTGGATCGCACGCTCTACTTCGACTTCCTTCCCGTCAAGCTCCCCAAGCTTCGAGGGTTCTCGGTGCGGGTGCAGCTTTATACGGTGCCTGGCCAGGTGCACTACAACTCGACGAGAAAGCTGGTCCTCACGGGCGCCGATGGGGTTGTCTTCGTCGCCGACTCGCAGCGGGACCGTCTCTCCGCCAACGTCGAAAGCCTCGAGAATCTCGTGGAGAACCTGCGCGAGCAAGGGCTCGCGCTCAAGAACGTCCCCTTCGTGCTGCAGTACAACAAGCGGGATGCGCCCAACGCCATCTCCGTCGAGGAGCTCGACTCGCGCCTGAACCAACACAAGGTGCCCGCGTTCGAGACCGTGGCCACCAAGGGGACCGGCATCTTCGAAGCGCTCAAGGCGATCACGTCGGTGGTGATCAGCGATGTCCGCCGCAAGAGCACGTCGCAGGGCTCGCCCGATATTGCACCCGTTCCTACTGACCTCACGCCGGTTCCTGGGAGCTTTGACCCGACCCGGCCCAGGCGCTCCGTCCACACGATTCCGCCGCAAGCCGCGTCGGAAGCAGGTGCCACGCTGAGCTCCCTGGGAGAAGTCGCCGACGCGATCGAAAAGCTGTCCCCCGAAACCCGTCCTTCGGGCCTGTTCCGTCTCCCGTCCTCGGCCGCGCCCGCCCGCAGTCTCGGCGACCTGCTGCCACCGGGAAACGCTCGAGAAGCCCTCGTCGGCGTCGAGAACGACATCGAGCAGGGCGGCTGGGCTTCCGCCATCAAGCACGTGGCAGGGGCGTTTCGCGACCTGTCCGCCAAGCTCGCGGGCTCGCTCGCCAGGAGCGCCGATGAGGCGCCTGCGCTGGCCGCTCTCTTGACGGGGATCCCTGCGAATCGCTTCCTGAGCTTCCGCGAAGCAGAAGGGCGCGCGCAATCTGGGGGAGCGGTGACTTCGACCGACGCCATCTTCGCGCTCTTCTTCCTCGCCGATTTCGCGCTCCGTGCCGAGGAGCTCAGGAAGGGGTCACCGTAGGACGACAAGCCCTGCGTGGTGAAACTTCTTGAGCGCTCTGAGTGTCTCCAACTCACCGAGGGGCGTCATCACGCACAACGCCCCGATATCCCAGCGCCCGTCCATCCTCGAGAGGAGGAAGCGCTCGCGCGGAGAGAGCGCCATGGCTTGGAGCCGGTCCGGCCCTGCGGAGAAGATGGGCACGCGGTACGGCGGGAATTGGTGGTACATGTCCTCGAGCTGGTCCGCACGGGCACGGTGCAGAAGTTGCTTGGCCTCCGCGTGGTAGGGATCCAGGTCGAGAGCACTCCTGAGCAAGGCCGTGGCCTCGTCGAATTGCTTCTCCTCGAGAAGCGTTCGGGCCGTATGCACCAGCATGTCGATGGGGCTCGCCTTGCGATCTTTTGCGATCTGCTGCGGCGGCGAGTCAATGGCCAAGAGCCCCCGGTGCCACGCCTCGAAAAGCTCCTGAATCACCTCAAAACGAGGGCGCGTGACCCGGAGGAAGAGCTCTCCCACGGCGAGCGGCTCGGCGCAATCCGCGAGGAGCTCCAGGATCGGCAGGTCAGGAGCCCGCCCCACGGCGTGCACCATGGTGTAGTCCGACGGAATCACCTCCGCGATGCGCTTCCACTCGTCCAGGCGCCGCATGCCATCCATGAGCACCTCGCGCGTGGAGATGGGTGGCTCTATGGGCAGCTCTGCATCTGGGGGCGCCGCCTCGTCGAGGAGCGGATCGGTCCCCGCGTCGCTGAACAGGAAACGGCCGTCGTACCAGAGGAACGACTGAAGGACGACATCCTTGGCATGGGCCCTCAGAGCGGCATGAAGGGCCGCCGCGGGCACGTGCCCGTCGTCGACGAGGATGGCGCGAAGAGATCTCCGCGAGCGTTCCTTGCCCTCGATCACGCGCTTTAAGCGCACCTCGTCGATCAGGCCGCGCGCCAAGACGAGTCGGGCCAAGTCGCGCGATCGCGGATCATCCGAGCCTAGGGCGATGAGCTGCCCCTCCCTCACCCGGAGGTACCGTTCTTCTGAGTCCAAGGACACGGTGAGGGTTCCGGAACGACGTGCTTCCCCGAGCCACTGGAGGAGATCGGGGAACGGCATTGTCGAGAAGGTGCCCGAGAGAGCCAAGCGGTTATTATTTTACCCCGGCTCGGCGGCGCATATCTACTCATTGGTGCACGGACCCTTCCGATCTTATGCGGCCCGCCGATGATAATCGGCGGGCCGGTCTTGCTCATCGACGTCTTCTCCCTTCTCTTCCGCGCCCACTTCGCACTCCCCCCGCTAAGCACCCGTGCCGGGGAGCCAACCGCAGCCCTCTACGGGCTATCGTCGCTCCTTCTCAAGCTCCTCCGCGAAGAGAAGCCCCGTGGCACAGCCTTCGCCCTCGACCGACCCGAGGCAACCTTCCGCCATGCGGCGTACGCGCCCTACAAGGAATCCAGGCCTAAAGCCGAGGGCGCCCTGCCCGACGCGGAACGCGTGACGGCGCTCCTCATGGCGTTCGGATTCCCGACGTTCTCCGCCCCGGAGTTCGAGGCGGACGACATCTTGGCCACTCTTGCGCGGGAGCTCGCCGACCTTGGGGAGCGACCGATGGTCGTAACCGGAGACCGGGATTGCCTGCAGGTCGCGCGCGGCCCGGTTACGGTCCTCCTGGTGTCGCGCGGCCAGTTCCCCGCAGAACGACTCGACGAGGCAGCCATCGTGCGGCGCTATGGCCTAAGGCCGGCACAACTTCCAGACTACGCGGCCCTCGTCGGGGATCCATCCGACAACCTGCCCGGCGTGCCCGGGATCGGCCCCAAGACGGCAACGAGGCTCCTTCAGCGGTTTGGCTCGGTCCCCTCTCTTCTCGAACACTTGGCAGAGGTGGAGCCGACGAGGACCCGCGAGGCCCTCATGGCCCATGCAGATCGCGTTCGCCTGTGGCTGCTCCTCACGCGCCTTCGCGACGACGTACCGCTCCCTCCTGGCCCTAGGTACGCTCCGCTCACGAAGGAACACCTGGAACAGGTGCGGGACTTGTTTCGCGTCCTCGAGTTCGACTCGCTGATGCCACGCCTTAACCGGCTCGAGCGTGAAGGAGGTCTGCCGCACGCAGGGCAAGCGACATGATCGTGACTTGTGGATTCACCCCGAGGGAAGTCGGCACGACGCTGCCGTCCACGACATGGAGGTTCTCGGTTCCAAAGACGCGGTAGTCGAAATCCACGACGCCGTCCGTGGCACTCCCTGCCATGCGACAAGTTCCCAGGGGGTGGGCTCCGAGGAGGCGGAATCCGTAGGGCGATACCGGCACGTTGGCGACTGCGCGTGCCTCGGCCACGGAGGAAATCGTCGGCCTCGGCCCAAAGCCGATGAATACCTCGTTGGCTCCAGCTGCGAGGAGAAGCTCGCAAAGGAGCGACGCGCCTTTCTTGATGCGCTCCACGCTGCGTGCCGAGAGTCGATAGCCCACAAGGGGCATGCCGTTCATGCCACGTCGAACCCAGCCATCGCCAGCGTCGCGCACCATGAACCCAAACTGGGCGATGCGCCTGAAATCATCCATCCAGCGGCTGAGCTCTGCCCCAACCCAAGGAAACGCCGGCGCGGTGAGTTGCGGCGGGAGGTAGAACCCCTCATAGCGTATCCCCCCTTCTTCGAGGCCATGCACCGCATACCCCTGGGGAATACCGTTCCAGGGCTCAAGGTCCTCTGAAGTGCGGGCGAACAAGCCCACGCCGGGATGTACTGACAGGTTCTTCCCCAGCATGGGAAGGCGAAATCCGTTCTCCATGAGAACCAGCGGGGTGTGGATGGCACCACAGGCCAATACGTAGCGTTCAGCGACGACGCGGAGTGTCCGCTCGGCGCCAAAGGCGTCAGGTCCCCGTGCCTCCAGGGCGACCACGCGCTTCCCTCGCATGAGGATCCGCGACATGCGAAGCCCCGTGTACAGCATCGCGCCGGCGCGCAGGGCCGCGGGGACATAGGACACATCGGTAGAGCGCTTGGCTCCCTCGGGGCAGCCGAAGATGCAGGTCCCCTCCCCCGTGCATCCGGGCGCATTTCTGGGGAGCGGCCCATGCGCCAGGGACATGGCGTCGGCGCCGCGGGCGATGAATTGGGCGATTCTTCCGAGGGTGTGGGGTTCTCCAGGAGCGACTTGGAGCATGTCCTCCACTTGCTTGGTGTAGCGGTGGTAGCTCTCGGGCAGGAAGTCGCTTGGAAACCCCAGGTGCTCGCGCCACTCGGCGAGAACGTGATCTGGCGTCGGGAAACAGGTCCCCGAGTTGATCGTGGTGGTTCCGCCGACCACTCGTCCAAGGGGAATGAATATCGGCGTGCCGAGCGTCACGTTCATCCCGCGGTCTCGCCACAGCGCGCGCACTCTTCCCAGCGGACTGCCGACGAACCCGGTCCGCGGCACGAAGCGCCCTTCCTCGAGGAGGACCACCGCATGCCCCTTCTGGGCGAGGGCGGCGGCGG
>JACQUZ010000012.1 GCA_016210055.1 Deltaproteobacteria bacterium | reverse complement strand
GTCCAACTTTCTCGACGAGAAAACCGCTAAGTGATCGAAATGATCCAGCTTTCTTCGCGACGGTATTCAGCCCCTCGGCAGCTGATCATGCGGTTGACGCAGTAGTGCTAGGAGATCCTTACGCGGACATCGACAAGTTCTATCCGGGCGATAGCTGGGACGCCGGCTCGCTGCGTGGCAGCTTCCATCAGCTCCAGAAGCTGAAGGAACAATACCCGCATCTCAAGACGCTCATTTCCGTCGGCGGGTGGACTTGGTCCGGTAGGTTCTCCGACGTGGCCCTTGCCGACGTGTCGCGTAAACGGTTCGCTGCGTCGTGCGTGCGATTCATGAAGACCTACGGCTTCGACGGGATCGACGTCGACTGGGAGTATCCTGGAGGCGGCGGCCTACCTAGCAACGTCAGCCGCCCCGAGGACAAGCAGAACTTCACGTTGCTACTCGAGGAGCTCCGGCGCCAGCTGGATACCCAGGGCGGGTCGGACTCTAGGAGCTATTACCTCTCCATCGCAGCCCCGGCGGGGCCCGCGATCTATGCCAAGCTCGAGCTCGCGAAGATCGCCGCCACTCTCGACTGGATAAACATCATGACCTACGATTTCAACGGCGGTTGGAGCGCCTCCACCAATTTCAACTCCCCGCTTTTCGCCTCCACGTCAGAGCCTCTCACCGATGGAACCAAGGGCATGAATACCCATGCGGCGGTCACGGCGTACAGGGCTGCGGGAATGGAGGCGCGCAAGATCAACATTGGCGCCGCTTTCTATGGACGCGGGTGGAAAGGCGTGCCAGGCGCCAATCACGGGCTCTATCAATCGTTTACCGGCTTGCCGAAGGGCACGTGGGAGGATGGCTCCTTCGATTACAAGGATCTCAAGGTCAATTACATTCCCAAGTACACGCGGTACTGGCACTCCGAAGCCAGGGTGCCGTGGCTCTACAGCGCTCAAGAAGGGATCATGATTAGCTACGACGATCCGGAGTCAATGCGCGAGAAGGCGAAGTACGTGGCGGAGCAGGACTTGGGCGGTGTGATGTTTTGGGAGTTGAGCGGTGATGACACAGAGTCATCGCTCTTGGGGGCGCTGTACAGCACGCTCCGCGAATGAATGAGCTGTCGCTAGTCTACCGAGACGTTGAGCGTGAAGCAGCCCGTCTCGTCGGCAAAGTATGCGTCTATGACCAAGAAATACGTCCCCGTGGCCGGCACAACATAAACGACCGTCTCTGCCTCGCCTGCGAACTCACTGTCTCTTCCAGCGACGCACGTCCTGTCGTCGCTGCAATTGGTGACGACATACACAGCGGGATCGAAGACCCCACTGGGGGTAACCTTGGCCGTGATTCGCTGCCCATTGATCGCCGAAATGCTGTAGATCGCGTCGGGTCCGTCTTCAGAAATGCTCGACGTGCAGGCCCTATCAGGATTGAGGTTATCCGCGTAACCCACGGTGCTCCCGTACGTGGTCACACCCCCAGCGGAAGCAGGCCTGGCCTCGAGTTGTATTGCTTTGGCACAGGTGTCGTTATTCGGCCGCAGTGCCGCTTCCTCGCAAGGGGTGCGAGGTGGCCCGGAATCGGGCGGGGAGGCATCGATCGGTGCAGCGTCCGGCGGTCGCGCATCGGGAGGTGCGGCATCTGGGGGTCTCGCGTCTATCGGAGATCCGTCTGATGGCCTGGCGTCTGCCACTCGGGCATCTGGCACCCGCGCATCGGGCACGGGCACATCGGGAAAGGCTACGTCCGCCACCGCGGCGTCTGGAACTGCAGAATCTGCGGCCATGCCATCAAGGGCTCCGGTCTCCCCCTTTGCGCACGCCGCGATAACGATGAGGGGCAGGGAAAGACAAGCTACGGAACAACGCCTGCCGAAAAGCAACGCTCACCTCCAGGATGGTCGAAAAAAGAAACCGTACCAGAGGAGGAGCGCCGAGGCCAGGCGTGATCGAAAGGCTTTCATCAGCTTGCCCCCCGACTGTATCCTAAGCTCATGAACTTCACGATCCTCCTGCTGGCTTTGGCGCTCGCATCGGGCGCATGTTCAGCGTGCCAACGTCCATCAAGACCAGTGGCTCCGGAGCAGCAGGACGGTCGAAACGCGCAGGGGATGGCTCCGGTAGGGGAACCTGCGGAGAACGCGGACATGGAGACCTCGTGCTGTGCTCAATGCGTGGACGCGGCGTCGAGGGATCCCGCTGGGCGGGACATCCGCATGGAGTCCTGCCTGCGGTACAAGGGAGAATTTGGCGGGCTGATGGGAGTGGATGACCGGTGCGTCGCGTTTTTCGAGCGCTCGCCCCGTCGGCTTGAGGAGTGTTGGAAGGTCGTTCCCCGAAAATAGCGGCCGGCTGTGATACAGCCGGCCATGAGGACTGCTTAATTAATTAATGCGATCGATTAGAGTCCGGTCGTAGAGCGAATATTGACTTCAACGTTGCTTGACTGAGCGTAACCCGAGACGGTCACGTAGAACTCGCCAGGACCCGCAGCCGAGCAGCTCTCAGTTGAGGTCTCACCCTCGGCGCGGCAGACGATCCGGCGGCCGGTAGAGATCTTCTTGCGGATAACCAAGTCGGCGTCTCCGTCACCGGTCATGTCGACCACGATCTTGCTCCCCGAGGCGATGGTGTAGGGCCCATATTCCTTGCGCTGGTTGGCAATGACCGTGAAGCTCTCCTTCACGTTGACGCCACCTGGCGGGGGTGGAGTCACCGTCGAAACCGACTTGCCGAGGATTTCCTTGACGCGGTCGAAGCTAATCTTGCCGCCGGCAACGGTGGTGACGGTTGAGCGGATCGGCAGCCATGCGAAGTCCGGGTGGCTCGTCCTACTGGCACCGGCCCACTCGCCGCCATTGACCTTGCCGCTCGCGTCAGTCTCGAGAATGTACTCAAAGCGGTCGGTCTTGGTGTAGCGACTAATAGTCGAGGATAGGTTGCCGTCCGTCGAAGCATTGGACTCAGTGATGTAATAAGCCTCGGCCTTCACGTGATAGAGCTTTGCGGCTGCGGTGTTGAAAGAATACGTGGTGGGGAGCCCTCCACCGACGGTTATCGAAATGCGATAGTCCGAGGTTTCAGCGTAGCCGTTGACAGAAACGAAAACCTGCGAGGCGCCCTGCGGTGCCGTGAGCTCGCAATCCTCGTTGGAGTTCTCCTTGTACGGGCGGCAGTTATAGCTCCGATCGGTCGGCTGCGCGCCAAAGCGCACGTACAGGTCGGCGTCCTCGGTGCCGGTCATGCTAACCTTGACGTTGTCGCCCGGCTTTACGGCGAAGCCCCCTAGGTGAACCCATGCGTCGCGAGCCACGGAGCCGTCCCGACGCTCGGTCGTGCCACCGACGGGCGCCATGCCGATGATGCGGTTCGCCTCGGCTGCGGTTACCTCTTTCATCTGGGAGACCTTGAAACCACGAAGGGGTTGGTTCCAAACCTCGTCGTCCCACGTGCGGTCGTAAACGAACGCTTGCTTCTTGATCCCAAGGTAATTGGTAATGAGGAGGTGGAAGCTGCCCGCGTTGCTGTCGCGGCAGGAACGATTGGTGGGCCGGCCGTTGGCGTCGAACTCGATCTCGTTCGCCTCGTTGTCGAGATTGCAGCGGAGCGAGACGAACTTGTCTTGGACTTGGTCATAGACGAGGGACACGAGGGCCTTGATGTCGTTCACCTTGAACGTGACGCCGTTGATCGTCACCGGATTCACGGGCTCGGGCTCCAAGATGCTTGCTGGCGCCCACGCGTGGCAGATTCCCCACCAGGTGGGGATGCAGCGGCCTTCCGTCTCGCCGGTTCGCTTTGCGCATGCTTCGCCGATCTTCTTGTCGCAGTCCGTATCCTTGGTGCAGGCCTTGCGATCCTTATTGTTATCAATGCCGTGATATTCGGAGACCGCATCCTCGACCCCCGTGAGGCCAAAGGCCTTTTCGTACTTCTTTGCGGGGGAGTCCGAGCTGGCGCCATCCCAGCGGTAGTTGATGACGTCCTGGTACACGGGCCAGTAATTGCCAGCCCATGGGATCTTGGTGGCTTCCCCTGCCTTGGGGAGCTTGTCGAGTTGGAACTCGAGGTCGGCCGAGAACTTGGTGGGGCTGTCTGCGGAGCTCCATGTCTCGGGCAAGGACTTGCTCGCGACGCCGTCGTCGCCAGTCACGTTCGCCCCGATGGACCCATCCATGTCACAGCCGGCGAGCCCAGCTACAGCTAGCGCTGCCAGCCACTTGCGGTTTGCAATCATCATTCGGTTCATCCTCTGTCTTTGTGAGAAGAAGGGATGGGTACTCCATCCCGCGCCGGGTCGCCGCCTCAGCACGAGGCGTGCCACGCGTAAGATGGCGAGTTCCCAGGGACTTCCGATGGCTACCTGATTAGCCGGTGGCCACCGTAGCCGTTTCTGCTTGTGGGCTGCCTTACAGAACTGAATGTTGAGACGGGCCGGTGGACGTGGGATCCGGTTCTGTGCATTCTTGCCGCATGGCCCGTGACGGCAAGCTCGTAGGAGACGTTCCACCCTACAGGCGAATAGCGAATATCCTCTTCAGAACCCGCAACGAATCGGTGGTGTACTTCGAGGAAGCGGTCGACGTGACCGACACCCTCCCTTGGATTGAGCGCTGGAACTCCGACACCGGACAACGCCTGACCCTGTTCATGCTCCTTCTCCACGCGATGGCGCGAATGCTTTCCGAGGTGCCTCGCCTCAATCGATTCGTGGCTGGGAGGCGGTTGTTTCAACGGGATGGGGCATGGCTATCGTTCACGGTCAAGAAGTCCATGGAGCCCAGCGCGCCCCTCAGCGTGGTGAAGCGCAAGTTCGAGCCTGGGGAAACTCTCGAGGAATTCCTCAGCGACATGACAGTGCGGATTTCGGAGGCCAAGTCGAGCAAGGTCTCCTACGCCGATCGGGAGATGGCCTTGCTCCTGGCCTTGCCACGACTGCTGCTCATGGGGCTATTTCGGATCGTGCGTTGGCTGGATTTTTGGGGGCTCCTGCCGGGATCCTTTATTCGCAACGACCCCTTTTTCGCCAGCGCCTTCGTCACCAACCTAGGCAGCGTGGGGGGGAAATCGGCATTCCACCATCTCTATGAATACGGCAATATCCCCATCTTCTGCACGCTCGGCCGGATCGAGGAAGAGGTGGTGGCCCGTAATGGCGTGCCCATGGTGCGCACGATTGCGCGGCTCAAGTTCTCTTATGACGAGCGAATCGAGGATGGTTTTAATGCGATTCGCGCGTTGACCGGTCTCAAGGAGAAGCTCGAAGACCCCCGCCGCCTCGTGACCGGGCGGCAGGGTTCTTGACACCAGCTCCTGAATGGGTGATGAGGATGGGTTTTGAAAAACAACCTGTTCACGGGATGACAAAAATGCGTGTTCTTCCATACAAATCGATTCGTACGTGCATCGGGATCGCTAGTTGTCTCGCCCTTATCGTTATCGCCGGCACCGCCGGGTGCGCAGGCGCTGTTGAAGATGGCGACTCCACAGTCGAAACGCCTACGACTCCAGATCCCGACGCTGGATCGCCCGCCGTTGATGCACGGGAGCCCGATCCGCGGCCGCGCCCAGACGCGCGTCCTACCCCTCCCAGGCCAGACAGTGGGCATGAACATCCCGACGCACGCCCGACTACCCAGGGGCGTGACATCGGCGAGCCCTGCAGCCAGGCTGGAGAATGCGCCGGTGGCACGTGCTTGTCGTTACCCGGCGGGTACTGCTCCAAGATGGGCTGCGCCGATTCGGGCTGTCCAGAAGGGAGCACTTGCTTCTCACTGCAAGACGGGGGCTCTGCCTGCTTCAAGTCCTGCGAAGCGCCTTCCGGATGTCGCGTGGCCGAAGGCTACACGTGCGACGGGGACAATACCTGCTACCCCGGCGAAACAACAACCGATCCCAACTGTAGCCAGAGCAACCCATCTGGACAATGTCCACAAGGCCAGGTCTGCAATCAGGGGCGGTGCGAGACCTTCAGCTGCGGCGATACTCGTTACGAACCCAACGAAAGCCAAGGCGCAGCGCAGGCGGCACCCAGTGGGACGACTGCTGGGCTCGAGATATGTGCCAACGACAAGGATTGGTTCAAGTTGGATGTTCCTAGAGGGATGATCGCTACCTTGGGTGCGACGTTCCAACGCGCGTCCGGGGACTTGGATCTTTCGGCGCATGACTCCGCAGGTGCGTGTCTCGGTGGACGAATGGAGCACTCATGCAGCTGGAGCGATGCGCGATACGAAACGGGCGAGGAGTTCTTGTCAGTGCTTAATGCCGGCCCCAATGTCAAGGAATTCGCTTGGCGCCTTCTTGGAAGGCGTGGTGCCACGAATCGGTACAATCTAATCACGGCGCTCGTCCCCTGGAGCGACGGGCGTGATTGCACGGCGTCCTATCCGCAAGACGATTGCATCGGGCGTCCAGGTGGGAAGCTGGGGCTAATCCAGTTTCCCTACGCCGATCCGTCGGATCCCTATGTTGGGGATGGCTATCGATTCGATTCGGTCTCCAATTATCGATGGCTCCGTCGTGAGACGATCATGCTCGTCCGCCATGCAATTCGCGAGACGCAGATCAAGTTCCCGGGCACCAAGCCCCTGGGACTCGTCGACATGTGCCAGAGGGATGGAATCACCCCCGGCTATGACATTGGCGATCCTCGACATCCCGAGAGCACCCACGACCAGGGTGGGAATATCGATATCGCCTATTACACGACCCTCGCATCCAATGGAACTCTCTCATACAATGAAGCGCGCGTGATCTGCGACGCCAATGAAGAGAGCAACAACGGATCGTTCTGCTCCAGCTCGGCCAGCCGGAACCACGTCGTTGACCTGCCGCGCCAAGTGTACTTCATGGCCAAGCTGTTTGAGTCTAATCGCTTGCGCGTTATCGGCGTCGACAAGGTGATTGCGCCGCTTCTCCAGCAAGAGGCGAGACGGCAATTCGAGCTGGGGTGGATTACGCAGCGGCAGCGGGACTCCTTCACCAGCCAAATGGCCCACGGCGATGGGTGGCCGTTCCACCATCACCATATCCACGTGTCCCTCGAATGGTGGGGCGGCCGCAGCGCCCATCGCGACGGATGTGGGTTTGATCTGAAGAAGTACCGCTAGTTCCCAAGCCACTCGCTCGCCAACGCAAGAATTCGCGCGTTGTCGGGAACGCGCTCGAGGAAGCTCGCCTGCAAGGTCGGATCCGTGATCCGGGCACTCGCCTCGAGGAGGCGATTGCGCGCTCTCATGATGACCTGACACGCAGCCGCCCGATCTCCCATGGCAAGCAGCGTTTCGGCGAGCATCAGGCGGACGAGCGATTCGCCCTCGTCGAGACCCCCGAGCCTTTCGAGCAGGGACATGGCTTCACTCGCCACGGCGTGGGCCCGTTCGTGGTCGCCTTTTCCAAGGCATATCCGAGCGAGCACAGCGAGCGAGAGAGCGAGTGATGGTGGGATCTTCCGGGAGAGATCGACGGCGAGAACGGCCTCATTTTCGGCGTCTCCCAGGAGCCCGGCGAGGCACAGAATGAGGGCAAGAGAAGACCGCGCGCTTGCCTCGAGGCGTCGGTCGTTACTCCTCATGCACGCTTCCAATGCCTCCACCTCGACGCGCCTTGCCTCATCCAAGCAGCCCTGAAACGCGAGGACAAGTCCAAGGTTCTGCTTGGCGAGTGCCGTGACGCTGGCAAGGCCTAGGGCATCGGCCGCCGAGACGACTGCGCGGAGGACTTCTTCAGCTTTTTCGTAGGCTCCGAGCTGGCCAAGCCCATACCCGAGGTTCCCACGCTCGAGGTAGGCGTTCCGCAGATCGCCGATACGTTCATAGCTCGCCGCCGCCTTGGCGGCATGATCCAAGCTGGCGACGAGATCTCCCGCGCAAGAGGTGCGAATCTCGAGGGCGCGGTGAGTGAAGGCCGCAACGCAGGGGTCCACGCCCACGATTGGAGCGCCCTTTTGAAGCACGACTTCAAGGAGCGAATCGGCCAGGTCGTAGCGCCCGGCAAAGCAGAGCTGTGCTCCCACGCGGGCGCAAGAAATGACGAGTGCGCGCGCATCTTGCGCCCCGTCCCGTCCCAGGGCTGCAAGGTCGTTCCCGAGGGAGACAAGGCGTTCCTGGTGTGCGAGGCGTCCACTCGCGAGGGCCACTTCGGCGACGGCGTTGCACCACGGGACACTTCCCTTGAGCAGCAACTGGAGGGCTTCCACGCCACGTTCCTCGGCTTGGGCAAATTGGCCGCTCCACGCATGTGCTTCGGCCTGCAGCAGGCGAAGCATTCCCAAGGACTCCGTGGTGGCCCCGCAAGCGATTCCTCGGTCGGCGCGGGCAATTGCGGCGGTGAGGTCGTTCGCCTCGAGCGCCTGCTCGGCCGCTCGCCGATACTTCTCCACGGCGCGCCCGTGTTCGCCGCCCAGCTCGAAATGCTCGGCGAGCACGATTGCCTCGGACTCACCGGCCTGCTCGAGCCACTCGGCGGCCAACCGATGCCCGAGTCGCAGGTCGTCGGGGGTGAGCATCGCGTAGGCGGCATCTCGGACAATCGAGTGCCGGAAGACGTACGCCTCGTCTCGTCGGGCTAAGCCAGTCGTTCCCTTCCGCTCGCTCGCGCGCATGATGACCTCGCGGTCAATCAACTCATCGAGCCACTCGTCCACGAGCTCTGTGCGATGCCCCGTCCCAAGGAGGGCCATGAGACCCCCACGCCAGAACGCCTGCCCAAAGACGCTCCCCGCCCGGAGCACACGGCGGGCGTCCGACTCCATGCTCTCCAGGCGTGCCTGGACCATCGCAAGGACGGTTTCCGGCAGGGAGTTCTCTTTCCCGTCGGCCACCGCGCGGATGAGCTCTTCAATGTAGAACGCGTTTCCACTGGCCCGTTCAACGATCGAGCGCACGGTACTTGAGGCAATGGCGCTGCCTAGGGCTTCTTTCACGAGCTTCTCGCTTGCCTTGCGCGAGAGCTCCCCGAGCCTAAGCTCGTGAAGGCCTCGCTCTGCCCAGAGACGCGGGAACAGGTCGTGAACCTCATGCCGCGCGAGCGCGAGGACCATGAACGGGCGATCGTGAAGGGCGCGCATCGCATCATCGACGAGCTTGATCGAGGGGGAGTCCCCCCAGTGAAGGTCTTCCAAGATGAGGACGACGGGCTGCGTCGCCGTCTCTGCGGCGAGCCAATCCTCCCACGCGCGTTGGACTTGCTGCCCCATGAGGGTCGCGTCCTCTCTCGCTGCGCGAAGGGGGAGCCCGGATTCCCCCTCGTCGGGAAACGGGATTCCACAGAGCTCGGCCATGAACTGCGTGACCCGTGTCTTTTTTTCCGCCGAAAGATTTCGGCCGATGCGCGCTTGGAGTTTCCTCTGCTTGACGTCCATGGGCTCCGTCTCAGCGATTCCTGCGGCGCGCCGGATTGCTTGCGCGAGCATTCCGAACGGAGAGCCAGCGCGCATGGGATCGCCCCAGCTCACCCATGTTTCGAGCGGAGAGCAGGTCTCCTTCATTCGCTCTTGGAACTCGCTTCGCAACCTGGACTTCCCAACTCCCGACGGAGCGCGAACGAGCGCAATACGAGCAATGGGCTCGGACACGCATTCCTCGAATAGACCCAGCAGCCAAGCAAGGTCACGATCTCGGCCGACGAACGGAACCGGGCGTCCGAGAAGGGTCCTGTTTTCCTCCTGCCGCTCCCGCTCACCACGGAGCGCGAGGCCACCGTCTCGCCCGGTCACGTCGAAACTTGATGACAGCAGCCCTGCTGTCACCTCATCAACGTGGATCGGGCACGTTGTCATGTCGCCCTTGTCCGGCGCCGGTGCGGTGCGCAGGAGACTGGCGGCGCGGTCGATGACCTCACCGAGCGGAAGGCTTGACGAGAGCACTCCACGCCCCGTAGCGAGCGCCATCGGCAGGACGGGCAGCGTCCGACGGAGGGCAAGTGCACATCGAGCAGCTTGCGCGGCCTGGTCAGTCGCCGCGCCGGAGCCCGACAAAGTGACGACCACCGAGCCATCGGCAAGGCGTTCGAGGCGGGCGCCAAACGGCGCAACGACGCTTCGCATTGCCTGGGCCACGTTATCCCTATCTTGGATGTTGAGCGTCGCCTCGTCGGCTCGGACCCCAGGTGAGGACGTACGCTCGCTTGCCAAGAGAACACAAAGAAGGCGCTGTTCCTCTCGGCTAATCGCGGCTGAGGCTCGCCTGGCCGGGACCCGTTCCGTGGGACCAATGGTCCCGAGGTTCGAGAGCTCCTGGGCGACGGCATGCCCATCGCGAGGCCTTTCGGCGGGATCCTTCGCGAGCATCCGGGTAACGAGCTCATCGAGCTGCGGTGGGATGCCTGGACAATACGCGATGGCCCGGGGTTGCTCTTCGAGCAGGATCTTGGCAAGCACGGCCAGCTCGTCGTCACCTGAAAAGGCTACCCTTCCCGTGAGGCACTCAAACAGGACGCATCCGAGCGCAAAAACATCTATTCGCGCGTCCAGGTCCCGCTCGCCGCGCACTTGCTCTGGTGCCATGTACCGTGGGGTTCCGATCCGCGCGCCGGTCTGGGTCACTTGGGCCGTCGCTCGCCGCTGCCGGGCGATTCCGAAGTCCAAGACCTTCACCCGGTTGATATCCCCGTCGAGGAGGAACAGGTTGCTGGGTTTCAGATCCCTATGGACTACCCCGACGGAGTGGGCGGCCCCAATGGCCTCTGCGACTCGTTGGACCAATGCGACGCTTTCGGCAGCAGAAAGACCAGTGGTCGAGAGATACCTGCCGAGTTCTTCCCCGTCGAGCCATTCCATGGCCAAGAACGGGTCCCCGCCGGGAGTGACGCCGTGTGCCACGTAGCGGACGATACCGGGATGACGAAGGCCGGCCAGGACGCTCGCCTCGCGTTCGAAGCGCTCCAGGCGCGTGCTGTCCTGGAGGCGGAGCATCTTGACGGCGACGAGCTCCTCGCTGCTCGTGTCACGAGCGCGGTACACTTCCCCCATTCCGCCTGTGCCAGCCAGGCTTTCTATCACGAACCGATCCGTGACCCGCTCTCCTGGGCGATACGACAAGGACGTCAGTCTCCAAGCATGAGTATCTCCGAGCGGGGCTCGAGAGGCTCGTCGAAAAACGATCATGCTCGCGGAATCCTGGAGCACGGCCGACGCCCGAGCGATTTCTTTGGCCACACAAGGTGGTGAGTCAATGAGGTCGAGCCGCCGTTCAGCGATGGACAGTGGGCGGGAAAAAGATGGAGACCCGCGTGGGGTGTCTCAACGGGGTGACAGGGTACTGTTAGATGGGCTCCAATCCAATGGTTACCGCGACGCGAGCATCGTCGCCGGTCAGGAGCACGCGAACGTCTCTGCGCCAACCAGTCTCGATCGGGACCACAATGACCTCATTGCCAATCGTGTCGTGCGGGAAGATACCGTCATCGTCGATCAGGTTGACGTGCAGCGAAATCGAGTGGCCGGCTTTTGGCACCACGTGGATGATCGATTCCGCGATATGTCCTTGGGTTGGCCAGAACTGCCCTTGCGAGATCCGAACATGGTTTCCGGCGTCCTTGTCAAAAAGGGTGGCGGTGGTCTCGGCCTCTGCCCGGATGGTCCCGTAGAGCTCCAGGTTGTCGCCCGCATCGCCACCTGCGCTTTCGACGTCAATGCTCTTTAGCGTTACCTTGACGCGCTGGCTCACGCGCTCGCAGTTCTTGACTTCGTATTCCTCGGTAAAGGAGAGGCGAGCAGGGGTGTTGTCTTTTAGGTAGGCCAGCTTGTAAGCGATCGGTGCCCCGGGGGAATCCTTGGTGTAATTGCCGCCAGACTTGATGAACCCCATCAGCGCTGCGTAGCTGTCAATAGACTTCGCTGCTTCACCGCCTGACCCACCGAGGATGTACGCCGTGATGTTGGAGCGGGAGATCATGTCCTTGTACGTCAGGGACACGTTACCCGAGACGTCCACTCCCCCGCGGTACACGAAGTCGAGGGCTGCCTCCATTTCCTCGGCGGAATACTGAGACTCGAACGTAAACAACACCATGCGTCCATAGGTGATGGAAGAGACGTACACGGGCGGGCTGCCGGGAGGAAGCTTGGACTTGACTTCACTCAGGGTGACCGAGTCGTTGAGAAATGAGCTCGGAGTTCCTGGTTGGTCAACATCCACGGTGTAATAGGCCTGAATGTACTTGACGAGGTAGCGGCTCTTGATGTCCTTGCGGTCAAAGTTGAAGCTCGTCGAGAAGCTGGCTACTCCGGGCCAGGAAACGCCAGCGCCAAGGGCTAGCGAGAGCTGATCCTTGGAGTGGACTTCCTCCACTTCCGCATAGAGGCTGGCCGCGGTCGCGCCTGTTACCTCGCTTGCCAATACCTTTCCAAGCTCCTCACGGAACGAAGAGAGGCTGGGCTGTTGCATGATAGCCGACTTTGCGCCCGACAGGCTCTCGAGGGAGATCGAGAAGGCGAGGGGAGCTCGCTCAAATCCAACCTGCGTAAATAACCCAGTCTGAATTGCATCCCCTCGGATGAGGGCTCCGGGCCACAAGGACTCCGAGTTCGCTGTATATGCCACGAGCTTGTCATACTGGCGGGTCTCAGTGAAGTTCTGGGTCGCGCAGGAGTAATCCCCCTCGCGCACGGGAACGTCATCCGCCCCTTCAATGATCTGAGGCGGGTCGACCGGTACCTGCTCGAGGCCGCGAATGTACGAGTCGATTTTTCCCCGTTCATCCTTGACCGCAGGAATGGGAGGAATCTCGGGCTCCGGATTGAATTCATCGGCGACGCTACATGCGAAGGAAAGCGGGAGCAGGGACAGCGCGGCGAGCAGCGAACGGGATATGGGCCTCATGGGGGTTCCGTTCTCCTTTCGTTGGTGCGGGCGCATTGACACCGAGCGTCAAAATAGCAATCGCCGGACCAGGCCGCGTGATAGTGATTTCAATTAGATGTGTTCGAAAGGGGAGTCCAGACCCGTGGGGACACCTGTCCCCAGGTAGGACAATTGACCCGATTTGCCCAAAAAGGCAGATATCGGATTGTACCTAATGAAGCCTTCTGGCAAGCTGGCTCAATTGAAATTGGTATGACCAATTCTGCCGCGGCTGGGGGTGCCTCGATGACATCTCGTTATTCTCGCTGGCGTGTGTTTGGGCTGCTTCTTTTCCTCGGTTGCTCGGGGGGAGGTTCCTCGGAACCGACCGGCGAGGGGCTTTTCCTCGACGGATGTCCGAGGGCCGGACGCTCCCTCGCGAAACGGATTTCCGATCCCAGGCAAAAAATGGTGGGGCCGGAGGCGGTGGGCGGCGTCGGGGACTACCTGCTCATGAATAACAAGGCCGGATTCGTCATCCAGGGCGTCGAGAAAATAAAAACCTATTACTACTACGGCGGAATGGTCGTGGACGCCGTTGCCGTCGACGGATGCGCGCAAGCCAATCAGGAGCGGTTCGGCGAAATCGGCGTGATGCTCGGAAAGCTGGACACCAAGGATTTCAACCGTTCGATCCTGCGGGCGTTCAAGAGTGAATCGATTGAGGTCTTGAACGACGGGTCAAATGGAAAGGCGGCCGTGGTCCGCGTCCACGGAACCGACGACTACTTTTGGCTTGTCGAGCTCGAGCTGATTCGCGAAGCCTTCAAGTCCGGCAAGACGAAGCCGCTCAGCAAGCCACTCGGCGTCAAGCTCGCGCTCGACTACATCCTGGAGCCCGACGCCAACGTCCTCAAGATGGAGCTGCAGGTCACCAACCAGGCCAGCGAGCCGCAAGAGATGCTCGCGGGCGGTGCCCTGTTTCTCAGTGACAGCACGCCAGCGAAGTCCTTTGCCGACGGGGCAACCTCCATTGGCGGGTTTAACCTGCGCGTGAAGGTCCCTTGGCTCATGGCCAGTGCTGGGGAGGGCTCTTATGCGATTGCCATTGAGTCGCCGAACATGGCCACGACGAACCTCTCGGGAGTCAATGCACTCCTCGATCTCGATCAGGCGCTCGGAGCACCGCTCGCGCTTGCACCAGCAGGCCAGGCTGGGGACAAGGCGTCGATGCGTTTCTTCGTCAGCGTGGGAGGTACCGACGGAAACAGCGCGGTGAGACACCTCCAACCCCTTAACCAGCGCTGGCGGCAGTACAAGCTGCTCCCAATTACGGGGCGGATCCTGGACAAGAAGTCGGGGGGAGGCCTTGGCGGCGTCGAAATCGACTTGCAGGTGAAGAACAAGCACGCGGAATGGCAGGTGCTGGACGGCTTCGTCAGCGATGAAGAAGGACGCTTCTCTGGCGAGATCGCTGATTTTGGCGACGACACCATGGAGTACCGGCTCGTGGCTCGGTCAACCGGGCGTCCAGATCCTGAGCCAAGGATTTTTACTCGTGCTCACCGCGGGGACTTGGAGGTTGGGTTCGATAGAGGGGGCACGGTCATGTACAGCATCAAGGACACGAGCGATCGTCCAATACCTGCGAAGATTACGTTTTATAAGGATTCGCGAAGCGTGCGGGAGCTTCACCTCCAATCTGGAATTGGTGAGGCGATGCTCCCGCCGGGGGACTACGAATTCAGCGTGACCCGTGGATTCGAATACAGCGTGGTCCACGGGGCCGTTCACGTCGCTGCCGACGCCACTGCGCACCTAGAAGCCCGGCTCGAACACTTGGTCGACACGACGGGGTTTCTTTCGGTGGACACGCACGTGCATGCGTCTCCCAGCGCAGACAGCGAGGTGCCCGTGGCGGACCGCATTAGGACAGTGGCTGCGTCTGGCTTGGAAGTCGTAGTTTCGACGGACCACGAAACCATCGTCGATTGGTCGCCTGGAGTAGAGGAGACTGGCTTGCAGGACTGGGTGGCCACTGTGGTGGGTGAGGAGGTGACCGCGACCATTCCGGAGCACACCATCATGTATCCGGTCACGCCGGGCGATAAGGAGGATCGCGGCAATTACATAAGATGGTACGGGATGGATATCGGTCAGATCTTTGCAGCAGAGCGGCAGCGGGGCGCACGGGTAGTCACGCTCAATCATCCGCGTTCCGGGTGCAATTACATGTGCCTCATTGGGTACGATCGCTTGGCTGGAGCGCCCATTCTCACGGACCCGACGACGCTTGGGCTCAAGGCCGATGCTTCGCTCTGGTCTTGGGACTTCAACACGATTGAATACATGAACGGTCCCCAGGACGTGTTTGCCGCCCCGGGGGACCCTCGAACAGGCCTGTTTGACGATTGGGTGAGCTTCCTGAACCACGGCCGCAAGGTGACGGCCGTTGGTGTAACGGACGAGCATGGGATCGACTCCATGGGGAGCCCGCGAACCTACTTCGCCTCGTCTACCGATAAGGTGACGGAGTTCAAGGAGGACGACCTCGTGGATGCCATGGTGAATGGGCGAGTCGTGGTCAGCACCGGCGCATTCGCCCGCGTCTCGATCGGTGACAAGGGGCTTGGGGACACCGCGGCGGCCACGGCTGGGAAGGTTGACTTGAAGGTGCACATCGAGGCGATTCCGGAGATCGACGTGACGCACTTCAAGGTATTCGTGAACTGCGATGAGGCCATGGATGTCCCTGCCACGAATCCCAGCGCGGTGATCAAGCACGACGCCGTGTTGCCGCTGGAGATCGCAAGGGATTCCCACGTGGTGGTGCTGGGCTTTGGCGAGAAGGCTCAACCAAGGGGCCTGCCCCAGTTTAATCCAAGGCGGGTACCCAGGTTTACGACCAATGCCATTTATGTGGATGCCGAAGGAAACGGGTACTCCGCGCCAGGTGGCAAGAGCTGCTCTTATCGAACGGAGGATTAGGCGGTCAGCGAGCGACGCAGGGAGGAGGGACCCACCCGCCAAAAGCCTGCTCGAGCGCCATGGCGACGGCAATAGTGACATGATCGTTGCCATGGGTGGCGACGACCTGAACACCAAGAGGAAGCCCTGCTCCATTCAAGCCGAGCGGCACCTGGGTCACGGGTAGCTCCATGACGTTCAATACCGCGGTATATACCCAATAAAACGGCTGAATCATTGGGATTCCATGCTTGGGTGCGAGCGTGGGGTACGAGGGGTAGAGCAGCACGCCGCTTGGACCTATCAGGTCTACGAGCTCGTTGCGCACTTCGCGGCCAAGCTGGAGCATTTGCCGTCGGTACTCGGGCGCACTTTCAGGGAACCGCTCAAGCACCGCAAGGCCGATCGCTGGAAGCGTGTGTGGGGACTTCCCCAGGGCCCAGCGGAGAATCTCACGCCGGGCGTTAAACGGTGTGCCATTGCCGAGCAGCTCCCGGAAGGTAACGCTGCTCGCATCCGCGAGCATTGACGACCATAGCCCCAGGGAACGGCGAAGGCCCTTGACTTGAGCGGTACGTACCCGGGCCCCAAGCGCGCTCAACGCCTTCATCGTGCGAGCCTGGGCCGCACGGAGCTCTCGTCCAACGGGGATAAGGCCGTTCCATTCGATGGAAACCACGTCCAGGCGTGAGATGTCCACCGAGTCGGGATCCTCGAGCTTGGCCGGGCGGCATTCCGTATCCATGCCATCAGGACCGGCGAGCACCCGGAGAAGAGGCATGAGATCCTCGGCTCGTCTCGTGATGGGTCCGGTAGAGAGATACCGGAGCCCCGCGTTCTCGGTAATCGGGAATTGTCCCGTATTGGGGACCACGCCTCCGGTAGGCTTGTGGCCGAACACCCCATTGAAGAACGCGGGCATTCGAATCGATCCGCCGACGTCAGAGCCCAATCCGAAGGGTGAGCCACCCGCTGCCACGATCGCCCCTTCACCTCCCGAGCTTCCCCCGACGGTCCGGGTGGGATCATAGGGGTTGTTCGTGCGGCCATACACCCGATTGGCCGACTCCATCCACATGCACAACTCGGAGATGTTGGTCACCCCCAGGGGAATGGCGCCTGCGGCCCTGAGCCTGGCCACTGCGCTGGCGTCCGTCCCGGACACCTTGCCGACCCTCGACAGGAGCCCCGATGTTTGCGGCATCCCTTCCAACGCGAAGCATTCCTTGATGGTGCAAGGAACGCCGTGGAGCAGAGGGAGCTCGTTGGCATCCCCCGTTCTCAGTGCGGCATCAGCGGCGTCCGCTTCCTGCCGCGCCTCGTCGTAGCGGTTGCGGACGACCGCATTGATGGTCGGGTTGACTCGTTCAACTTGGGCAATGTGTGCGTCAATCACCTTGCGCGAAGTGACTCTTCCTTCACGAATCCAAGCAGCAAGCTCGGTGGCCGAAGCTGTGAGGAGCTTCGCCTCACTCATGTCCTCCAACTGGGCGGGCGAATAGGCAGCGTACGCGGTTTGCATGGCGGCTCCCGGGCAGTTCTTCGGCATCGTCCCCAATTCGCCGCGCCGTGTCAAATCGCAGGATCTGTCACCGCCGCGAGAGGCCCGAGAAAGTTACCGCTTTTCTCATGGCTCGCGCTTGCCGGAGAACCATTGGTTTCCACCCAGGTGCCAGGCGGACACCGTGGTAATTCCTTGCGCTTCTATCGCCTCCCGCTTGCGGTTGAGCCCTTCAGAGTCCACGTAGAAATAGGACTGGCCGTCGTTTTCCCAATACATCTCGAAGGAACGCGCATCGCGGATGGCGCGCTCGTACCCTGGATAGCGCGACGACTGGAAATGCGTGTCGATCTGGAGGTCTTGACCAGGCCGCCCATGATAGCCATAGGCAGGAATCCCGACAGCAATCCGCGTGGAATCGGAAATACGCGCCTTGACCCACTGCACCGCTTGGACGACCCATTCCGTGGGTGCGACAGGTGAGCCGGCCGCGTAATCGTACTGGTAGTCGTATGCCATGACGATGACTTGGTCGACCGGGAGGGCTTCGAAGTCCTCGTATCGCCACTGGAAATTTCCTTGTGCAGAGGCCGACTCGATGGCCGGTCCGTCTACTGCGAGGAATTGCTCCTCCTGGTGGAGGGCGTTGCCCAGCTCCTCGACAAAGCGGAGGTAACCGGCGTAATCGTTTCGCGTCCACTTGCCGAATCCCTCGAAGTCCAGCTCGACTCCGCTGAATTGGACACGCTTGACGAACGACACGAGCGTCGACACCGCTTCCTGCCTTCTTGGCGCGTGTCCGACGAGCGCCGCCATGGCCTCGGCTCCCGCGCTCACGGTGACGAGCTGAATCCGGGAATGCGCCCTTACGTCCGCTGCGTTCTTCTCGGAGAACCCGTTACAGCCATCTGTCTCCTCGAGAATCATGCGCAACGTGCCTTCTGGAGCCACGGTGAAGTACTCCGGCTTGAGCACGTGAATGACTCGACCATCCGCGTACTCGGCCGGTGCATTGCACGCTGGGGGCCCAGGATAGATCCATGCCTGCACGGTGGAACGCCACGTGGTGGTGTCACGGGCATCCGGAGGATTCGTTGCATCCTGCCGGTCGCCGGCGTCTGGCTTGACGTGATCTTGGGATGGAATCCCTTGCGACTCGCAACCAAGCAGCCACGCAGCCCAAGCTACGGCCAAGAACGACGCACGCGTGGCAGGAGTCCCGCGAATGAAACGGCGGCGCTGCAACCGTCGTGCCGTCTGGCGAGCGAGTGGTCTCGTGGAGATAGGTTGGGCTACTTGGGGACGCGATCCCCCAGCCGACCGCGATGCCGCTCGATCGCCCAGTACACGGACTCTGGCGTGGAGGGGAGGGGGAGCTCGACGATTCCTCCGGTGCCCACTGCCGCAATGGCCTCGCGAAGAGCCTCCCGCACGGAAAACGCCAGCATGAATGGCGGCTCGCCTACGGCCTTGCTCCCGTGTACCACGCTGGGCTCAGTCGCGCGTTCGAGCAAGCGCACGTTGAATTCCTCGGGAATGTCCCCCGCGCTCGGCAGCTTGTAGGTGGATGCCCCGCGCGTCGCGAGTCGTCCGCTTGCATCCCAAGCGAGCTCTTCCAGTGTGACCCACCCCATCCCTTGCACGAAGCCCCCTTCGACTTGCCCCTTGTCGACGAGCGGCGACAGGGAGTCCCCCACGTCGTGGAGAATATCCACGCGCACCACGCGGTACTCGCCCGTGAACTCGTCGACCTCTACCTCACTCACCGAGGCCCCATAGGCGTAGTAGTGGAATGGCTTCCCCTGTCCCGTGGCGCGATCGAAATAGAGATTGGGGGTGCGGTAATAGCCCGTGGCAAAGAGGGGGACCCGTTCCTGATAAGCCTGCCGAACGATTTCCGCAAAGGTTACTGCGTGCTCCGGCGCGGCTGGAGCGAAGATCCTCCCCTCGCTGAACACGAGGTCCTCGGGCATGTACCCAATCAGCCGTCCAGCAACCTGGGCCAGGCGTTCCCTTAGGGCATCGCAAGCGATCCTGACCGCGGCTCCGTTGAGATCGGCACCGCTCGAGGCAGCGGTGGCTGACGTGTTGGGCACCTTGTCCGTCCGAGTCGGCATGATGCGAACCGAGGAGAGGGGGACTCCGAGCGCCTCCGCGGCCACCTGCATGATCTTGGTGTGAAGCCCCTGCCCCATTTCGGTGCCGCCGTGGTTTACCTGGACGCTTCCATCCTGATAAATGAGCACCAGGGCACCTGCCTGATTAAAGAACGATGCCGTAAACGAAATTCCGAACTTGACTGGCGTTATGGCAATTCCCCTCTTTTTCCCCGGCCGCGCGCCACTCGCGTTCGAGCGAGCAACTTCGAGGCGCCGCTCTTCAAAGCCGCTGCTTTTTTTGAGCTCGTCCCAAATGCGGTGAATTCGCGAAGCGTCTTTGACCGCTTGGCCGTAATGGGTGGTATCCCCTTCTTGGTAGAAATTGCGCTCCCGTACTTCATGGGGAGGGATTCCGAGATGGCGCGCGATGCGGTCGACGATGTCCTCGATCATGACCATCCCTTGGGGCCCGCCAAAGCCACGGAACGCCGTATTTGAGGACTTGTGAGTCATGACCACGCGACCCGTCACCTCGGCATTAAGGATGAGGTATGCGTTGTCGGCGTGAAACATCGCTCGGAAGAGCACCGGCTCGGACAGATCGAGGCTGTACCCTCCGTCGCTATAGAGGTCAAGCTGGAGCGCGAGGAGTTTCCCCTGGTTATCAAACCCGACGGAGAAACGGCCGAGGAACGGATGTCGTTTTCCTGTCATGACCATGTCGGCCTCGCGACCGAGGCGAACGCGGACTGGGCGGCCGGTTTTCCACGCGCCAAGAGCGGCTACGGCCGCCCACGGGTTGGCCTGCACTTCCTTGCCACCAAAAGCGCCTCCCATGCGAAGCGATTGGACAATGACCTGATTTCTGGCAATCCCCAGCACGCGTGCCACGATGTCCTGGGTCTCCGACGGGTGCTGCGTCGATGAGTGGACGAGCACGTGGCCTGCTTCATCGAGGCACGCGAGTGCCGCCTGGCTTTCCAGGTAAAAGTGCTCTTGCCCTCCGATATAGAGCTCGCCACCCAGGCGATGAGGTGCCTCGCGGAGCGCCTTCTTGGGTTCCCCACGCGAGAGGCGGAGCAGGTCCGTGTGGAAGCTCTGTCGCTCAATCGCCTCCTCAATGGTCAAGATTGCAGGGAGAGGCTCATAGTCCACGCGCACGGCTTGCGCGCCCAAGCGGGCGGCCTCTTCGCTTTCGGCGAGGACCCACGCGACGGGGTGCCCGTGGTAGAGGGCTTCGCTCGGGAACAGCGGCTCGTCGTGCCGCGCCGCACCGGTATCGTTCATTCCTGGCACGTCGCCTGCGGTGAGCACGCACGCCACGCCGGGGACTTCTCGTGCCGCGTGCGAGTCCACCGACCTGACCCGCGCGCGTGCATGTGGGGAAGCAACTGGCCAAGAATGGAGGACATTCGGATAGCGGTTGACCAGATCGTCCGTGTAGAGCGCGCGGCCGGTCACGTGCTCCCTCGCGCTCTCGTGCGGAATTGGCCTCCCTACGACGCGCACGACGTTCCCCCCTTGTGCTCGGCATGGAACTTCTCGAAGAGCTTCACGATCATCTCGCGGCGATAATTGGCGCTGCCTCGGTGGTCGCTAATGGGCTGAAATGCGGTGGCGAGTGCCCCACGTGCTTTTCGCATGGCCTCCTCCCCCCACGTCATGCCGACGAGGCATGACTCTGCGTCGGTCGCCCGCGCGGGCGTTGGGCCCACCCCGCCGTAGGCAAGCCTCGCCTGCGAGATTCGGCCTGCTCTGTCGAAGGAAAGGGCGAAGGCCGCCGCCACCGTCGAGATGTCGTCAAGTTTTCGCTTGGATACCTTGTAAAAGCGGCTGACTTCTGGAAAGGGACGTGGGACTCGCACCGAGGCCATGATCTCTCCCGGCGCGAGCGCGGTCTTGCGATATCCGACGAAGAAGGACGACAAGGGGACCACGCGCTCTCCCTGGGCGCTTGCGAGCCTTACCCGTGCGTCCAAGGCCAAGAGCACCGGCGCGCTATCGCCAATAGGGGAGGCGTTTACGAGGTTCCCCCCGAGAGTCGCGCGGCTCCTAATCATGCGTGAGGCAAAAAGCGGAAACAGCTCATCGAAGAGCGGTAGCTCGCCGTGCAGCCGCTCTTCGAGCTCCCTAAGGGGGATGCCCGCGCCGATCTCTAGGAATTCTGGTGTTCGCTCGAGCACCCGCAGCTCCTCGAGACCCTCGAGGGAGATGAGGGCGGGGAAGCGCGCATGCCGCTGGGTGATCTCGACCGTCACGTCGGTACCACCGGCTATCAGCTTGGCCTCGGGCTCGGACTTCATGAGCCCAAATAGGTCCTTTAGGGCACGGGGCCGATAAAAGCGGCGCCCGCCGTGTTCGACGTGAACCCTTGGGAGGGGAGGCAACGAGCCGCCGAGACGCTCGAGGAATGGGTCGCCCTGGGCAGGCGTGGCCATGCACCTCCCCGCGTCGCGGATTGGGCGATAGCCGGTGCACCGGCACAAGTTGCCAGAGATGGCTTCGGGATCGAAACCCGTGCCCCGCCCTTCTCGATAGTACTCGGCAAAGAGGCTCATTACGAAGCCAGGCGTGCAATAACCGCATTGGGACGCGCCGCCCTGGGCCATGGCTTCTTGTACCGGATGCAACGCCGAAGGTTCTCCGAGGCCCTCGACGGTGATTACCTCTTTCCCGGCCACTTCGACGAGGAGCACGAGGCAGCTGTTGACGACCTCGTAGCGCAGCTTCCCGTCCTGGCCTTTCACGACGAGAGCGACGGCACACGCACCGCATTCCCCTTCGCCGCACCCCTCCTTTGTCCCGGTCATGTTTTGCCCGCGCAGGTACTCGAGGAGTGTCACGTGCGGATCGATCCCCGCAACCTGGGTCGGCTTGCCGTTGAGGACAAATTGAATCGGTTCCATCTCTTAATGCTCACTCGGTGCCTGCTCGAGGGACACGATGTCCTCGGGCAGCGCGGTTCCTTGTTGCAGCTTGTGCATGAGCGGGTGATCCAGGGCCCTCAGGTGGAGCGTCCGCACGCCGCGACGCACCGCAACGAGCTCACCGACGATGCTCACGGCGATCTCATCGGGCGTGACCGCCCCAATGTCGATGCCGACCGGGGCATGGACTCGATCGAGCGAGGGGAGCCCACCCTTGGCCTGGATGCGCGAAAGAACGCGAAAAACCTTTCGCCGGCTTCCAATCAGCCCAATATATCGATGCGGAACGCGGAGGCAGGCACCCAGGGCTTCCTCATCCAGGCGGTGGTCGTGGGTCAAGATGAGCACCCAGTCCCTGTCGGTGAGCCCGAGGGAGCGCGTGGCTTCCGCCGGTTGCTCGTGGATCCGGTCGCACTCCGGGAATCGCTCCTCGGTGTTTAGCGCCTCACGCTCGTCGATGACCGTGACCGCGAATCCCAAGTCACGGGCGAGCCTCGCCGTGCGGCCAGCCACGTGGCCGGCTCCAAAGATGAACAGGCGATCCTTCGGCTCGATCGGCTCCACGAACACCTCCATCCGACCCCCGCAGCACATTCCCAGGTCGCGGACCAAGTCCCATTCCATGGCTTCGGGTTGCCCATTTTGCAGGCAAGCCGCGAGAGCGTCCATGACGGCCTTCTCAACGGCCCCTCCGCCAACCGTGCCCAGGGTGCGACCGTCGGCAAAAAGGAGAAGGCGCGCCCCGGGGCGCTGTGGCGTCGAACCCGACGTGCGGACCACGGTCGCGATGGCACCGCGTTCTCCACGATCGAGAATCGATAGGATGGCCTGGGCAATCTCTCGCACTTCTAGCGATTCTGCGGGAACCCGAGGTTGACGCCGCGGTGACGAGGATCCGGCCAACGACTGGTGATGACCTTGCCACGGGTGTAGAAGTGCACGCCCTCACGGCCGTGCACGTGGCTGTCTCCGAACAGGGACTGCTTCCACCCGCCGAATGAGTAATAGGCCATGGGAACCGGGATTGGGACGTTGATCCCCACCATGCCCACTTGGACTTCGTTCTGGAACTTGCGGGCGGCACCGCCATCGTTGGTAAACACGGCGACCCCGTTGGCGAATGGATTGGCGTGGATAAGAGATATCGCCTCATCGTAGGTCGGAACGCGAACGACGCAGAGGACTGGGCCAAATATCTCTTCTCGATAGATGGTCATTTCGGGGGTGACCTGATCGAACAGGCACGGGCCGAGGAAGAAGCCAGGGCCTCTTGCCACGTCCAGGTTGCGGCCGTCGACGAGCAGTCGCGCGCCCTCGTTAACCCCCTTTTCGACGAGCGAGGCGACACGCTCGAGGTGCGCGCGCGTGACGAGTGGACCCATCTCAGACTGGGGATCGAGGCCGGGGCCGACCTTCAAGCGGGCGATGCGCTCCTCGATCATGGGTATGAGCTTGTCCGCGGCGTTCCCGACGGTGAGGAGCACCGAGATGGCCATGCAGCGCTCGCCTGCAGAGCCATAAGCCGCGCTCACCGCCGCGTCGGCCGCGAGCTCCATGTCGCAGTCGGGCAGCACCAACATGTGGTTCTTGGCCCCGCCCAGCGCCTGCACCCGCTTGCCGTTTCGGGTGCCAGTCTCGTAGATATAGCGGGCGATCGGCGTGGACCCGACGAAGCTAACGGCCTGCACGTCGGGGTGAGCGAGCAGCCGGTCGACTGCGACCTTGTCGCCGTGCACGACGTTGAAGACCCCGTCGGGCAGCTCGGCTTCCGCGAGAAGCCTGGCGCAGAACATCGCTGCGGAGGGATCCCGCTCGGACGGCTTGAGGACGAACGTGTTCCCACACGCGATGGCGATAGGATACATCCACATGGGTACCATCGCGGGGAAGTTGAACGGGGTGATTCCGGCCACGACGCCGAGGGGCTGGCGAATCGAGTACGAATCCACCTCGGTCGACACGTTCTCGGAGAACTCGCCTTTCAGGAGATGCGGGATCCCACAAGCGAACTCGATCACCTCGAGGCCGCGATTCACCTCGCCCATGGCGTCGGAGATCACCTTGCCGTGTTCCTCGGTGAGAATGGTGGCCAGCTCTTTCTTGTTGCGTTCCATGAGCTCGCGAAATGCGAACAAAATGCGCGTGCGCCGTGCAAGTGATGAGGCGCGCCAGGCTGGGAGCGCTTTCGCCGCCGCAGCGACCGCGAGGTCGACCTCAGAGGGGGACGCGAGGGGCACGCGCGCCGTGCACGAGCCAGTGGCGGGATTATACACGTCACCATGGCGCTCGCTTGCGCGTTGGTGGGGCTTTCCATCGATCCAATGTTGAATGACTCGCATTCGCTTTTCCTTTCGCTCGCGCGAGCGCGTGCGATGCGCGAGCAAGTGTCCGTCTCCTTCAACGAGCGGAGCGACGCTGTATAGCATGGCGCGCGTTTTCGTGCGCTTGAAAGTTGAACGCGCGCCCGCTCCGTGATATGGGGCAGGCTTCCAATTCGCGTGCGAGCGTGAGAGCTCGCTGGGAGGTGAACGTGGCGGCGGATCTCTCCATCACCGTCAATGGCATGGTCTTCGAAAATCCGTTCGTGCTCGGGTCTGGGCCTCCGGGGACGAACGGGCGCGTCATTGCCAAGTCCTTCGACTTGGGCTGGGGTGGAATGGTTTGCAAGACCATCAGCCTCGACCCGAGCAAGGTGATTAATACTGCACCGCGTTATGGCAAGCTTCGCTCTCGGGAAAAAGAGGAGGTCATTGGGTTTGAGAACATCGAGCTCATCTCCGACCGACCCTTCGATCAGTGGCTTGACGAGCTGCGTTATCTAAAGAAGAGCTATCCTGGGAAAATCCTCATCGCGTCCATCATGGAGGAGTACCGCAAGGACGCATGGCAGGAAATCACGCGGCGCGTGCAGGAAACTGGGGTCGACGGCTTTGAGCTGAATCTCTCCTGTCCCCATGGCTTGCCCGAACGAAAAATGGGCATGGCGATGGGAGAAGATCCGAGCATCGTCGAAGAGGTGACCCGATGGGTCAAGGAAGTATCGACGATTCCAGTCTGGGCCAAGATGACGCCGAACGTGGGACACATCGAGGTGCCTGCCTTGGCGGCGCTCAAGGCGGGCGCTGATGGCATTTCAGCGATTAATACGATTCTGTCGGTGATTGGGATCGACCTCAAGACCCTGCGGCCCCAACCCACCGTCGAGGGCTATTCGGTCCCGGGAGGGTATTCGGGGCAGGCGGTGCGCCCCATCGCCCTGCGCCACGTCATGGAGATCGCCCGTGCCAAGCCAGGCGTGACCATCTCGGGCATGGGCGGAATCGAGACAGGTTCAGACGCGGTGCAGTTCATGCTCGTCGGCGCGTCGACGGTGCAGATCTGCACGGGGGCCATGCTGCGCGGCTACGAGATCATCGACGAGCTCAAGGCCGACCTTGAGAAATTCATGACCGATCATGGCTTTGCCCGCATGACGGACTTCATCGGGAAGAGCCTCCCCTTTTTCACGACCCACGCAGATCTAGTCGCGCGCCAGAAAGCGGCCAAGGTCGCTCGCGCCGGTGGTCCGGGACGCGACAACGAAACGTGGAACGGTGCCATCACGAAGGAAACGGCAGAACTGACGACCAACTAGGAGATCCTCCATGCCTCGCGTGATTACTTCTGGTCTTATCCAATGCGCCAATCCCGTGAACGATGAATCGCGGCCAGTGTCTGAAATCCAGTCTGCCGCGCTCGAGAAACATCTTCCCTTCATTCACGAGGCTGGCAAGCAAGGGGTTCAGATCCTGTGCCTGCAAGAGATTTTTAATGGCCCCTATTTCTGCTCCTCGCAGGACAAGCGTTGGTACGACGCTGCCGAACCAGTTCCGGGCCCGACTGTGGCCAAGCTCCAGCCTATTGCCGCAAAGTACGGCATGGTCATTGTCGTCCCCGTGTATGAGCGGGAAATGGCCGGAGTGTATTACAACACGGCTGCGGTCATTGATGCCGACGGTTCTTATCTCGGGAAATACAGGAAGAATCATATCCCGCATACTTCTGGCTTCTGGGAGAAGTACTTCTTCAAGCCCGGGAACTTGGGTTATCCGGTCTTTTCGACCCGCTACGGCACCATCGGCGTGTACATCTGCTACGACCGCCATTTCCCCGAAGGGGCGCGCATCCTCGGGCTGAACGGGGCGGAAATCGTGTACAACCCATCGGCCACTGTCGCAGGGCTTTCGCAGTACCTGTGGAAGCTCGAGCAACCGGCGCATGCGGTCGCCAACGGGTATTTCATGGGATGCATCAACCGCGTGGGCACGGAGCCCCCATGGAATATTGGCCGCTTTTATGGAAGCTCCTATTTCGTGGACCCACGGGGCCAGCTCCTCGCCTGCGGGTCGGAGGACAAGGATGAGCTCGTCGTGTCCCAGCTCAACATGGACATGATCGAAGAAGTGCGTCGCACGTGGCAGTTCTTCCGCGATCGGCGCCCGGACAGCTACGACGCAATGGTGAAGCAGCTTCCCTAAAGGAGAGCCTCCATGCGCACCCTCATCAAGAACGGAACGGTCGTCACGGCGTCGGAGACGTTCGCGGCCGACGTATGGATCGACGGAGCGAAGATCGCCGCTCTTACCGATCCCGAACATCGCGACCGATTCGGACAAGCCGCGACCGTCCTGGACGCCGCCGGGAAATACATCATCCCCGGCGGTATCGACGCCCACACCCACCTCGACATGCCTTTCGGTGGGACGACGTCCTCGGACGACTTTGACTCAGGCACCGTGGCCGCCGCCCACGGCGGCACTACCACGATCATCGATTTTGCCATCCAGAAAAAGGGGGAGTCGCTGCGCAAGGCCTTGGATGAGTGGCACGCCAAGGCCGAGGGCAAGGCGGCCATCGACTACGCGTTCCACATGATTGCGACCGATGTCCCTCCGCCCGTCCTCGAGGAAATGGGGGCGATCGTCCGTGAAGGGGTCACGAGCTTCAAGCTGTTCATGGCCTATCCGGGCGTCCTGCTCCTCGATGACCAATCGATTTTCCGCGCCATGCTCCGCGCCGGTGAGCTCGGAGCGCTCACGTGCATGCACGCCGAGACCGGCTTGCCCATCGACGTGCTTGTGGAGCGAGCCATCCAAAAGGGCAATCGAGCGCCTATTTTCCATGCGCTCATGCGGCCGGAAGCGGCTGAAGCCACTGGAACCGAGCGCGCCATTGCCTTGGCCGAGATGGCCCATGTTCCGGTGTACATGGTGCACTTGTCAGCCGAGCGGGCGCTTGCCAGGGTCATGGAGGCGCGGGATCGCGGGCTTCCCACGTACGCCGAGACGTGCCCGCAGTACTTGTTCCTGAGCGAGGACGATCTGCGCGGTAGGCCGGACGATCCCTTCGAGGGCTCCAAGTTCGTCTGCACGCCGCCTCTCCGTCCCAAGCATCACCACGATCATCTTTGGCGTGGGCTGAGGAACTACGACCTCCAGGTCGTGTCGACGGATCACTGCCCCTTCTGCTTCAAGGGGCAAAAAGAGCTTGGGCGTGATGACTTCTCAAAGATTCCGAATGGCATGCCGGGGATCGAGACGCGCTTGTACCTGCTCTGGGAGGCCGTGCGCGAGAACAAGATCTCGATGAACCGCTTCGTCGAAATCACCGCAACCGCTCCGGCGAAGATCTTTGGCCTCTACCCGAAAAAGGGGACCGTCGCGGTGGGCGCCGATGCGGATCTAGTCATCTGGGACCCAGGAAAGGAAGCCCTCCTTTCGCAGAAGACCCTTCACATGCGTGTCGATTACACGCCATTTGAAGGAAAGAAGGTCATTGGAGCCCCGGAAGCCGTGTTTTCGCGCGGCGAGCTCATTATCAAAGACGACCAATTCGTGGCTGCTCGCAAGCAGGGGCGAGGGCAGTTCATCCGTCGGGGGACGTTTAATCTATGAGCACGAAATCAATGAACACCAATCGTCAGGTGGCCGAGCGACAGAAGGAGTTGCTCTTCCCAAGCGTGGCCACTTATTACAAGGAGCCCATCTGCCTGGTAAAGGGAGACGGCGCGCGCCTGTGGGACATCGAGGGGAACGAGTACCTGGATTTCTTCGGGGGCATCCTCACCGTATCCCTGGGACACGCAGAAAAGCGCATCACCGAGGCCGTGGTGAGCCAGGTCAAGAGCTTAGTCCACGTGTCCACGCTGTACCCCATGCGTGAGCAGGTTGCCCTGGCGGAGAGGCTGGTGCAGATCTCGCCGATCAAGGGGAAGCAGAAGGCCTTCTTCACGAACAGCGGCACTGAAGCCGACGAAACCGCTCTGGTGATTGCCAAGGTCTACACGAAGACCACCGAGGTTATTGCGCTCCGTCATTCATACTCGGGGCGAACCCTGGTGGCGATGGCCAACACGGCCCATGCAAGGTATCGCGCTCTGCCCACCCAGGTGCCTGGGACTGTCCATGCCCACGCTCCGTACTGCTACAGGTGCCCCTTTGGGTCGACCTATCCTGTCTGTGGCGTGCGATGTGCAGAGGACATCGAGGAGCTCGTGTCCACCTGCACGACGGGGCGGCCGGCCGCGTTCTTTGCCGAGCCAATCCTAGGGGTGGGGGGCTTTATCACTCCTCCGCCCGAGTATTTCCAAGTCGCCGTCGGGATCGTGCGAAAACATGGAGGCCTGTTCATCTGCGACGAAGTCCAGACCGGTTTTGGCCGCACGGGTCAGGTGTGGAACGGCATCGAGCATTACGGCGTAGAGCCGGACATCGTGGCTTATGCCAAGGGAATGGCAAACGGGTACCCGATTGGTGCGACCCTCGCCAAGGCAGAGATCGCGGACGCATTCACTGCCGGGACGATCTCAACGTTCGGCGGCAATCCGGTCTCAGCCACCGCGGCACACGCCACTCTCGGCGTCATGTCCGAAGAGCGAATTCCCGAGCGGGCCGCCAGGCTCGGTGCGTTCTTCCGCAAGAGGCTCGAGGAGCTGAAAGAGAAGCACCCACTCATCGGGGACGTGCGGGGGATGGGGCTCATGCAGGCCATCGAGCTGGTGCGGGATCGCAAGACCAAGGAGCCTGCTCCCGGTGAGGCGGCCGACTTCATGGAGGCGGCCAAGAAGCACAAGCTTCTGGTGGGCAAGGGCGGGCTATACAACAACGTGATTCGAATTGCCCCCCCGATGCTCGTCGACGAGGCCGAAATCGACCGCGCGTGTGACGTGATCGACCGCGCGCTGGCCGAGGTTCGCTAATTCCCTCGGAAATCCAATGATTCCCATCGCCTGAAGCTCTATAATTCCGCCGTGGGGGAAAAGACACGAGGATCCTCGGATCCATTCAACCAAGCGACCCTGCAGGTGACCGACGGCGAAAGTGGCGGAGCGGAGACTCGGATCCCGACGCTCACGATCCTTTACCACTCGAGCCTTGTTCGCGTCGGCGACAGGGCGCGCCTTCCAGGAATACTCGCCGGCGAGACCATCCAGCTGTCGCGGCTCGAACCTCAATTCGTGAAGCATGGCGAGGAGCGAGGCGCGCCACTTCTCGATCCATTCGTGAGCAGGCGCCCGATCCTTCTTTCGGCCGCCGGAAACGTGGGGATTCGACTCGCGGCTTCAGGAGGCGGGATGGACGTTCTTGTCGACGGGGCGCACCTCGAGGGCGAGACGATCATTCCGTGGACGCGCGTCGGGCACGGAGTGGTGCTGGAGCTCTCCCAGCAGGTCGTCTTGCTCCTGCACTCGATGGATGTCGCGCGTGCTCCCGTTGCCCAGCTTGGCCTCGTCGGGAACAGCGAAAATTTGGAGTCCCTGCGGGCTGACTTGCTGCGTGTCGCCGACCTGTCCGTTCCTGTCCTCATCCGTGGGGAAACTGGGAGCGGGAAGGAGCTCCTCGCGCGCGCGATTTTGCACGTGGGTCCTCGCTCACGAAAGCCGTTCATCAGCGTGAACATGGCGGCCGTGCCTCCGTCGACCGCGGCAGCCGAGCTGTTCGGGCACACGAGGGGCGCCTATACCGGGGCGGCGCAGGAGCACCGTGGTCACTTTGGTAGGGCCCATGGGGGCACCCTCTTCCTCGACGAGATCGGGGATACTCCGCTCGACGTTCAGACCATGATGATGCGCGTGCTGGAAACGGGTGAGATTCAACCCGTTGGGGGACAGAAGGTCGAGAAGGTTGACGTGCGCCTGCTCACCGCAACAGACGCACCGCTCGAGCGCCTCATTGCAGAAGGGCGGTTTCGTGAGCCGCTCTTCCATCGAATTGGTGGGTACCAGCTCCGAATTCCTCCCTTGCGCGAGCGCCGCGACGACCTCGGGCTCTTGCTGGTCCATTTTCTGCGGGAGGAGCTCGAGACGGTCGGTGAGGGGCACCGGCTTTCTCCCGTCAAGGACGGGGAAAAACCGTGGCTTCCAGCTCCCCTCGTGGGGCGCCTGGTGCGCTTTTCTTGGCCTGGAAACGTGCGCCAGCTCAGAAATGCCGTCCGGCAGCTCGTGATCTCGAGCCGTGGAGAAACTCAGGCCCGTCTCGACACCGAGCTCGACCGCCTGCTCGCGCAGGGCGATCGGGGATCCGACGCTGGACTACCGCCGGTCGCAGGCCTGCGAGACGGCTCCGAGGCCGGGGCGTCCGCCGGGTCACAACCACGACGCAAGCCGTCGGAGATCACCGAAGACGAGCTCCTCGCCGCCCTGCGTGGGAACCGCTGGCGCACGGCGATTACCGCCCAATCGCTCGGGATATCAAGGACATCCCTCTATGCCTTGATCGCCCGAAGCAAGAAGCTGCGCAAGGCTAGAGACGTTCCCTCCGAGGAGCTCCTTGCTTGCCACAAGGAATACGGCGGAGACGTATCCCTCATGGCAGAGCGGCTGGAGGTTTCCGACCGTGGGATCAAGCTGCGCCTAAAAGAGCTGGGGATAGAGGACTGACGGGACGCCGGTCCTGCCCAATCCCTCCTCGAGGACGCGCAGGATGATCGAGTCGTAGGACCAGCCCGCCCGTTCTGCTGCGCGGGCGAGAGCACCATCTCTTCCTAGTGACGGATTGGGAAACGCCCGTACCACCCAAAGCGCTCCAGAAGGGGTCAGGCGCAGGACTAGAAGGCCGTAGTCACGAAACCTCAAGGCGTCGAAAACGATCCGTGCGATTCTATCTTTCTCTTCCCTGGCCCCGACGAATGGCGTGATGTGGCCAGGCAGTAGCTCCGATCCGGCCTCGTGCGAGGGGAACACCTCGAGCACCTCGTTTCCGAGGAGGCCCACCGAAATATCTGTCCCCTCCGGATCATCGGACCCCGCCACCACTGAGACGCCTCGCGCGGCGAGGACACGGCGGGAGAGCTCGGGGTCAGAAGTCATGTGCAGTCCGGCCGGGCCTGCGCCGGTATAGGAAAACTGCAGGAGCTCGAGAGTCGCTGCAACGTCCTGGGGTAGCGTGGGATGACCAGAGGTTGGCTCCACCAGGTTAAACACCAGTTCCGGTGGCTTTTCCTGAAGTCGGTTTGCGAGCTCGCGAAGGTCTCGCGGCACGTTGAGGACCTGAACGGCCAAGCCGTTTCTCTCGAGTGCCGTCGTGACGTCAGCGGCAGGTGACTCTGGGAAGTCCAAGTTCCGCTGGCTGTGGAGGGTTGTGATGCGCCGCGCTTGCCCCTCGCCCATGTTCCGGGACGATGCAAGCGATGGGCCTGGCAGGCAGGCCCTGTCGAGGCGAAGCTGGTGTATTCTAATTCATTGGGGGATGGCTTTGGCGCGAAGGGTAATTACCTGGGCGAGCGTGCTCTCAAGTCTTTCGGCGTCTTGCTTGACCACGCCCGTGCCGCGTACCAAGGGCGATGCTGCGCTTGTCAATGACGGAGGGAGCGTCGACGGGACAGTCGACGCGGCGGAGGACGCGCGAGCCGACGTTGACGCTCGCCAACCCTTGCTGTTCCCACCGCCGGGGTTGACCATGAACATTCGAGCGGCAGTGGTCGCGGACCTGAACCAGGATGGCAAGGTGGACCTCCTGGTTGCCAATTCGAATGGCGATCCCACGACCCAGGGTTTCTTCGTGATGCTGGGCCGACAGGACGGCGTGGGCAAGTACTACGACGCGTACGTGAAAACCGGCGCCACCGTACCTTGCGGCCTGCATGTGGCCCAGTTCGGCGGCAGCGATGCGTTGGACGTGCTGGTCTTCGGGCCGAGGCTGGAGCCCAGCGACGCCGCGTCCGAGGAGAGATCTTTTGTTCTTGGCTTCAACGGCACGAGTCCGGTCACTTTTGACCCGCCGTACACCTTGGAGACCACCCGAAAGGTAGATCCAGGGCAGAACGGGTATTGCGTTATTGCCTCGGGCCACTTCGACGGAAACGATATCCGTGACGTGGTTGTCGGAGACGGGTCGTGGGTGCAGGTCATCATGACGGCAGGCTGGTCCAGCCTGGCGCTTGGGGATTCGGCCTTCTTTAGGCTCTTTGGTACAACCGACGATGGGTGGTTTCAACGAGCGACAGGGGCCATCGGCATCTCGTCCGGCGAGAGGCGGAAGGACGACATCTTGGTCACCGATTACCGTGGTGCCTCCTGGTTCATCAACGATGGTTCCGGGAATCCCTGGGGATTTTCTCGAGTCGTGCGAAATGATGCCTGGCCGACCGTGGGGCCATACTTCACGGCCTTCCACGATCTCGACAAGAACGGCACACCCGATGTCGTAGGCGCCGCCGGGACCTACGTGGGTGCCGTAGTCGCGGGGCCGACCCCCGACTCCACCGCGGGAATATCATATGACCAGGACACGGTCGGTTGGCAGACGGGGCGGATAGGCGGCTTGGTCGTCGACAACTTCGATGCCAACGACCGCGCGGAGATCGTGGTCATCCAAAACCCCCGGGACGATCTGCCCGACGAGTGGCAGGTCCAGTTGATTCAGAACGCGTACGTGAAAGAACAGGCCAGCGACGCAGGGATAACTCGAGCTCTCGCGTCGAACAACAGTCGACTTCTCTACGTGCTCCCAACGGACTTCCGCTTTGGCGCGATGGTGAGGGGCGATTTCAATGGAGATGGCAAGAGCGAAATCGTCATCCTGGATCGGAGTGGGCGCTCTCTATGCCTCGCGCCGGTGCTTCCCGACAGCATTACTGAGTGTACGTTCTAGACAGCCCACGGAGCTGGCAAGAGCACCAGCTCTCAAAACGGATACGGCTCACTCGTTCCCTTTGTATCCGCTCGCTTTGTCCGTTTTAGGGTGACCTCAATCAGGTGCGATCGGTTGGGGATGACGTTCAATCGCTTGGGGTCATACCCCTTCCTAGAGAAGGTCACGTGCAGTGGGGTGCTTCCCGAGGAGAAGGATTGCCTGATGGGCGTTTTACCAATTTCTTTTCCATCGATGGCTACCTCCGTCTCGGGGGTCGAGCGGAATTCCAGCTCGACTTGCGCCGCAATCGGCTTGTCGATGGATTCGGGCGCCGGCAAGGGACGCGCCCTCTCCGGCTCCTCGGTGCTTCCACTTGGATTGCCCTTGCCGGTGAGGTCGGGGCTCGTCGACATCGTCACCGGCTGAGGAGCGCCCGCAAGAGGTCGATTCTGCCGGCCTGAGTTCTTGGTGAGCACGAAAACCCCAGTGGCTCCCAGCGACACCGCGACCAGGGCCGCGACCACGGCTGCGCGTTTTCCCCTGCTCAGCGTTGTGCTTGCGCGACGTGACAAGGCGCGGGTCGTGGGGGACTCCATGCGTCCCGAAACCCGACGTTGCGCTTTTTCCGGCGCGAGCTGTGCGACAAGTGCCGTCTGGGAGATCGTGGCCAGCGCTTCGTGGACTTCCCTCGCGCTCTGGTATCGGTCCTCTGGGGTACGCTCCATCAGGCGCTTGAGCACGGGGCGAAGGTCGGCGGGCACCTCGTCCGGAATCAGTGGCGAGCCCAGGGTGTGCAGCGCGATGATTTCGCTCAGGCTATCCGCAGACACGGCGGGCTTCCCCGTGACCAGCTCCAGGAGCACCACGCCGAGGGAATAGAGATCGCTGCGCGCATCGGTCGTGCCCTTGATTACGGCCTCGGGGGGCATGTACCTGGGCGTGCCCAAGATGACCCCGCTTCTCGTGACCGTCGAATCCCCCTCGCTGGTGCTCAGCGATTTCGCCAGGCCGAAATCTAGGACCTTGATCGCGTCACGCTGCACTGGATCGTCGAGGAGCATGATATTGGCTGGCTTGAGATCCCGGTGCACGATGTTCAGGCGGTGGGCGGCATCGAGCGCCTCGCATAGCTGCATGCCGATGCGGAGGGTGCTTTGGAGAGATAGGGCGCCCTCCCGGATCTTGCTCGCGAGCGTGCGGCCCTTTATCCGCTCGAGAACCAAGTAGAGGACGCCGTCTTCAGACTGGCCAAAATCGAAGACCGTGACCACGGTAGGATGCGAAAGACGACTGGCCAGCCTGGCCTCTCTAAGAAAGCGCTTCGTCGAATCGGGATGCTGGGCCAGCCGCGGATCGATGACCTTGATTGCGACTTCTCGTGCGACCGAATGCTGCCACCCCAAGTACACCGTTCCCATGCCACCGCTCCCTATCTTCTCGAGAACGCGGTAGCGGCCGTCTATGTCTCGACCGACGAAGTTGTCCTTCTTCGCGCCCAGCTTGACCAGGCGGGCTCCGTCGTTGGGACACGAGACGGCCTCGCCATCAAAAGAACGGTCGCAACTGGGGCAATATGCCTCGAGGGCACTGCTTGGCGACTGTGGCGTACGCGGCTCCGGGCTCGACATTCAAAACCGCATCGAAAAAATAAGCATGCCGGTTCGCGGGCCAATTTCTAGCCTGGCGACAGGGGGTCCATCCGCTCGTGGCTCACTTGGACGCAACAGGAGGTACGCACCGAGTCCCATGGTTGCGATTCCGGCGGCCGAAAGGGAGTACGCGAGAATGCGCTGCCTTTCGAAGGTCGCCACCAAGGAGTCGAAGGTATCACCCGGAGGTAGCATGCTAGCCCGTTCGCTCGTGTCCCTTGCGCGCAAGTAATAGTATACACCTCCCCCGAGAGCGAGCGCTCCGCTCGAGACTGCCACCCATGGCCAGGCGCTTCGCTTTGCTGACGCCTGATCCACAGGAGACCTCTTTGCAAGCGTTGGCTCAACCAATGCTGTTCCCTTTTCCTTCGTTGACGTGCCGGGCGATTCGGCGGGTTTTTTCTTGGACGGCTCCTCCTGCAAGACGTTGACGTTGGGCTCGAGCACCACGTTCATCGCAAGGGGGCGAGGTGGATCCACCGTGATCTGCACGGCTTTGGTCGGTCGATCGGGATGGCTCAGCGCTATCTCATGGGAACCTCGAGGCAGCCATAGCCGTCCAGGGGTTGGGAACGTCTCGTCCGGCGCCAGCAACCCCACCCGGACGGTCGCACCGGCCGGATCTGAGTGAATGTCCACCGGGGAATGCTCCTTCAGCGCTTCTTCAATCTCCACGGCAAGGTCCCGGCCACACCACGCTGGAAAGGAGCCGACTTCCTTCCGGCTCCGCTCCAAGAAGAGCTGTGCCTGCGGCCAGCGCTCAAGGCGTCGATAAGCCAGGCTGATGTAACAAAACGTCTCTGCGCTGGGCCGAACCCGCGACGCTTCCTTGAAGCGAGCGATCGCCGCCTGGAGATCGCCGCGCTTGGCCAAGGACTGTGCTTCCTTCACAAGCGCTTCTGAAGTCCTCACTTCGCCGGAAACTGGTTGATCCTCTGCCTGTGCCCACGCCACGAGGGTGGGCATGAGGAACACGACCAGGAATGCAGTCGCTCGCATGCCAACATGATGGTAGCAGGGATGAGGGGGAAAGAGGAGCCAGCCTCTTGTAGGTGCAAGTCGCAGGATTATCGCGGCTCGACTCGCACCGGTATCCTGGGCGACAGGCGGTAACCCGAACCGTGTCGTTCGAGAAGGTCACCTAGGCCCAGGCTCCGCAAGGTCGAAATTGCGACGTACATCCGGTTGACTGCAGCCTTTGGCAAGAGCAGCTCTCCAGGCCAGCCTACTTCGATGAGATGGCTTGGCGAGATGGCCGAACCAGGTCGATCGCAGCGGTGGCGCGCCAGCGCCCGGAGGAGGCGTTGCAATGGCTTCCGACGCTCGAGGCACACCCACTCCCCATGCGGGAGGCAAAATGAGCTGCCGTCTGGGGTAATGAGCAGCGTCGGTGGACCGAACGCATCGGTGGGCTTGGCCTCCACGCCCGGCTCAAGCTCGTCCTGCAGCACCTGCGCGAGCCTGCGAGCGGATGGGCGGGCGCTCGGAGACGTTTCCAAGCATTCCAGGAGGAGCGACCGTAGCTTATCTGGAACCTGCGTGTCGGCCAAGGTTTCGAGGACCACCAATCCCAGTGAGTAAATATCGCTCGAAGGTACCGCTCCACGGCGATCGAGTTGCTCTGGCGCGACGTACCGGGTGGATTCGACCAACTCAAGCGCGGCCTTCGTTGATCCGCGCCGTGGTTTGGTCACGGATCCGAAGTCCGCCAAGACAGCTCCTCGGGTCTCATGCAGGATAACGTTCGTTGGCTGTACATCCTGGTGGACGAACCCCAGGTCATGGAGCGCCCCTAGGGCCCATGCCACCTGTGCGAGCTTGTGGGCGAGCACGATCCGGTCGCAGCTCGATTCGCTGAGGGCCACGCCGAGGGTAGGCCCGGCAAGGTACTCCATGACGGCGCACGGCAACCCGCCCTCTTCAAAGTACTCATAGCCCCGCACGAGGCTGGGGTGGGCAGCCTCTCTCAAGACGCGCACCTCGCGGACCAAGTGGTTGCGGAGCCTTGCCGCGTGTCTCTGATGCAGGCGCTTGATAGCCACTGGCATTTCAAGCAGGCAGTCCCACCCAAGGAAGACTGTGCTCGTGGAGCCTGAGCCAATGGCACGATCGATTCGGTATCGACCTTGGCCAAGATGGAGGCCCCGCGGGGGATCCTGCTCCTCCGCGGTGGCTCCCTTCTCGGGTTGGGGAACAAATACCGGGGACTGGCTGGAGCGGTACATCACACGGAGGTCAAAGCACCGGGCATGCCAGGGGACATTGGTTTACAACTGCACGAAAGCTCGTGGAATTTTTCGCAAGGCATGCAACAAATCGCTCGCTGAACAGTCCATCTCGAGCCAGATCGAGGAGCGCGCGTGGAGGCGATCCTTCCCACGATGGAAAAAGCGTGATTGGATACCCGCCGAACGAGGGGGTGCCATGACCAGAGCGCGTGGACTGTTCATCGCAGTGCTTTCTTGGACCGCGTGGGGGTGCGGCGAGTCGGGGAAAACAGCCGAGAACCACGGTGCCGATGCAACGCCACCTGACGCGATGATCAGGCAGCCCTACACGATAAAGGCCTTGGACAAGGCGCGCATTACGAGCGTTGGGGGGACAGAGAACTTCCAGCGTGTCCGTGCTCCTATTGAATTCAAGCAAGGCCCATTCGCCAAGGTCACGCTCAAGGCCGATCTCTCGACGACTTGCTATCCGTTCGAGACCTGGCAGGCCAATCCACCTCCTCCCTCACAAAACTGGCCGGCCGACTGTGATGCGTTCGACCGGAATTACGAGTTCCTCCTCGACGAGCCTGAAAAGGAGGGGAACCCACCCGCCTTTGAGCTTGTCCGCGCCATTACCCCATTTGGAGGCCCGATACACCTCGAGGCCGACATTACAGATATAGCCAACGCCAAGCCGGGCGCGCACGTGCTTACCGTGTTCATCGCCACGTGGTCCGATGGAGCCGGCAAGGTGACTGGATCCGCCGGCGGGTGGAACGTGAACGTGGAGATCGACGTAGTACCCGGCACTCCGCCCCGAAACGTGCTTGCGGCCGTACCTTTGGTCAACGGCTCACTCGGAGCGGGCGCCGCTTTCCCGGAGGTGAAGGTCCAGGTACCGGCCGGCACGAAGTCGACTCGGCTTGAGTACCGCGTGACCGGCCACGGCGGTGGCGAGGGGACTCGCGACGCCTGCATTGGTCCCGCGGAGGAGTTTTGCGAGCGCACCCACCGAGTCATCGTGGACGGGGTAACGATCGACGAGTTCAAGCCGGTGCGGTTGGATTGCGACAAGCTCTGCACGATTGCCCAGTACAGGGGGAGGGACTACTGCCTCGAGAACCCCTGCGGTCTAATCGAAAGCGTTCGAGCGCCGCGCGCCAACTGGTGTCCCGGAAGTGAAACACCTCCATATTCTTGGGACCCCGAGGCCCTTCGCACGCCAGGCGAGCACAAGTTTAGCTTTTCAATCAACACCATCGCACCAGGGGGGAGCTGGCGGGTGTCGTCGACCTTCTACGCGTACGGCGATTAAGTCTTCCTTCTCCGGAAATGTGAAGTTAGGGCCTGATCCCCAAGGAGTGGCCATATTGCGCGGAAAAGCGTTGTATGCTCCTTCCCGTGCGGACGCTTCTTGGGGCCTTGGGGGTGTTGTTCGGTCTCGGTTCCTGCGCGACTTCGACAGCGCCTGGTGATTGTGATCCGCAGGACGAGCGGTGCAGTTGCGTTGGAGACGCCCGCTGCACGGTCGATCCCACGACGAGATCCCCCGATGCGTCGGTAGACGCACATGCCGATGCACGGCCGTTCGCAGACGCCGCGGGCCACGACGCCCGGCCACTGCGCGAGTTCGGCGAGCCTTGTGACGACAAGAAGGAGTGCAAGTCCAAGATATGTGTCCTGGTGGGAACGTCGGGCATGTGCACGATGGAATGTATTGCCCGCGATTGCCCGGAGGGGTTCGGTTGCTACAAGGCACTTGGTGCCATGGAGCCGGGTGAGCTCGCCGACGTCTGTGTACCGAAGAGCACGCAGCTCTGCACACCCTGCACGGCGCCGACGGAATGCTCGCTCGCCTCGGCGGACCTGTGCATCTCCTTCCCGACCGGGGGAAGCTTCTGCGGGAGGGACTGCTCGGTCATTGGCTGTCCCGACGGATATTCCTGTCAGGACATGACCTTTAATGGACGCGGATACAGGCAGTGCATTCCACAGAGCGGCGCCTGCGATTGCAATGCCTCGCTTGTGGACGAAAGGAAACCATGCACCATCACGACGCCCCTCGCGACCACGTGTCCGGGGATGCGGACCTGCCTGGGGCAGGCAGGGTGGAGCGCCTGCCAACCCCTGTCTCCCGTGGATGAACCCGACGCTGCATTCACCGACGACAACTGCGACGGCATCGACGGCGACGTCACGGTAGGGGTATTCGTGTCCAAGAGCAACGGCTTCGACCTTCCGTCGTGTGGGGCCACATTTGACAGCCCCTGCGCCACGATCGGAACGGGGAACGACCGGGCGACCCAGCTCGGTCGAAAGCACGTGTACGTGCAAGCCGAGGATTACCAGGAGGTGGTTGTATTGCGGAACGGCATTCATGTTTTCGGCGGCTATGACGGGAACTGGCAGCGCGGTGCCCATTCTGATCCCTCGCACCGGGTCCAGGTGTTGGGTGGACTCGATTCCATGGATGGGGAATACATGACCGTGCGCGCCCATGACGTGGCCGAGCTCACGCGAATCGCCGACCTGGTGTTGGTCGGGCCGAACGCGACGGGGGCGATGGGAACGAGCGGTCGCGGGTCTTACGTCGTTCACGCCAGCCGCGCGAGCGTGCGCTTGGAACGGGTCACCATGATTGCCGGAAATGGCGCCGAGGGTTCTGGTGGCGAGAGGGGAATGGATGCACCCGTGCCCGAAGCAACCCCCGAGATGGGGGGCAAGAAAGGGGGAAACGCCGATTCCTACTCGCAGGCGTGTGACGACAGCGGACATGGCGAGGGCGGAGCCGGCGGGTGGAACCCGTGGTGTTCGACCGGCACGGACTCTCGACCTGGGAGGGGGGGTGACGGTGGTCGCATGGATACGAGCTGCAGCGTCGGCTGCTTGTTCGGCAATTGCGATGCATCCTCTGGGCAATGGGGGGGGAACGCGGCCCAGCTCATCGAAAACGGGCCTGGGCGTGGAGGAGAGGGAGGAAGTGGCGGTAGCACGTGCGGCAATCCGGGATCGGGGATTAGCGGGCGCGTTTCGAATGGCGTTGGAGGCAATGGGGGAAAAGCCGGAGGTTTTCTGAGCAAGGGGTATTGGTACGCGTACCCTGGAGACCTGGGTGGTGTCGGGGACAACGGTGGCGGTGGCGGCGGTGGCGGCGGAAGCGGCGGATGCGACAAGACCAACCCCGATTCGTACGGCGCTGGAGGTGGCGGCGGTGGATCCGGGGGATGTGCTGCACTCTCAGGGGGAGGGCGAGGGCATGGTGGAGGTGGGAGTTTCGCTGTCTTTGCCATCGACTCGACGGTGACCGTCACGGAATGCGCCGTTACTCGAGGAAAGGGCGGGGATGGTGGCGACGGGGGTGAGGGGGGGAGAGGG
>JACQUZ010000098.1 GCA_016210055.1 Deltaproteobacteria bacterium | reverse complement strand
CGACGCCTGAAGCCGCGGCACGAGGCGGCCTCTACCTGGGTGGTCGGCCTCGTGGGTCGGGCAACTGCCGGCGCAGTCCTCGGCTTGGCGCCCGCTCTGCCGGGGTGCAGCGGGGGGACCCGTCGGTGAACTGGTTACCGAACTACCAGCCCTTTGCCGTGTCGGCCAGCCCGGAGAGCTGCAGCACCCGGATCGAGTAACGACTCGCGTTGCCAGCGGCGTCGTTGCGCTTGCCCAGGTACACCATCATCGGGCTCGCCGAGCCGGTCGGAAAAAACCAGCGGGTGACCGGACTTCCCGCTCCCACGTACGACCTAGGCTGGGTCGTCAAATCTGGGGTGTCTAGGTAGGGGATGACCACGTCGCTCGGCAAGGAGAACGACAGGTCATTCTCCCAGCGATAAGTCCCCACGGCTGCGCCTTCGATGAGGCGGCGCAAGGTCACCACGTTCTGCCCACCCGCCGTGGCCGAGAAAATCACGTAGCTTCGCGCCGTCGGCGCTGGGAAACTTGCCGCTCGCAATGCGGCCACCACGTCGGCGCGCACCGGACCATTGGTGATGGCCAGCCGACGAGCCTCCTGGATCAAGGCCGCCGTCTTGGTCGCGCTGTCCGCCACGGGGTCGGTCTTGAACGCGCTGACGCTGACCGTGGCGAGTATCCCAAGAATGGTCACGGCGACCATGAGCTCCGTGAGGGTAAGGCCGGCGTCCCCAGCTCGCCTGCACCGCAAGTTGGTTCTCTCTCGGCTCACAGTCCAGCCCCCATGTTGCGGAAGTCCACGATGGTCGAAGACCAGCGGTACAGGGACTCCCGCGTGTAGCGAGAGCCTTCGATACTGGTGCCCGAGAGCGTGACGCCCACGTGATCGCCGAGGCTGTTGTTGTCTGGCCGCTGCTTGTCGTAGAAGTCCTGCACCTTGGTGCGAAAAATCCCTTCCACGCGCCCCGTGGTGCGGCCCACCAGGTTCAGGCGCAGGGAGATGGGGCGAGCACCCGTGTCCAAGACGGTCTCCATGTTCTCACCCGAAAACCAATCCCGCTCGGGATCGCCGTCGCCATCCTCGTCGACGGTGTCGGATTGTTGGAAGACGCGCAGGGCGAGCTGCATGTCGACGAACCCCTCGCCCAGCGTCACCCAATCGTCTACCAGCCCAGTCGAGGCCGCCAGGTCGCCGGTCGGTGACATTTCCAGTAGGCCCCGCGGATCGGTGGGGTGGATCCGGTAGGCGTGCGCCGTGAATCGGGCGAACTCGGTCTGGCCGTCATCCCAACAGGTGTTGGTGCCGTCGCCGCAGAGGTTGCTGCATTGGTCGTTTCCCGGCTCGTTCCAGGGGGCGCCTTCTCCCGGATTGTGCTGGATCATCGGGTTGGGGCCGTCAATGATCTTGGTAATCTTCATCGCGCAGCCCTGGCCGCGACCAGGGTTCGAGGTCCGCACGGCAAAAATCAGCTCTCCCTCGGAAAAGGACGAGACGCTCTCTACTTTTGACACCGCGGAATTAAAAGGATTGGCCGGGGGTCCCTTGGTAATCTTGGCGCTCGCCGACGTATCGGCGTACACGACGCGCACGAGGTCCGAGCCAAAACCGTCGGCGTTGTTCTCAACCCCGAAGGCCTTGAGATCCGCGGTCGGTGCCACAGCGGTTCGGAACGCTTCGGCCGTCATGTACCCGGCGAGACGCACGTCGCGCACGATCAGGTCGCTCGCGGTCCGCAGCGTTTGCTGCAGCTCCGAGACGCGGGACTGCACGCGGGCTGCGTCGGACATCCGGCCATAGATGGAGAATGCGAACCCGGCCGCGATGGCCGCGAGACCCATGGAGACCATGAGCTCGATCATCGTGAGGCCCGCCTCGGAATCACGCGCTCGCATCGCTCCCATCAGGGGATCTCCTGACGTGTCCTAATCACCTCGAGCCTGGCCGTCCGGGTGTCGCTCGTGTCTCCGTCGACGTCATAGGAGACCTCGACCCGAATACGCGCCAGGTTCGTGGACAGGGCAGTCACGGTAACCTGTCGATGGTAGGTCACGGCCCCGCCTTCCTCGCTCCAGTCCGCGTAACCTTGGCTCGCCTGGGTCTCAATGTCGTCCACCGGCATGCTGCGGAGCTCCTCCATCATCTGCTCTGCCAGCATCCGGGCGCGATCCAATCTCTGAGAGAGCGCATTCCCCTTGATCGCACTCATGTGAAACGACATCACGCCTGCGAGCCCGACCGTCATGACAGTGAGCGAAATCAGAATCTCGAGCAGGGTAAATCCTCTTTCCCCATCCCGTCGCCGCATCTAGAACTCCTGCTTCCATCCAATGATGCTGAAGGGCACCTGCGCGGTTCCCACCGATCCCCCGGATCCGCCACTACCACCGGTTCCACCCGTGCCGCCAGTCCCACCAGCGCCCCCACTGCCACCGCCCGATCCGCCACCGCCGCTTCCACCGTAGGCCGAAGTGACCAGGTCACCCCCCATCGTCACGGTGTAGAACTGGCCATCTCGAACGAACAGCGGCCCCATCATCTTCGAGGTGAGCTCGATAGTAAACTGCTCGCGGAACGTGTCGGCGTTAATCGCCATGACTTTTCCCGACGTGGGATCGCATAGCCCAGAGCCTGCCGAGTCCTCACCAACCGTGAGGATGAGCTGGCGATCGTCCGAGTTATAGACAACGCCGCCATAGAACTTCATGCCGGGCGTAATCCCGTCCTCGCTGTCGAGCTTGTCCAGAATCCCGCCGGTCGCGACATCGACCGAGTAGAACGCGTTCTGTACCCCATTGGGGCTTTCCTCGGTACCTCCCGTGCCAAAGAAGATCACGAGCTTCTTCGATCGGTCTTCGCCGACGGCGAGTGTGCCTCCAATGGCCCTGTCAACGCCCAGCGCCCCTGGCGTTACCCGCGTAGAGAACAGCGCTCGCTTGGAAAGCCCCACGTACACGCTGCCAATCGAATAGATTGTAGTGCCGAAATACACGCCCGGGGCAAGCTTCCACACGCGCCCCTTGTTGTCGGCAAAGAGAAGAAGATCGACGAAGCCGTCAATCTTCATTCCGGCCTCGTCGTCTGTTTCGACAGCAGTGATATCGGTCGCGACATAGCAGTTCGTGTCGTTCAGGTCGAAGCGCCAGATCAAGCCGCCGGTGTCGATATCGAGCGCGTAAACCGTGTCTCCGACATCGGTGCTAAGCCCTGGCCCTGACGCGAACACGACCATCCATTTCTCGGTGGTCCCTACCTTGACACGAATGACCGCGGGCTTGGAGTATGTCCGCCCCATGTTGGTGTCACAGTATTGCCAGAGCGGGGTTGGCCCAATAATCGCGCCGGTGCTCTGGTTCACCGTGTCAGTCACGTCCAGGGCAAAGACGCAGCGCCCGCCTTTTCCTTCGCCCGAGACGAGGACAGTCCTCCACCGACCAGCGACCTTGGCGTTGGCGAGGGTTGGTGCGCCGTCGGGATAGGCCTGGATATCACCTGATGTCCGATCCGTATTCAGGCGCTGGGCGATGTCGTAGGGGATGAACGCCCACGCCTCGGTCGCCATCTTGGAATCGGCGAAATTGGACGGATTCGTATGGAACGCGTGGAGCGCGGCGTCCTTGGTGCCGACGAGAACGAGCTGTGGACGATTGACGTATTGATTCACATAAGCGTCAATCGCCGTGCGCTCCGTCGACGTCGTCGCCGAGTTGTCGTACCAGTACGGCGCCTTCGGCGGCGTCAAGATGGCCGCCGTCGAGTTCTCAACGGCCCCGAGGACTTGCTTCTGCGAGGCCAGGACACCGAACCGCTTCGACTGCTGCCATTGAATGATGGCGTCCGCCGTCGCGGCGTCGGGCGCCAAGACCGCCTGCTGAAGAGCTCTATCGCTGATGTTCGCCCGGGAGAAATCGACCCGCGCGCCTGTCGAGCTCACCGTGTACATCTTCCGCGAGCTGGGCGAAAGATCGTCGAGTCGGTCCGCCGCCTCCACGTCCACGCCCGCCTGCTGCAGCTTCCCACCCGCCTCATCATCAATCCAATACATCCGTCCAGAGTCTCCAGGTTGCCGGAAGGCACCGACGTACACCAGGCCATCGCGCGCCACGGGACCAGCCCGCAGGTGGTTCTCGGCCACCACGTAGGTATAGGACACTCCCACCTTGGTAATGCTGGGCGAGCGCGTCAACATCGAGTTGGCGCACATGCGGGCGCGCCAGCGAATCTCGTTGCCGAACGCGCTCCCGAATGTCGTGCAGTACTTCGTCGTGTCGTCGGCGCATGGCGTGGCCGCGTGCCAGGTCGCTCCATTGTCGTTCGAGAGCTCCCAGCTCACCGTGCCGCCGGTGAGCGCAAAAGTCGGGTCGAGGCGAATCGAGGTGATCGTCATGTCTTCGGAGCGGAGCGCTCCAATGTCGAGAATCCCCGAGGCCACCGAGCCGCATTGGACGAACTGCGACATGGTGCGGTTGGCGAACACGTAATAGTTCGACGAGTGATTGCCGTCGGCAACAATGAAGTCGGGCGTCCCCTCCGGGTCGTTGTCGTAGTTGATTACGAACCCCAAGTCGAAATCCCAGAGGTAAGTTTGGCAATGACCCATGGAATCGCACGTGTAGGGTGACGGTGGCCTTGCGAGCGGCGGCGAATCCTGGTGCGACGAGAGCTGGCGCGTGACACCAGCGCTGAACGGCTGGCCATCGCCGTCGTTCTTGTAATAATAGGCGTTCCCGCCCATGTGGTATTGACGGCCGGAGGTGTAATAATTCCAATTGTCTGTTCCCATGAGGAGGTCAATACGTCTCTCCAGGGTAAAGTCGGCGGCGAGCGCTACGGTCGCGGCTCCACCGGAGCTAAGGTATTGCACCGTGGTGGTCGAAAGTCCGCCGCCCAGGAGCCCGGGATACAGCCTCATCGTGCTCGATGACGGGCTGCCGACCACCAGGTCTTTCACCGCGTCGCCAGTGAAGTCCTCGTAGACCATGGCCAACGGGCCCCTTAGGCCAAACCCTGCGTTCTGCAGGAGGTATCGATCGAACCGGAAGGTCGGCTGCGCGGCGCCGTCGTTCAAGAGCAGGAGAACATCGCCGCCCTTGTTGGCCATCAAGCTCGTGGACGACACCGAGGAGCCGGCACCCCAGATGAGGTCGGGCTTGTTGTCGCCGTTATAGTCAGCGACGACCGGGGTCTCGCCCCACGTCAGGCGCTGGAGCGTGGAGCCGGTCGCGACAAACTTGCGCGGTAGCTGAAAACTACCATCGCCATTGCCCAGGAACATGTCGGCGCGCGTAGCATAGCAGGTGGTGCTGTTCGCGTTGGAGCTGCTGGCGTATAGGTCGATAACGCAACGCGCGTAGAGAAAATCCATGTTCTTGTCATCATTAAAGTCGGCGCAGGCGATGGCACCTCTTGATGGACCGGACGAGCTGTTTGGCTCGATTACACGTGCAACATCGAAGCGCGGCGTCCGAATCGCCGATGGATTGCTCCAATCGGGCTCTGGATTGAGACCCGTGTTGTTCTTGTAGAACTTGATAAACGTTGTCGGGCTATCCCCGGCGCCCACGAAATCAACCCAGCCGTCCTCGTCAAAGTCACCGGGACACGCATAAACCACCGGGTCAACGATCCCCAGGCGATTCATGCTAAACAGGCCGCCCGCCCGAGACAGCCTGAGCTGGGAGTACGCGCTTTCCCAAGCAACGCCGTTTTTCTCGACGGCGAACGTGGCAAGCGCCGAGCCGCTGTGCTCGGTCGGCGTTCCCGAGACCCGGCAGCTCGGGTCCACGTCCGCTTCCCCGCGCGGAGCTGGAGCAACCAGGACCGCCATGATACCGGCGATAAGACCACTCTGAATCCACGTTTTTGCTTTCATTAGAACGCCACCGATCGAGGGGTTCCACCACCGACTGCCGAGGAGCAGTTGGCATTCGAGCTGTTCATTGAGTTGACGCCACGCTGCGAGTAGTCAGCATCGCATCGCGTCGAGGTCGACGACGCCGCCTGGCAGCTGTTGTTGAACACCTCGACACTCAGCGTGGACACGCTCTGATTGGGGCCATGCCCGACGACCTGCACCACGACGATTCCGTCGCTATCCACCCCCGACCCATACTGCGGATCGCTTTCGTTGTTGAGAATATCGACCTCGTACCAACACTGGGTGTCGGAGCTAAATGGATAACCCGTTTGGCCGTAGCGCTTGCCATTGCCGTAAATGCCGCTCCACGAGGATTGGTTGTTCACGGTGTCGGTAAACAGGCGCGTTGGGTCGCATCTGGTGCGCAGGAAGTCCATGGCAGCCGCCACTCCGCTCTCTGCAGCGTACAGGGCAGACTGCCCGAACCGTGCGTGGCCTGCCGAGGCCAACTCTGATTGAACGGCCAAAATCGTAACGCCGCCAATACCGAGAAGGGCAACGAGGGTAATAAGGGAAACGATGAGCGCTCCTCCGTGCTCGGGGTCGCGCTGGATTGGTTTCTCATGCACGCCGTTCCGCATCTGTCGGTGCAATGAGCAAAGAGCATTCCACTCCGGAACTCCGGAGCTACGGAGAGCAAGGCCCCAAAATCGTTTTGGTTCTTACAAGAAAAAATCGGTCAAAGGCGAGCAAGGCGACGCTCGCGCCGAAACTTTTTGCGGACTCGAGGCAATGTTTGCGGTCTTCCAGGAAAAAGCGATCCAGCTTGAAACGGCGGGTAGGATTTCGGACGCTACCTTCGCACCTCGAGCGCACACCTGCCGAAATCGATTAGCAACTCAGGAGCGCGCGATCAAACGCGCGGATGGCCGTGTCGCACGCGTGGAACACGACTGCCTTGTCGGCCTCGCTGAGCGGCAGGTCCTCTTCCTCGAGAACACTCGCGAGAAAAGCGTAGAGATGCGGCTGACTCGAGATGAGGGTTCCCACGCGACGAGCCAGGAGGCGCTCGTTCATGCCCTCGATCACCGCGAACTCCTGCTCTGAGGCGCGACGCGCGGCCTCGATGTCGCGGTGACGAAGGCGCGGCACGCGCTCTGGATGGGCGGCCTCGTACATGGCCCACAGCCGCTCCACGTAGTACACAAGAGCGGCAGATCCCGTCCCACCTGGTGAGGAAAGCGACAGGGACGCACCCGCGGCAAAGGAAGCCAGCTCGGGCTGGGCGCGATCGAACAACATGGCCTGCGCTTCGGCGGACTCCGGGTCGTCTTCGTCCTGCGTCATGACGTCTTCGACTACGTCGTCTGGCACGGTTACGGTTGGCACCTCGTCCGCCACTCCAGCAAGCTCTCGGAGCAGTACCTCACGGAGGTCCCGTGGAACGACAACGACCCGAGGCCGGCTGCGCCGACGGCCGTCCAAGCTCGCACGGCCGATCACGCAGAGCCCGCGGGCGCGCAGCCTTCCGAGGACCGACGTGGGGGGCTCTCGGTCCCAGTAGAAACCATCCTCGGTCGAGTCGCCAAATTCCTCCTCGAGTGCCCGAGCATGCGCCCTACCACCTTCGGCAAGAATGCGGGCGAGCGCACGCTTTTCGGCAGGCCGCAAGCCCGACGACAGGTGGGCAAGAACGGAGGGGGTCGCGATCCACCGGGCGACGGCGCGGGGATCGCGGAGACGAGGACGGCCCACCGCCTTCGCGATCGAGCGCAGCCACCTGGCTGGGAGCCCGGCGACAAGCTCTTCCGCGGAGCCTTCGATATCGACCGCTCGGGCCTCCACGCGACGGCGCATGGCCTCACTTCTATCGAGGTACGCGAGCCTGCGCGCTGCCCTAGCCCGAACGCGGTCTAGCTCTTCTTTCTCGTGGGGAGGCTCGACCTGGAGATCTTCTTCGGCGACCTGTACGGCGAGCATGGCCTCGAGGATCTCGGCACGCCGCTTCCCCATTCGCTCCAAGATGGCCGACCGCGTCGACACCAACCTGGCACGTGACGCGGCCACGGCATGCTCCAAGCTAGCCCAATCCAGGTTGTCGCCCTCACGTACCGACAAGACCGTGGCGAGCTCGCGGTTGCACTCCTGCAGGGCTTCCCGCTCGTGTACATCGAGCGCGTCGAGGCCAAGCCCCCTCGCCTTGAGTGCGCGGACAAGCCGGAGCAGATCACGCGCCGCCGAACGCGCGACCAGCCGAATGGTTTCCATCCGTTCTTGCTCCATGCCGCTCACGTGAATAGGCGTAGCATGGAAGTCGAAGTTGGACTATGACGTCTTCCATGGGCCCTGTGAGCCTCATGCGCCCGGCTGGCCAGCCACGTCCCGAAGAACCAGTCCCGCTTGATCTCGAGGAACAGATCCATCGCTTGAAAAAGGAACGGAACGCCGTTCTTCTGGCCCACTACTATCAGGAATCAGAAGTCCAGGATCTTGCTGATTTTGTGGGCGATTCCTTGCAGCTCTCCCAGGCGGCCAAGAAGACCAAGGCTGACGTCATCTGCTTCGCGGGAGTGCATTTCATGGCCGAGACAGCGAAGATCCTCAATCCGGATCGGATCGTCGTCGTTCCGGACATGGAAGCCGGCTGCTCGCTCGCCGATGGTTGCCCTGCGCCCGTATTTCGGGAGTGGCTCAAGGACTACCCCGATCACCTTGTGGTGAGCTACATCAACTGCTCGGCCGAGGTGAAAGCCCTTTCGGACATCATCTGCACATCGTCCAACGCAGCCCGAATCGTCAGCGCGTTGCCCAGGGGCCAGAAGATCGTGTTCGCTCCGGACAAGCACCTGGGAAGATTCGTCAAGAAGCAAACCGGCAGGGACGACATCATCCTTTGGCAAGGGACCTGCGTGGTCCACGAGACCTTTAGCGAGCGGAAACTGATCGAGATCATGGCGAGGCATCCCGAGGCCGAGGTCATCGCCCACCCCGAGTGCGAGGAAGCGATTCTTCGCCATGCCAAGTTCGTCGGCTCCACATCGGCCTTGATCGAACACGCTCGCAAGAGCGCCGCGCCGGTTTTCATTGTTGCCACCGAAGCAGGCATCCTCCACAAGATGGCCAAGGAAGCGCCAACCAAGCGCCTCATCGCCGCCCCCCCTGAAGACGAGTCGTGCGCCTGTAACAAGTGCCCGCACATGCGCAGGAACACGATCAAGAAGGTCTACCTTGCCCTAAGGGATCTCCAGCCCCGCATCGAGATCGAGGAGAATCTCCGTGCACGCGCCCTGGCGCCCATTGAGCGCATGCTCGCGATGTCGGCCTAACACTGCGTCCCTCCGGTTGCGGCCGGCCATGGCGTCCCCATAATCTCCGCGTCATGCTGCGGGGAGATCTCATGGAAAAAGGTACCGTGAAGTGGTTCAACGATGCGAAGGGATATGGCTTCATCTCGCGCGAGGGTGGGCCGGACGTATTCGTCCACCATACGGCGATCATCGGCGAGGGGTTCCGTAGCCTTACCGAAGGAGAACCGGTCGAGTTCGATGTGGTCCAGGGCCCCAAGGGGCTGCAAGCCGCGAACGTCCGCCGAGCGACATGAACCGGATCCCCACTAGCTCTCTGCTTGCAAGAACGCGTTCCTCGGGTATATACGTCTGATACCCAAAGCAAATCCGCTTTGAAGGATTGGAGGATCTACCGGATGAGCAGGGACGACCACGTCCAGCTAGAAGGCAACGTAGTAGAAATCGCCGCCGGCGGAAATTTTCGCGTCGAAGTCGCCGGCGGTCATCAGGTACTCGCGCAGCTAGCGGGAAGGATGCGGCGAAATCGCATCCGCGTCGTCCTGGGTGATCGGGTAACCGTCGCAGTCTCTCCCTACGACCCGTCTCGCGGCCTCATTGTTTTCCGCGCCAAGTAGGTCCCTACGCTCCAGACAACCAAGGGTCTTGCACGAGAGGTGATGGCTCTGACGTGGCGATCACCCAAAGCTGGTGCGCGGCTCGGGTCGCCCCAATATGGAGAAGGTGGCGCGCTTCTATCGAGTCGGGGTAGCTCATGGCGGTCACCTCGACCAGGATCACGTAGTCGAACTCGAGCCCTTTGACTTGAGTGACGTCGGTCACGTCCACGCCAGGGGCAAACAGGAAATCATGTCGGCGCACGCGCCGAAGCGCGGGCACCTCGGCACGGGCGAGGGCTGCATAGGTGGCATCGGCTTGCTCGGGATGCCTGGCAATGACCGCGACCGATGCTGTCGGCTCACGTGCCGACAGCGATCGCAGGGATTCGGCGAGAAGCGCGACCGCCTCCCCCATGTCCGAGAACCGGTAAAGCTCGACGGGAGCTCCCGGCCTCGCCGTTAAGGGCTGGTCGAGATCGGCCAGGGGCCCGAGGATGGCGCGTGAGAACTCCATGACCTGTGAGGTGGATCGGTACGACAGCCTCAGGGGCGCGATCGAGCTCGTGGGATGACCGACCTCACGGAGGAGCGATGGGAAGTCCCGGAACCCATTGTCAAAGACCAGGCGCTGAGCCGCATCGCCGGCAATGGTCACCGATCGCTGTGGCGTCGTGGCCTCGAGGAGGACCTTGATCTCGACGGGGGAGAGGTCCTGGGCCTCGTCAATCGCCACGTGCTCGTAGCGGATTTCGCGCCGCGCGGGATCGGTCGCGCGTGGGTCAACAAGCCCGCCGTGCATGATTTGGTGGATGCGGACGAGAAGGGCGTCGTCTTCCTTGTCAAGTCGTCCTCCGGCTGGTTCGCCCGCATCCTCGTCGATCGGCCGACCGTCGATAGCTTCCAAGTGCTCCGGAATCATCCCGGCGTGCTCGCCTTCCGTGGATTCCTCTCTCAGGCGAGAAGTCCAGCGGACCGTGGCCGCGATGTCCTCCCGGGTGACCTCCGAAGGGGCATGCCGTGCGAATGCTTCCGTCAACAGCGCTTCATCCGTGAGGAGCTCGGCGAGCCCGCGCACAACGTTTTTCGCACGGCGGGAGGCGCGGAGTAGAGAGGCGCCTGATTGATGTCGAAGTGCTGGAGGCAGCATCCCTCCTTCCTTTTCCAACCACCTTTGTACCCGACGGCAGCGAGGCACGAGGGGAACGGCCGAGAGATCGTGGAACCGGGCCGCCACCGGCTCGGGGAGGTCACGCTCGAGGCGGGCGGCCTGGGTCGCCGCATGCTCCTCGAGGACGCGGAGAAGGACTGGGTGCTTCTTCACGCGCACGACCGCGTCGGGGGTGTCCTCGGCGTACGTTCCGACCGCGCGAGGAATCAGCCGCCTTCGCATGGAAGAAATCCAGCCCCGAAAAGTCACGACGGGAACCCCAGTTACTCCGAGCGATGGCAAGACCCCTTCGACGTAGCGAGCAAGGGATGGAGACGGGACGACCACCAGCATTTTCGACGGCTTGAACCGGCGTGGGTCGTGGAAATTGAGGAACGCCACCCGGTGGAGCGCCACCGTGGTCTTCCCAGATCCGGCGCCGCCCTGAATGATCACGAGGCCGCTTTCCGGCCTCGTGATGAGGTCGAACTGCTCGCGGTCGATAAGTGCCGCGATTTCGGGGAGGTGCTTGTCGGCACGCGGCACCTTCCCGGAGTGGACACCTAGTCTTCCCTTGGGTGCCTTGGGAACAGGCCTTGGGGGCCGCGAGGCCTGGCCTTGTCCTCCTTGCAGGATGGGGGTGGGCTGGCCCTCGGCCTCGAGCCATGCTCCCCGGGCGTCTTTGATAAAGGTGCCCTGGGGGCAGCCAATCCGACGAAGCTTGGCCTGGGCGATGGAGAGGTTTCGACGGGCAAAGACCAACCCTTCGAGGTGCCCCCCTTGGAAGTGCTCGTCGTAGTCGTCGCCTTCCTCATATCGGTAATAGATTTGTGAAACCGGCGCGTTGCGCCAATCGACGACTTGGACGCCGCTTTGTCGATCGATGAATCCGCGCTTTCCAATGAGCACGTCCCGCTCCTTGCCTCCTTCCTTGAGCCGCAAGTGGGCGAAGTACGGGGACATGACGTCGATGGGGAGGGTCCGGGAGCGACCCCGCCGCTCGGCGATGGCAGAGACGCGCATCATCTGCTCCACGAGTGACGCCAAGTCCTCAGGCTTGGCCTCGGCGAGCTGGTCGCGCAAGCTGATGAGTTCTTCGTCGTAGCCGAGCGGCTGCGACTGATCGACGCTCGCGGCGGCTGCCCGCCCCTGGACGCTCGCGAGAAGGCGTTCCTCCTCCTCGACGATTCGAGCTGCGATGCTTTCGGGCGAAAGGAATCGGGACGTCATCGTGGAAACTATTACCTCTACCATCCTTGGCCGCCGACGCAAGCCACACGGCGGCGTGCGCCTACCAATCACGTCGATGATGCTTCCACCGGGGTGGAAGTGGGCTTCTCTCATGCCCACCGGCGTGCTCCTGGTACGAAGCTGTGGGCCGCTTCCGGACATTGGAGGACATCGGCCCGACGCTTGCTTTTCGAATGACTGAGTGGACTTGGAGAGGAGGAAAGGATGACAGAAGCCAGGTGGGGAGTTGCCGGCTTGGCAATCGCCTTGTCGGCCAGCGTGGTCGGAGCCGGTTGCCTGGATGGGTTCGGCTCGGACTCACAGGAGGTGGCTGGGATCCAGCTCTCGGGAGCGATCTTCACGACGCTCGAGGACGGGACCGTAGTCAACGAAAACCACTACAGCAGCAAGTGCGCCGTGTACCTGAACGGGGGACCGGCCCACCCAGGAGCCGCGGGTCTCCCGGCCGGGGACTACTTCTTCCAAGTGACGAATCCGTCGGGGCAAGTACTGCTTTCCAGCGACTCCATCGGGCAGCGCCGCTTCACCGTGGATAGCACGGGGTTCATCACGGGATACAGCGGGAGCCACGACACGGGAATCGACTCCAAGGGGGGGATCACGGTCCAACTCTGCCCATACGAAGACACCCCCAACCCAGGAGGGGTCTACAAGGTGTGGGTCACTCGCGTCGAGGATTACAGCCCTGGCAAGGGGAAGCATGGGTTCCGACCGTCTCGTTCCAAGACGGACAACTTCAAGGTGACCGAGGTCGCGCCGCCACCGCCACCTCCCCCACCGCACGATCACGACGCTTGCCCTCCAGACGCGCCCGAGAAGGGCGAGGACGACGACGACGGCATCGATTTCGAGCAAGACTCACCGCGCTTGTAGTCCTCGGACTTCGGGTCACCCGTAAAAACCGCTCCACAAAAAGATTTCATTGCATGGGGGGAGTGTTTCGCTGATAGATCGCATCCGTAGGAGGTGCAGCATCGATGAAAAGCACGGATGTCCTTCGCCGCTGGTCAATCGGGGATTCGCTGGAAACGTACGCCATCCGCAACTGGGGGAGCGGCTACTTTTCGATCAACGAGAAGGGCAACCTCATCGTGCACCCAGGGGGCGAAGGCACCGACGCCATCGATCTCAAGGAGCTGGTGGACGAGCTCGCGCAGCGCGGCCTATCGTTGCCCCTCCTCATCCGTTTCACCGACATCCTCAGAGCACGCATCGAGATGCTCAACGAGTGCTTCCGTCGGGCAATTCAAGAGTACGGGTACAAGGGGAGCTACAAGGGCGTCTACCCCATCAAGGTGAACCAAGACCGCCACGTGGTAGAGCAGATTGTGAACTACGGGCGTCCGTATGGATATGGGCTCGAGGCAGGTTCGAAGCCCGAGCTCCTCGCGGTCATGGCCATGCTCGACTCCGAGGAAGCCCTCATCATCTGCAACGGCTACAAGGACGAGGAGTACATCGAGACCGCGCTCCTTGCCGCGAAGCTCGGCCGAACCGTCATCCTCGTGGTGGAGAAGCCGTCGGAGCTGCAGCTCATCCGCGAGGTGTCGACGAAGATGGGCGTGCGTCCCAGCGTGGGAATCCGCGCCAAGCTGTCCTCGCGCGGCTCTGGGCGGTGGGAGTCGTCGGGAGGTGACCGCTCAAAGTTCGGGCTCTCGGCCCGCGAGATGCTGGACGCCGTGTCGTCCTTGACGGAATGGAACATGCTGGACTGCTTCCAGCTCCTCCACTTCCACCTCGGCTCGCAGATCTCGTCGATTCGTTCGATCAAGAACGCGCTGCGCGAGGCGGGGCGCTTCTACGTCGAGCTCGCCAAGATGGGGGCGAGCCTGCGCTACCTTGACGTCGGCGGGGGGTTGGGCGTCGATTACGACGGCTCGCAGACTAACTTCGCGTCGTCGATGAATTACACGGTGCAGGAGTACGCCAACGACATCGTGTACTCGATGATGGAGATGTGCGACGCCGAGGGGGTTGCGCATCCGACCATCGTGTCCGAGTCGGGACGCGCTGCGGTGGCGCACCACGCGGTGCTCGCCATCAACATCCTCGGGGTGCACGAGTTCGCCGACGATCGAATTCCCGAGAAGGTCCCGGACGATGCAGAGCCGATCCTTCGCAACCTGTTCGACACCTACCGTGACGTCTCGCGGAAGAACTTCCTCGAGGCCTACCACGACGCCGTCGAGTACAAGGACGAGTGCCTATCCCTGTTCTCCCTGGGGCACCTGTCCCTCGAGCAGCGCGTGATGGCCGAGAGCCTGTTCTGGGGGATTTGCCAGAAGAGCCTGCGCATCATCCGGGAGCTCGACCACACGCCCGAGGAGCTCGAGGGGCTGGAGAAGGTCCTTTCGGACACTTATTTTTGCAACTTCTCCATGTTCCAATCGCTCCCCGACTCATGGGCCGTGGACCAGCTCTTCCCTATCGTGCCGCTGCACCGGCACAACGAGACACCGTCCAGGCGTGCGGTGCTCGCGGACATCACGTGCGATTCGGATGGCAAGATCGACAGCTTCATCGACCTCCACGACGTGAAGCACACGCTCGAGCTGCACCCGATCATCCCTGGGCAGGAATACCACCTGGGGATTTTCTTGGTGGGGGCGTACCAAGAAATCCTCGGTGATCTGCACAACCTGTTTGGCGACACGAACACCGTGCACGTCTCCCTCGACGGGGAAGGGGGGTACCGTATTGACCACGTGGTGACCGGCGACGCGGTGACCGACGTGCTCAAGTACGTCTCGTACAACAAGGAAGAGCTCGTCGCACGCGTGCGGCGGTATGCGGAGATGGCGCTTCGCGCCAAGCGGATGACTCTCGAGGAGTCGCGACAGCTCCTCAAGATGTACGATGATGGGCTGGCGGGATATACCTACCTCGAGCGCTAGATCCGGGGCCAACGCATCAGCAAGAAGAACCATTCCCTTGCAAGGTACGAAGCCGAACATCGCTGATGTCGAGTACGCCTTCTACGAGAAGTTCGTCTTTTCGCGGAATATCGAGCCGTATCCCATCCAGGAAAAAGCCTTCTCCCGCATCTTCTCGGGCGACAGCGTCCTTGTGACGGTACCCACGGGAACCGGCAAGACGCTCATGGCCAAGGCAGGCATCTTCAAGGCCCTGAGCCTAGGGCAGGTGTCCGTGTACACGACGCCCCTGCGCGCCCTCACCGAGGAGAAGTACCGCGAGCTGTGCGACGACTTCGGCCATGACAAGGTAGGCTTCGCGACGGGCGACTACAAGGTCAATCCAGAGGCGCCCGTGCAGGTCGTGGTCGCGGAAATCCTCTGGAACCGGATCTTCGGTGAGCGGGTCGGCAGGCCTGCGGACGTGGTCATCATGGACGAGGGTCACTATTTCAACGACCCCGAGCGCGGCTACGTCTGGGAGCAATCGATCATCGGCCTGGATCCGCGCACCCAGCTCGTCATTTTGTCCGCCACGGTTGGCGACCCCGAGCACTTCTGCCAGTGGGTGTACACGACCCGTCGCGTCCCCATGGAGCTCGTGGCGTCCACCGAGCGCAAGGTCCCCCTTTTTCACGAGTATCGAGAGGACTACCTCATCGAGGTGGTGCGCAACCTCCAAGAAAAAGGGGACACGCCCGCGATCATTTTTACGTTCGGCCGCGAGCAGTGCTTCGAACGGGCGCGTCTCATCAAGAGCTGCCGGCGGTTCACCACCGACGAGGAACGCGACCGTATCGCCAAGCTCGCCGACGAAGCGCTCCTCCCTCGTGGGGGAGCCGATGATCTTCGGCCGCTCTTGCTCCATGGTATCGGCATCCACCACGCAGGAATCCTCCCCAGGTACAAGCAGCTCGTCGAGCGGCTCACCCTGGAACGCCTCCTCAAGTTCATCGTCTCCACCGAGACGATCTCGGCGGGCATTAATCTCCCTGCCAAGCGCGTGGTGTTTCCCGAGATTCGCAAGTTCATCAAGGGGAAGGCGCGCCTCCTCAACTCGGCGGAGTACCACCAGATGGCCGGGCGGGCTGGACGCCCGCAGTTCGATACCGAGGGAATCGCCGTCACCCTAGCGCCTGAGGAAGTCGTCCAAGAGATCCGCAAGGAGCTCAAGGACGCGCAGAAAGGGCGCTTTTCGGTGGACGAGACCAAGGTCCGGAAGAGCGCCTACGCGCGGGCACGCACCGACGCGGCCAAGAATGGCGATGTCACGTGGGACAAGGACGCTCACTCACGGCTCGTCGAGGGCTCGCCCGCGCCACTGCGCAGCCAGACCCGTATTTCGGCGGAGCAGATCCTGGCGATTGGGCTCCCCGATCTGAAAGGCGAGGGGGTAGCCGAGGCTGCGAGTGACGCGGAGCCGTCGCTCCCCGTGTACATGAACCTCAATATCCGCACGGTTATCGAGCACCTGCTCCTCGAGGATCGAGCCAAGCAGGAAGCCAAGAAGGTGCTCACGCAGATCACGGAGAACCTCATCGCGCTCGGGGTCTTGAACGAGCATGGCCGGCAGGTGGCAGGGACGATGATCGGACGCCTGCGCGGCATCGATGGCCCCTTCGTGTACTACTGCCTGATGAATCATGATCTCACGGCAGACCTTTGCCGTGAGATCATCGAGTTGATCCTGGACCACGACGTGATCCACAAGATCATGTCCCGAGAGGGAGACGAAAAGCGCCGCGAGTGGATACGCAACCGCTTGAGGGAGCGCCGTCGTGAGGAGCCCATGGTCTCGTGGGAGGACTGCGAGGAGGAATACGAGCGCCTGTTTCCGCGCGAGCTTTCTGGTATCGAAAAGATCCATCAGGCGTTCGTCGCCGTGGTTCCCCATCCCGAGCTGCATGGGGGGAAGGTGCAGAAGACCATCTGGAAAACGATGGAAGATGGGGACCTGTCGTTCCTGGACTTCGTCGAGAAGTTCGGCCTATCCCACGAAGAAGGGAACCTGTTCACGTATCTCTCTCGCGTGATGAAGACAGCGCGCATGCTCCACCAAGCGACCACCCTCGACGAATTTCGGAACCTCGAGCTGCGCGTGCGGAGCAAGCTCTCCTCGGTCGATGATCGGGTGCTCGAGGACCTTGGGTAGGGATGGCGACCGTGGCCGACTCGGTGTTGCTGGTTCTTCCCAAGACGAGCTACCAGGCAGAGGCGTTCCTCTCGGCGTGTGCCAAGCTGGGGGTGGAAGTGATCGTGGCGACGGACCACTGCCGGGCCTTGGAAAAGGCCTGGGACTGGCCCGAGAACGAGATCCTGGTGGATCTCAACGACCCTGGGGCAGCCGTCGCGAAGATCCTCGAGCGGACCCGGCACGCCCGCGTGCGCGCGGTGGTCCCCGCCGGTGGAGAGCCCGCTGCCTTGGTCGCTGCCCGTACAGCAGATGCCCTAGGCCTACCATGCAACCCAGCTTCCGCTTCAACGGCGGCGCGCAACAAGCACGCCATGCGCGAGCTCCTCGCCAGGGCTGGCGTCCCATCTCCACGATTTGCCCTTTTCGACGTCGAGGCCGAGACCACGGATGTGGCCACTCGGCTCTCTGCCGATATTGGCTGGCCCTGCGTAATCAAGCCGCTCCTCCTTTCCGCCAGCCGCGGAGTCATGCGCGTGGATGATCCCGCGCACCTGGCAGCATGCCAGGCACGGCTCCGGGAGCTCCTGCTCCAGCCAGAGCTCTTGGACATGGACGAAGTGGCGGGTCGAAAATTCCTCGCCGAGTCCTTCGTCCCTGGGCAAGAAGTGGCTCTCGAGGGGATTCTCAAGGATGGCTCCCTGCGCGTCCTCGCTCTTTTCGACAAGCCCGACCCGCTCGACGGCCCGTTCTTCGAAGAGACCATCTATGTCACTCCGTCGCGGCACCCCTCGTCGGTCCAGTCGGCGGTGTCAGCGACGACCGAGGCCGCCGCGCGTGCCATGGGTCTCTCCGAGGGACCGGTTCATGCCGAGCTACGGCTCGCACCGGGTGGGCCCGTGGTCATTGAAGTAGCAGCTCGTTCGATCGGCGGCCTCTGCTCGCGCATTCTTCGATTTGGCACGGGTCTTTCCCTCGAAGAAGTCATCGTGCGACACGCCCTGGGCGAGCCCACTGCGGACCTTGAACGGGAGTCGAGGAGCGCCGGCGTCATGATGCTCCCCATCCCAGCGAGGGGTCGGCTTGCCGGGGTCGAAGGGGTATCGGCCGCTCGGGCCATCCCCGGCATATGGGATCTCGTCATCTCGGTGGACATCGGTCGCGAGGTTGTCCCGCTGCCCGAGGGCTCATCGTACCTGGGGTTTCTCTTCGCGGCCGGGGACGCGCCGGACCAAGTGGAGTCTACCCTGCGTGCGGCCTACCGAGAGCTCGAGTTCAAGATCGTGCCGAGCCTGCCCAGCCTGTAGCGGATCGAGACGGACGACGGCTTTCGCATCATGCTTGCATCACTCCAGCGCAGCTGCTGACAAAGACCAGCAAGGAGGAAGGCATGCGCTGTGAAGAAATCATGAAGAAAGAAGTGACCTTCGTGAGCGCGCAGGATTCCGTCGAGCGAGCGGCGCAGAAGATGCGCGACGAGAACGTGGGCTTCCTGCCGGTGTGCGATCAGAATCAGAAGGTCCTCGGCACCCTCACGGATAGGGACATCGTCATCCGCCAGGTCGCCGCGGGCCTGCCTCTTGGCACCAAGGTAGGCGAGGTGATGACTCGAGAGGCGGTTACGTGCCAACCGAGTGATGACATCAAGCTGGCCGAGAAACTCCTCTCCGAGCACAAGAAGTCGCGGATCATGTGCACGGACGAGGATGGCAAGCTCGTGGGGGTGATTAGCTTGTCGGACATCGCGCAGGCCGAGACAGAGGATCGGTCGGTTGCCGAGACGGTCCGGAAGGTCACCGAAAGGGAAGCTGCGTCGCCTATATAAATCTAGCTATCTCTTGGTGGAGCCAACTGGCTCCGAGTGGGCTCCGCTCAACAGAACCATGGTTCCGAGAGGCGTGGCGAAGGCTCTCGGTGCCTGGGGATGTCCCGGTCGCGTCCCTTTCCCAGGTCATGCCCCAGCGCCTCGTGGGCGGCGTGGTGCAGGCGCACGAGGGTCTGCACGGGGTCCTCGTGGTCTTGGGTCGCGCTCTCGACGAGCGCGGCGACGTGGCTCTGCAGGTTGTCCATGCGGGGATCGGGATGCGTCCACCGGTAGGTGAGTCCGTCCTCATCGAGGGTACCGAGATGAGGGCGCATGTCGTCGTGGCCTTCCAGGAGCGACCCGGGCGGAACGAGCAATCGCAGGGAGAGCTGCACGGGATCTACTTCGTGGACCAAGTCCTCATCGAACACGAAATGGCAAAGATCGAGGTAATCGTCGAGCGTTGCCCAGGGCGAAAACGGCACAAGGGTAGGCCTGAGCTGAACGCCTGCCCCGCGCACGATGCGCAATGCCTCGAGTACGTCGGCACGGGTGTGCCCCTTGTTCAAGACGGCGAGCACCCTGTCAGAAAGGGATTCCACCGCCGAGACGACGAAGGAACATCCAAGCCCCACGAGCTCCTGGATGACGTCACGGTGCCTGACGATGTGCTCTATCTTCGTCGTGACGTCGAAGGTGAGCTGCGGGTGGGCGGCGTGGATCCCGCGGGCTATCGCGAGAGCGTGCTTGGGAGCGTTCAGGAAGTCGGGATCCCCCAAGGTGACATGCCCGGCACCGGCTGCCACCTGGTTCGCCACGTCTTGGAGCACGACCTGCACGGGAACCGCGAAGAACCGCCCCTCGTAGACGGGCGGCAAGGGGCAGTGCCGGCAGTGATAGCGGCATCCTCGAGTCGCCTCGGTGTATCCAGCCAGTCGGGCCTCTCCGTCGACCAAGAGCCGAGCGTATCTGTCCAGGCCGGGAAGCCCGTCACGCTCCGGCACCAAGGTGAGCGATCGCCTCGGCTTTGCCGGGGACGCGGGCGGAGGTCGTCCCGACGCCAAAGCGTCGGCGAGCTCGACGAGACACTGCGCTGGCTCTGGGCCGAGCACCGAGTCGGCCAAGTTGCGACGGAGAAATGACTCGTTGAGCTGCGCGTAGAGCCCATAGAAGCAGATCCATGCCGATGGATTCTCGGAGCGCACGCGCCTGGCGAGTAGGACGCCTAACCGAAGTGCCGTGTGCATGGGCGTGGATATCGCCACCAGCTTGCCGTTTCGGAGCAACTCGAGGGCCGGCTCGTCGAGAGCGCTGACGCCTAAATCAAGACACGCTGGCGCATGCCCTGCCCTCCTCATCGCAGCCAGGGGAGCTGCCAAGCCGAGGGGCGGATGGCCAAGCTCGTAGAGGGAGACGAGGACGGTATGGCCAGTGCTCCGCAAAACGCTACTTGGACTGGGGCGGCACGTAGTCTGGGGGTAGCTGGGATCCCTCGCCGAAGAAGAACTTCTCCACTTCGTCGAAAAGGAGCTTCTGTGCCCGCGGCGACGTGAGATCGAGACGGTACTCGTTGATGATCATCTTCGAGTACTCGAGCCACATTTTCCAAGCGTCCATGGAGATGCTGTCGAATATGCGCTGCCCAAGCTCGTTGTCCCAAGGCTTGAACGGCATTCCTTCGAGCTCCCTTCCGAGCTTGGCACAGTTAACCATCCGGGCCATGTGTCCTCCTGATCCCAGCCGAACCGGCTGCGGTCGCACCTCTATATCATCTTAGCGCCGTGAAGCTCTACCACGACCTCATGGGCCATGTTCCCCCTAAGGTCCGAACGGCCATGCGAGCCCTCTGAGCCGAGTTGTTCCTGCGGGGCAGCCGACGGATGCGGATCATTTGATGCGTGATTACAAAAAGAATCCGTGATGTTTTCGAAGGAGGAAAAAAATGGCACTTCGAAGGATAGAGCGCGAGCTACCCACCGCGTCCTTGTTTGAAAGATGGGATCCATTCCGCATGATGCGCGAGTTTCTGGGGTATGAGCCGTTTCGCGAGCTAATGCCTGAAGCGCGAGTGTTTTCACCTCGCTTTGAAGTCCTCGAGCGTCGTGATTCATACGTGTTCAAAGGTGACTTGCCGGGCGTGAAGGAAAGCGACTTGGACATCGGGTTGACCGGGAATCGCTTGATCATTTCTGGCAAGCGCGAGGAGGAGGCTCGGCACGAAGGCGAGACGTATTACGCGTACGAGCGTTCTTATGGTGACTTCCAGCGGTCGTTCACTCTTCCCGAAGGAGTTGATGCGGAGAACATCCAAGCTGAGCTTCGCGAAGGCGTCCTCACCGTGATGGTGCCCAAGAAGCCAGAGTTGAAGGCGAAGAAGATCGAGATCAAGG
>JACQUZ010000096.1 GCA_016210055.1 Deltaproteobacteria bacterium | reverse complement strand
GAGCGGGACGTCGCCGAGGAGCTCCTCACAGTCCTGGCCGCCTTCACCGCCGCCGCCCATCCCGCCCGTCCCGCCCATTCCACCGGAGCCGCCAATGCTGCCGGTGTCACTGCCCAGGTCACCCATTCCCGCATCCATTCCCATGCCAATGCCGAGCGGGTCATCGTTGTTCATCGACATGCTCATTCCCTCCGATCACTTGCCCGCCATTTCAACGGAGACGGCCCCGCGGGAGAGGACCGCTTTCCCCTGCCCAACAAGAACACCGGCGCACCGCACGGGCAGGCGGTCGCCGACAAACCGATCCAGCGTCAAGACCGTTCCTGGCTTGAGCTTGCGCAACTTCTTGAGCGAGATCCTGAATCGCCCGAGCTCAACCCGGAGCAGTGACTTCACGCCTCCCAGCGCAAGGGCGATTGCCCCTGGCTCTGCAGGCACCGCGTCGAGCGCGCGAGGAGGTGCCGCCAGCATCTCGGGGCTGGCCACGATGCGCAAGGAGCCTTCCACGTTGCCGTGCACGTGGATTTCGATGACCACGCTAAGCTTGGCGAGCTCCAGGGCGCGGCGACCCCTTTCGAGGGCCATGTCGTCATCGCCGAACTCCACGGTGGCCCCTTGCAGCTCTTTCCACGCCTCGCCGAGCGTTCTCGCGAGCGCGTGGCCGAGGGGAGCGAAAAGGGAGAGCACCGTGCCCGATGGGTTGCGACCCGTGCCCGTCGGGATGACCTCGCCACCGAACCGTTGAACGGCCGTCGCCTCGAGGAGGGGGCCGGACACGGCCAAGAGGCACACGCCGCGCCGGCCTGCAATTTCGACGCGGACGATCCACGCCTTCTCGAGCGCGCGCTTGACGCCGTTGGAGTCCACGGTCTCGGCCATCCCGTGGACGCACTCGAGATCCTTGCCGAACATGCGTCCGAGCACGATCTTGACTTCCGAGATCCAGCGGTCGACGATCTTCTGTCCGTCGGGCAGCGCGCGCTCGGCCGCTCGATCCTCGGCAATCAGGGCCACGGGGGAGGCGTCGAGCTGAACCCGCTCTTGAGCGCCGCTACGCCGCTTGGCCTGGCTCGAGGACAGCGCTTCGCGTATGGCTGCGAACTCTTCGCCGTCGAGAAATGAGTCGTCGGGGGCCATCGTCTCGCTTCCTCACTGAATGACGAATTCCAAGAAGTACACGCGGCGCACCTTTTCTCCGCCGAGCAACTTGTCCAGCCGCTTCTTGAGCTCCTCCTGCAGCTTGGCCTTCGCGAGCTCTCCGGCCGTGTCGGCGACGCTCAAGCTCGACAGATAGCGCAGCATCTCGTCTCGAACGTGCCGCTTCTGCTCCTCGAAGAGCTTCAGGCTACCCTCGTTCTCCATCTCGAGCTCAAAGCTGGCCTTGAGATAGCGGGGTTTTCCCGGCTCGTTGAGGTTCACCACCATCGGGTCGGTGGCGACGATGGGGCCGGGCTTCTCCTTGTCGGTCGATTGGGCCTCGTCCTGCGCCTTGAGGGCTTCCTTGACTGCGTGCTCAACCACTGGCCGAAGCTTGACCTGCCGGAACACGACAAAGCCGGTGGCTGCAAGGTTTACCGCGAGGAGGATAAGGATGATGGGGCTCTGTTTCGAGCCGCCTGCTTTCCCTTCGTGCTCTTCGTTGGTCTCGGACATGGGGGCTCTCTCGAAGAGCCCTCAATGCAACGACCAGGCCGGAGAAAGACCGTCGTGGTTTCAGTGGCTTAGTGACTTGCCTTCGGCGGGCGTCGGCGGCGTTGACGACGCGGGCGCAGGGGGCTTCGCTGGAGCTCGATCCTGAAGGGGAGCCTTGCTGGCGGCCCCGGGGTCGGTCGCGCGGGAGTTCGCGACGACCACGATATCGACGCGGCGGTTCTTGGCCCGCCCGTCTTCGGTGTTGTTGTCGGCGAGCGGTCGGAATTCGCCATACCCAGCGGCCGAAAGCCTACCCGGGTCCACCTTGTAGTTCTCGATCGCCTTGGCGACCACATGGGTGGCTCGCGCCGTGGAGAGCTCCCAATTGGACTTGAACTTGCCACCCCGGATGGGGCGATTGTCGGTATGGCCTTCGATCGTCATGGCGAATCGCTCGCGGGCGAGGCGGGACATGAGGACGTCGAGCGCCTTGAGCGCCTCGGGATTCACGGCTTCACTCCCCGAGTCAAAGAAGCCCGCTTCGGCGAGGCTCACGACAAGCCCCCGATGGTCCGTTCTCAGCGTAACCAGGTTTTCCAGCCCCTCGGACTCGATGAGCCCCTTGATCTCCTTGGCGAGCTTCTTGACGCCTTCGCCCTCTTCGCCTTCGAGCTGCTCGGTGAGCTCTCCCCCCTCACTGCCAATACCAGGCGGACCGTCCATGACGATGGTGGCCGGGCTGGAAACGCCCTGGTATGCGAGCATCTCATCGGGCGTCCTGAAGATCTCCACGTTGAACGCCGTTCGCATGGAGAACTGAAGCTGCCCGGCCTTGGTCTTGTCGACGGTGGAAATAGCGTACAGCGTGGTAAAGAACGCGAAGAGCAGGGTGATGAAGTCAGCGTAGGAAACGAGCCACCGCTCGTGATTGGCGTGCTCGGGGGGCTTCTTCTTGCGGGCCATCAGGCGACCCCGCGGGCTGCGTCAGCCGCGGCGCCTGCCGCCTCCTCGGCTGAGCCGCCCGACTTGCGCTTGTCGGCGTACGCGGCGAGCTTCTTTTCCACGAGGCGGGGATGCTCGCCTTCCGCGATGGCGCAGGAGCCCTCGACGGTAAGCTCCATCTGGGCCATGTGCTCGACATGGCGCACCTTGAGCTTTCCTGACATGGGCAAGACGACCAGGTTGGCAGCGCCCACGCCATACACTGTAGCCACGAATGCGACCGCGATACCGCCACCCAGCTTGGACGGGTCGGAGAGGTTCTCCATGACATGGATGAGGCCAAGAACGGCGCCGATAATCCCGACCGTCGGGAAGTATCCTCCGGCCGCTTCGAGGACCTTCACTGGCCACTCGCCGTGCTCTTCGCTCCGGGTGAGCTCGATCTCGAGTGCAGCGCGAAGCGCCTTGGACTCCGTTCCGTCGACGGCCAGCTCGAGCGCCCGCCTCATGAACGGATCGGGGACCTCGGCCGCCTCTTTTTCGATGGAGACGAGCCCGTCGCGCCGGGCTTTCTTGGCCAGCTCGACGAACTTCGCGATGGTCGAGTTGAGATCAGCGTGGCTAGGCTTGAAGATCGTCTTGATCGCCGACAACGTGTCCTTGAGGATGGGACCGGGGAACTGAAGCATGACTGCGCCAATGGTGCCGCCGAAGACGATGAGAGCGGCCGTGGGCTGGAGGATGCTGCCGATGTGTCCTCCTTCCAGGTGCTGCCCGAATAGGATGAGCCCTATGGCGAGGAGGGGGCCAATGATTGACATTAGGTCCATTGGACGCTCCCTCCTAAGGCTCGCTGGTGACTCGTTCTACCGGACCAGCGGCGATTTGCCGGCGGTACTCGACAGCTTTTTGGATGACTTCCTCCACGCTTTCCCGGACCAGGAACTTGTCGCCGTTGGTGAGCACCACCAGGGTGTCCGGGGTGCGTTCGAGGTACGCAATCACCTCCAAGTTGGCCACCAGTAAGTCGCCATTTCGGCGCGAGAGCCGGATCATTCGCCACCTGTCCTATGTATCGACCGCCTCGATGGAGACTTGAGTCCTCTCTTCCTTCTCGGCCTAGGGCCATGGGTGGTCCTGGGCGTGCCACCTCTGGCCCTAGGCCAAGGCCAAGCCACTAGCGCTTGATGTTCGTAATCTCCGTGAGCATCTCATCCGCCGTGGTGACCGTCTTGGCGTTGGCCGAGAACGCTCGCTGGTAGGCGATGAGGGTCACGAGCTCCTGGCCGATGTCCACGTTAGACGACTCGAGGTTTCCCGATGCGATCGTCCCACGGCCGCCGGTGGCCGCCGCCGCGATGAGCGGCTGGCCGGACTCGAGTGACGAAATGAACAGCGCGTCGCCATTACGCCGAAGCCCTTGCTCGGAGCCAAAGGTGGCCAGCGCGAGACGCGCAACATCCCTTTGCTGGCCGTTCGAGAACCGCCCCGAGATGATGCCGTCCTCATCGACCGTGATGTCGACGAGGGAGCCAGACGCGAAGCCGTTCTGGTCGATGGCCGTGACGTTGAACGAGCTGGAGAACTGCGTGGTGCCGGTGAGCCCGGTGCCGCCACCGCTGATGGCGTCGCCGAAATCAAAGCTGATGGTCTGAGCAGCGGCGCCCGTGAAGGTGACCGACACCCCTGTTGGGGTCTCGGTGTTGAGCCGTCCGCTCGTGTCGAAGGTCAGGGTGCCGGTCCCGATCCGCTCGGGCGCGGTGGCGGCGGGCGAGGCAGTCTCGGCCCCGTCGATCATGGCGTGCCACTCCCACGCACCCGTCCCCGTCTTGCGGAAGTAGACGTCGACTCGGTGGTCATTTCCCAGGGAGTCGTAGACCGTCATCGAGGTGGCGAAGTTGGAGGTCTGGGCCATGGTCGTGGTGCTCGTCATGTCGAACGCCGCTCCACCTGGATTTGCCGTGGCGTCGGCGTTCAGGTTGGCAGAGACGTTCACGGTGGTGGTGGCACTGGGGGGAGTTTGGGCTCCGCCCAGGTTGAGGTCACTCGGCGCCACGGCGACCAGGCCCGACGCGCTGATGGTGTAGCCTTGGATGGAGAGCCCGTCGGTGTTGACCAGCTTCCCGGTCTTGTCGAGCTGGAACCGCCCGTCCCGCGAATAGAGCTCCGCGCCGGTCGCGTCCTTGAGGACGAACATGCCGCTTCCCGAGATCGCGAGATCCAGCGACGCACCCGTCGAGAGGAAGGTCCCCTGCGTAAACTGCGTTTGGACGCCGCCAAGCCGAACGCCCGCACCGCCACGGGACCCGCCGGGGATCGTTCCGCCCAGCACGTCGTCAAAGCCGGCGCGCGAGGACTTGTAGCCAATCGTGGACACGTTGGCGATGTTGTCGCCCACGACCGAGATGCCTTCGCCATGGGCCTGCAGGCCGCTCGCGCCGGTGTAAAGAGACGTCGTAATACCCATGATCACTCCTCCTTTTCGTCACGCACGCCGCAAGCGCGGCTAGCTTCCAATGGTGACGACGTCTGCCGGCGTCACCGTGAATTGACCAAAGCGAAGCAGGGCCATTCCTTTCTCGAATTCAATGGCGTCCAGCACGCCGCGGAGAACGGGGCGCGCTTGGAATGTCTCTCCAGTCGAGTCTTGCGCCGTGGCCTCGATCGTATAGATCCCCTGTGGCAGCGCCGTCCCGTCGGGAAGGCGTCCGTCCCACGGCACCTTCACCGAGCCACGTCCGCCCGGCATGGCAATGCGGTGCACCTCGTTGCCCGCTGCGTCGCGGATGACGACCGTCACCTGGGTGGCGGGCCGCGCGAGCTGGACCTCGAGAGGAGGCGGAGCCGAGCCTTGCCCGATGACCTGGATGGTGTCGGCGCTGGCCAGCACGTTCCGCCCGACCATGGAGACCAGCGAGGTGCCTGCGAGCGTGGCCTGCTGGGCCTCGAGGGCTTGGAGCCGGGCGTTGGTGGTCGCCTGCTGCTCGAGAGATGCGAATTGCGCGAGCTCTGCGACAAACGCGGCTCCGTCCTGCGGATCGAGCGGGTCCTGGTGCTTGAGCTGGGCGACGAGAAGCCTGAGGAACTCGTCTTGCATCGCCGCCGCTGAGCCGGCGAAGGCTCCGCCCGTGCCAGGGATGGCTGCCGGGGCGGTCGTCGTGGGGGTATCTCCTATCTTCATCGCAGCTCCTCACGCAATCATGTTCACTCGGCCGCCGCGGCCACTGTTCGCGGGAGGCACGGCCTGCCGCTCGTTGCCGCTGACGTTTTTCGGGTGCTCGCTGGTCGCTCCCTGTGACTCTCCCGAACCGAAGTGTTCGGCAGGCTGCCGGTGGTCCGGCTGCGACTCGCGGTGCCCAAAGCTCGTGGCTTCTCCGGGGGTGCCGAGCGGGACCTGCGGCTGAAACGGGCCGTGGTCCCGGTTGGCCTGGACGTCCATCCCTCGTAGCTCGAGGCCGTGCGCCTTGAGCGCGCCGCGGAGCTCCTCCACCCGTTCGCTCATGTCTTTCATCTCGTCTGCCGAATCCAGCCGTGCGGACACTCGCACGCGCTTTCCGGCCGTGCTGACGACCAAGCGGATTGGCGCACCGTCCTTTCCTTCCACCTGGACCTCCGCACGGGCGGGCACCAGGTCACTCTGCGGCTTTGTGGCCTCCTGCCATGCAGGAGCCGCGGGTGCGACGTGGGGCTTCTGAGGACCTTGCTCTAGCGTGGGTTGGGGACCACGTGGAGCGATCACGCTGCGGACGAGGTCCAGCACGGATTCTTGGCGGCTTTCCTTTCGGGCAGCGGCTTCTTCCTCCCGCGGAGCGATCTCGGTCGCCTCCACTGCCTTGCCCCGACCTAGGGCGACCGCCGGCATGGCGTCCTTGGCAGGATGAGATGACCGAACTGGCACTCCTCGAGATGGCGGAAGCTCTATCGGCGTCTCAGGCCATGATGGCTGGGCCTTGGCATGAGGCGCTGTCGCTGGTGCCGTCGCCGCTTGGCCTTGTGTTTCTGGTGCTGTGGTGGGGCCACGTGCCGCGGGGATGGTGCTCGCCACGGGACCGTCCCGAGCCGGTTCCGGGGTCGAGACGTGGCTGGACCTCGACGGCAAGGGCACGGGCGGGGCTGCCGGTGCTGGAGCGCTCATCCTTGGCGTGGGAGCTGGTACCGCTGGCGGAGCGGGGGGGACTCCCTGGCCGGTTTCCGGGTTCTCCATGGGATCGCTCGACGCGGGCACCCGTGGCGGCACGAGCGTGGTCCGGGGGAATACCTGATCTTTCTTTGGCGTTGCCGTGGCCGTGGGCCTCGTCGAGCGGTCCGGCGTCTTTTGTGCCGGCGCGGACGGTCGCACGAGTTGCCCTACCGGCATGGCGTTGGGCGATGGGGCTGCTGTTGCGTGGACGGCCCGCACGCCTTCAGGTCGAACGGGTGGCACGTGCGCGATCGGTGGTGCGGGAATTGCTCTTGGACCTTGCGCGAGCTGGCTCTCGTGCTCCGTGGCTGGCTTGCCGAAGCCCAAGCCCTGGTCCTCGGCTTGGGGCAAAACGGACAACGGACGCGAAGCAAGGGCTTTGGGTGCACGTTCACCAGGTGAACGCGGGGGCGTTGAGACATCGGACCGAATGACGAGTTCCGGATCGGACTCGAGTGCGGCGCCCGAACCTGCGTCGGCGGTGGCCCTCGCGATGTGCCACGTCGCGTTGTGGCTCTCATGGGGTTCGAGGTCCTGTGGCAGCGACTGTGGCTCGCTGGCGTTCGCCAGGCCGCGTGGGGACACTCCGCTTGCCGTTGGCGGCGAGTCCAGGTTCTCCCTGTTGGTCGGCACGGGTTGGGCCACGAGCGGACTTTCTCCCGCCCGTCCCCATGGTTCTTGCCCGCCACGTGGCCGTTCGTCGCTGGCGGATAGTCGCCGGTAGACTGCATGCTCGGACTGGCCACCCGGCAATGCGCCACGGGCCCACTCATTCACCTCGCCTGGCGGTCTGGCCTGCTCGCTGGACGATGGCTCGTTTCGATGCCCTGGGGTTCTCTCCCCATGCGGGGGCCTGGCGCGTTCCGCGTGCATTGGGGCCAGGCCCACGCCCACGCGAGTGCCCGCGGCATCCGCATTTCGGACAGGAGCTGGGCGAGCCTCAGTAGCGCGTGTCCGGCGTTCTTCTGTCGGTTCAAGCGCGCGAAGATCGCGAGCTATGGCAGGTGCACGCTGAGATTGGCCTTGCTCTGATGGCCCGCGGTTGTCTTTGGTGCCTTCGCGTGCGAGGGCCGTTGCGATTTCGTGCTCCCTCGGCTCAGGCAGGTCGCCTCGGTCATGCGGCCGCACCTCGTAACCAGCCGACGGCAGCGTGGCCTCTGGCTCGTGCCCCGTCTCGCCCGTGTCTTCAACCGTGGACAGGCGCTCGCTCTTTGTTTCGCCCAAAGAGAGAGGCTGGTCCCCTTCCGGGGGCTTTGCCGAGTGCGAGTCGTCGATAGCTTGCTTCGTTCCGGAGGAAGGCGCCTTGGCGTCGACGGCGTCCTCCAGCTTGCCAGTAGATAGCACGCCGAGTCTTGGGACTTCTCTGGTCGGGAAAGCAGCGGTCTCGAGCAGGGACGCCGCGGTTTCGCGCTGCTGGCCAGGCGTCCATGGTTCTTCGGGGCCCCGAGCCACCCGCAGGAATGCGGCACGCGCAGCGGCGTGCGAGATAGCGGCTGCGGGCATGGGTCGGTGCTGGAAGACGGCTCCGGAAAGGGGAGACAACGGATCGCCCGAGGGCGCAAGAGCAGGCCGGATCTCCGGCGGTGGCTCTTTGGGTGTCCCTGGGAGCGATTGAGCATTCGACGGGTATTCCACGAACTCGCCGCGTTCCGGCACGGGCGCGGGTTGCGTGGGCGTTGCCGCTTGGCCACGGGCTGGCATAGGCGGTGGCAGGTGAGGCGTGACGGCTTCGCCGCCGCCGCGTTCCGGCACGGGCGCGGGTTGCGTGGGCGTTGCCGCTTGGCCACGGGCTGGCATAGGCGGTGGCAGGTGAGGCGTGACGGCTTCGCCGCCGCCGCGTTCCGGCACGGGCGCGGGT
>JACQUZ010000095.1 GCA_016210055.1 Deltaproteobacteria bacterium | reverse complement strand
GTGCAAGAGCCAGTGGAGAAGCAATGAGCGAGAAGGCAGTTCGGAACATTGTGAACCTGTCGGGCGGCAAGGACAGCACAGCGCTTGCAATCTACCTGCGCGACCGCGTGCCCGACCTGGAGTACGTGTTCTGCGATACGGACAAGGAACTGCCAGAGACATATGAATACCTCAACCGGTTGGAAGCGTACCTTGGGCAGCCGGTTGTGCGCCTGAAAGCCCGGGGCATGGGCTTTGACCATTTTCTGGCAATGCGGCGCGGATTCCTACCGTCGGCGCGGAACCGCTGGTGTACAGAACAGCTCAAGTTGAGACCTTTTGAAGCCTTCGTCGGGACCGACGTTGTCTGCAGCTACATCGGCATCAGAGCCGATGAACAGCGCATAGGGTACATTTCACACCGACCGAATATCAAAGCCTTGTTCCCTTTCAAGAAGGAGGGAATAGGCAGGGAAGACGTTCTCCGCATCCTAGACCGCTCTGGGTTGGGGATGCCAGCATACTATCGGTGGAGGAGCCGGTCGGGCTGCTATTTCTGCTTTTTCCAGCAGAAGATTGAGTGGCTCGGTCTCTTGGAGAACCATCCCGATTTGTTCCAGAAGGCAAAGGCATACGAGAACATGGCTCCCAAAGGCTTTGCCAGCTTTACGTGGAGTGATGGAGAGAGCCTTGACCAGTTGGCAGAACCTGGGCGGATCGCTGAGATTAGGGCGCAGTTCGCCGCACGTGAGGCAACTGAGCGTGAGAGAAGGCACGATGTCAGGCTAGTGGACCTGTTCGAGGACATAGTGGCAGATGAATCAATGGAAAGGGCGTGTCTGATATGCGATCTGTGACCAACAGAGCATGCCAGCGAATGGCACCGATGCGACCGTCAGTCTCGAACAGGCCAATATGGGCATCAGGGCAGGAGGTGCTTCTTGAACGAACTTGAAGCCCATGGATCCCGTGTCGCTCTTACTTTTCATCGCACGTTCTCGCTTAGCCTTCCGTCAGTATCCAAAATCCTGCTCTTGTCCTCAGCAGTTGGTGGGCGCACCATTGCCAGCGAAATCCAAAAGGCGACCGGCCTCGGCTCAATATACGTGGAGGCTATGCCCAGATACGCTCGAGCCTGCGGGCTTATGGAGATGAACGGCTACGGCCTGACGCCTTTCGGCGAATTGGTGTGCCGAACGGACCCGCATCTCATTCACGAGAACACACTCTGGTTGATGCACTACCACATGAGCGCACCTCACGGGCCGGGGCCAGCCTTCTGGTCGCATCTCGTGGTCCACGCCCTACAGTTCGGCGATGAGGTCAGCAGGGTGAGGATCGCACAGGAGATCGCGGGCTTCCATGTAGGTCAGGGTGGCGCTACCAGTGTGAAAGAGCGGACTGTCCGGACCGCGGCCACGGTCTTCCTCGGCACATACACGAAGAGCGATGCGCTAGGTCGCCTGGCATTGCTAGAGCACGTTCCCGAGCGAGACGGATACGTGCGGGTGAGCGAATCCCAATCGCCGCCGCTTGGTGCGGTAACCTACGCTCTGGCCGACTATTGGGCAGCGCATTTCGGTGAGCAGGTAACGGTGAGCCTTAGCGAGCTAGCGAAGGACGATGGCTTCGCGCGCCTGATGTGGATGAACTACCGGCAGCTCGACGAGGTGCTCATGGAGCTGAAACGTGAGAACATCGTAGACCTGTACCGGGTAGCCCCACCGTACCAGGTAGTCCGCCAATGGTCAACCAAGCAAGATATGCTGGCTCGTCTGTACGCGTAGACGAGAGTAAGGATCGTCTGCCCTAGGTCGAACCCGAGAAAGTCTCTTCGCATGTCAGAAACATCGGCGGAACAACTGGTGGAATCCCTCCGGGGTGCGTCGCTCCACAACCGCACCTGCATCCTGTTGCTGCCACTTCCGTGGCTAGGGCGCGAGCGGGAGATAGCTACGCGACTCGAGATCAGCTACGCGGACGAGCAGGAGAGGGTCCTGGGCCAACTCGATCGAGGACAAAAGTACCTAGGCATGGGGTGGCAGGACCTTATTGCAAAAGAGCTTACCGAACTCGCCTGTGGTGTGGGACCAGATGGCAACTGCGTACTAATCGCAAACTTGGACCTCTTGGTCAGTTCATTCGGAGCGGCTGACCGCAATTTGTTTTGGAGTTTCCTGCGCGACAGCTACCGCCCCACGTGGGGCTTACTACTGGCGCTTCCGGATGAGACGCGGCGTCTCATGACGGAAGGAGAACGCTCTCTCTGGGCCAGCACCGGGAGGTTGGCTATTTGGGAGGAAGGAGGCCAGAATCTATGAAAGTGCGGGTTAGCGACGTACTCCGTGAGCTAACCGGAGCCGAGTTCCGCTCAGACGTGCAGGTGGCGGACTATTGGAGTGAGCGCAATCTTGACCTGCTCAAACACTATATTTTCACGTTGGACGCCCCGAAGGGCAAGAAGTCCTCGGTCGAGCTTCTGCACACGTTCTGCGAGGCGTTCGCTCCTGCCGCGACGGAAAACAGGTTCGTGGTGATTGCGACCTACGGGCACGGCAAGAGCCACTTCGCACTCACGCTCGCCAACTTCTTCGGAAGGAACAACGGCTCGCAGGAGTCTGAGGAAGTCCTCAAGGCAATCCGTCATGCCGTCCCGGACCAAGACCTAAGCACGTACGGCTTCATCCAGGATTTCAAACACCAGCATGCACCGTTCCTGATCCTCATTCTGCGCGGCGACGAGCCAAACGATTTGCCTACGAAGGTCCACCGGGCACTCAAGCAGGCGCTCCCTGGAGAAGCACTACCTTTTTGGTTCAAGAGTGCCGAGGACTTCCTCGTAAGGGTGAACAGGGAGCGTCAGAGTGAAGCGGACAAGTTCTTGAAAAGTCACAACCTTGACACGAACTCGCTCCTGGCGAAGGTGAGAGACCGACAAGCCTCGGTGCGGGACATCTGCGTAGCATTAGCCCAAGAACTATACGGGTTACGCCCGCAGTTCGACGAGGGGCTGAGCCTGCAAGACGTTGTCAAGTGGGTGGTCGAGAACCAATGTGGGGCTGGTAAGAGATACGCGGGTCTGCTATTCCTGTTCGACGAGTTCAGCACCTTCATCACAAGATACAGTACTTCCAGTGTCCCCGGCGCGCATCTACAGGACCTGCTTAATGGCGTGGCGAATGCACGCGAGCATGCCGCGTTCGTCGCCTTCGCACAGCACGACCCCGAGACAGTCGCACATGAAGTTGTGCGGGGGCAGGCTTTCGACAACGTTAAGAAAGAACTCGGTCGGCTGCCGCCATCGAAGCGATACCAACTGCACTCCTCGCTTGAAGAGGTCCTGGAATCGTACCTCCGTAAGCGGGACGATGTTTGGCTTGATTTGTTGAACAATCACCGATCGTTCGCGAACGGGCTCGATGATGCCACCACTAGGACGTTGCAGGCGTTCAAGGGGCGGTATGTTGATCAGTTGAAGTGGGATGTCGAGCGGTTCCACAAGCTGATTACCTTGGGATGCTACCCGCTGCATCCGCTGGCGACATCGCTATTGTGTAGCGTCGAGCTCCAGGTAACGGCGAACCCGAGGTCAGTACTCGGCTTCGTCCTGGAGGCAGTGAAACAGAAAACAGACGACCCTGTAGAAACAGATGCTGGGCCCGTTTGGGTCAGGGCAGATCTACTCGTCGACTACTTCAAAGAGATGCTGGGTGACGACAATTGGAGGCTGTACAGGGGTGCCGTCAGCCGCCTGAACGAGCCTGATGAGCCAGCCCCGGTCACAGTTTTGAAGGCTATGCTGCTTCTGGCGGTCGGCAAGGTGTCGACGGAGAAGGTCGGATATGCCAAAACGATCGCCGAGCTCTCGGGGCTATCGGTGGCCGACGTGGATTCGATTCTGCCACGACTCACCGAGCGCAGCATCATCCGCAGGGATGTGGTGACGGGCAACTACACCATCGCGCCTATCGATTGGGGTGACAAGGGTGAGAGAATTGCCCGTCATAGGATGGAGCAGGCAAAGCTGGACGCCAAGACTCTCGAGCCTTTGTGGGGTGACTTGGAAAGGTGTGGTCTAGGACATCTGCCCCTATCGGTAGGCTGGGGGCATCCCGACAACTGGTACGCGCAACAACTGCTGGTGGAACGGGGTACTCTCACGAAGGAGTACCTGCAGGGAGTGCTGAAAAGGTATGCGCTGTGGGCGCTAACCGGGGGTGCCAAAGAGAAGGGGCGTGTGCTAGTGGTGTGGCTGCTTGCGCAAACCGAGGGGGAGGTCGAGTGGTACCGCAACAACATCTCGGACCTTGTCGGGAGTGTGGCCGGAACGGGTGGAGCGCCACTCGTTGTAATGAGGCCCAACGTGCCCAGCACGGACTTGATCAAGCGGCTGAAGTGGTACGTCGCGCTCAAGCAATTCACGCCCACCGAACTGGCCGACGCAGAGACCCTTTGGCATAAGGATACACTAGAGCAGGCGGAGAAACACCTGAAGGAAGCCGTGGAAAACTTCCAAACGAATGACTGTGAGCCGGAAGTGCCGTCCGCCTTCAGAGCTAGGTTGGATTCCGTTCGCGCCAAGAATCCGAAAGCGGTGCTGCCCGAGGTTGTTCGGATGGCTTACGCTCATGGCCCCGGACAGTGGTTTGACCAGTACAAGCTCGTGCAGCCTGCGCTGGTAAATGCCGTCAGCCAAGTATGCTCGAGACTGGTTCAAACCGGCAAGATCGACGGCGACTTCCTCACCGATAAGCCGGTGCCTCAAGCTATTGTAGGTCAGTACCTAATGGGTCATTGGCATGTCATGAACCAACACGGGAGAGCGGCAGAGCCCCCACAGGGCAGTACGGTGTTCAGAGCTTGGGACGCTCTTGACAAGGGCTTCCCGGTGGGACAGCCGAGCTGCAGCGCTGGGCAGATTCTGGAGAAGCTCCTTAACCCGCCTTTTGGATACGACTGGAATACGCTGGCGCTGCTGTTCACAACATGGTGGTCCCACTACCACTACGATCTTGAGTTAGGTGGAGACTGGCAGCCCTCGGGGAAGCAATTGAAGCCGCGTGAATTGTTAGAAAAGGTGGCCAACACTTCCATTAGACGTCGCGAGGACCCGACGGGCGAGGTTAGACAACTGGTGCAGGACGTTAAGTCTGGGAGAAGGCGTTCTCAACTTGAAGCGCAAACTCAGTTGCGGACGCTCAAGGATTTCGTGACGCGAGAAGGTGTGGATGCCACGCTTAAGGGTAGCGCCAACGACGCCTGCAATAGGCTCGAGGAGGCGCTGAAGTCTGCTTCGGAATACGAGAAACAGGCAACCCAGATCCGCTTGGATTCACAGCGGAGTAGCTTGAACGACCTGCTGTTGTGCCTACCCAGAGTTCGGACCTTGCCGACTCTCTCGCTCGTGGGTTGGGAAGCACTGGCGCCAGATCAGATTCGTGACGACATCCGCCGAGGCGTGGAAGCTCGTGTTGAGGCACTGTGTGGCACTTTCGGCCGCCTGAAGCAACTGGAAGACTACGCAAACAACGTTGGTCAACTCAAGTTGGCACGTAGCCTGCTCGACAAAGCGGGGTTGGCGAGTTTGGTCCAGAAAGTTGCAGACGCGGTCCAAGCGCTCGAGCAGGCGAAGACGGACCTGGAGGGCAAGCTCCTCCGGGATGCGGAGCGACGCGCGCAGGAGGCCCTTATTGGCAGCTTGTCGACCCACGGTACGATTGCGGAGTTGCGCCGGGATCTCGCCAGATTTGATCAGATGACCCCACAGCCCGAGGTCAAACAATTACGGGAGCAGAAGCGCGACGCCATAGCCCAGGAGTTGGCACGACTTGAGAAGTTTGCGGAGTGGCTGGACAAAGGCGTGGACAAGGCCACCAGCCGGGAGGAACTGCTGCAGATTCGTGACCAAGCTCTTCGACTACAAGACCGATACGATGATACCGACACACGTTCACGCATTGAGTCGGGAGTTGGACGTTGCGACCGACTGGTAGCCTTCTTTCACGCGGTAGAGGAAGTACGAAAGACCAAGCGTTCTTGTCCCGGGGACTTTGCAAGGGATATTGGCGAGATTCGCCTTAGGATCGAGGCCACTTCCCAGTTCTTGAGTGCAACGCAGCGAGCGGCAGCCGAGAGCGTCGTTCAGTCGCTAGACGAAAACCTTGCAACTGAGCGCCGGCGAGTTCGTGGGCGGCTTGACAGCTTGAGAAAGGAGCTGAATCGCCAAGCGTCACCAGAGAACGTGAAGGCTGAGTTGGTTCGTGCAGGCCCGGACTGGGAGTTCCTCGAAGAGGACGCTGCTGTGGGTCTGAGGGAATTCCAGCGAGAGGTCCAGTCACGTATCGATCAAGCTAGAGTTGCCCGCGAGGAAGAGGCGAAGAAACGGGCTGAGCAAGAGAACCAGGAGAGCATAGTCAAAGGCGTCTCGATCCGCGTGCCAATGTCCGAATTGCGACGCGGGCTTGCCACGCTTGAGCAGATGAACCCACAACCGGAAGTGAAACACCTGCTGGAAGAGAAACGAAGCAGCATCAATGCCGCGTTGGACCGATTGGCCAGCCTCCCACGCGTTCTGGGTTCGAGGCTCGATCAGGCAACTAGCAGACGATCAGTCGAGAACTGCAAAGCGGAGGCACTTCAGTCACGCGGCCTATGCGACGAAGAGGGAGCGCAAAAGTCGCTAGATGGCCTGCTGGCGCGATGCAAGGTGATTGAAAACTACCTTGACAATGTAGAGAAGGTGAAGGCGCAGACACGCCCCGCACCAGAAGAGTTTGAGAGGGACACCGTCGGAATAAAGCAGACGGTAACTGCCTCTGCCAACCAGCTTAGCGAAGCGCAGCGAAATGTCGCGGACAAAGCAATTGCGGAACTTGAAGGTGCCCTCGCCGCCGAGCAGCGGGAGTCACGCGGGCGACTGGCGCAATTGGAGCAGCGTCACAAACTCGGCGAATCGGCTAGCAAATTACAGTTGGACTTGGAGAGGGCAGACTGGAGGTTCTTGCAGCCAGATGGTCGGGACTCGCTGGAAGCGCTGAAGAGGAGCATACAGCAAGATATTGACGGCAACGAATCTCTGCAAGCTGAGTCGCACTTCAGGAGGATCCGCGATACAAAGACTCGACGGAAATGCCTGGAGACCTTGCAGCGGCTGGTTGAAGAGGCCATATGAGCGATACTCGCCAGGTCCTGCTGGATGTTTGCGGAGACAACCTGCCTCCGTCGGAGTACGTTGTCGTTGATGATGCCAAGGGACTCATCGAACACGCCCTGGAGAAATCACCCCTGTACGTCAAAGGTGAGAATCTATGCAGGTGGGTTGAGAACATTGGGGTTGGGAGAGGCTGGCAGACGATACGACTGAGGTCGCCCGCGGCCGAGCTCAGAGAACAATGCCCTGATTTGTTGGACGACGAGGCTCGAACGCTGATCAGTAGCCTGGGGCAAAGTCTGACATCCATGCGAAGACCTCTAATCCTGCCTGACGTGCTTGAGGCGTTGCTGGGCCAGGGCCCATTGTGGGCAAGCGATTGTACCGTGGACCATGCGTTTCGATGGCTTACCTGGTTAGCGCAGCAGACGACTGATGGGCCACATTGGAAGCTGGCGTGGCAGTTGGCAGAAAGCTGGCAAGCCAGGGCCGAACCGCTCGTTCGGCGCGCCTACTCGGCCCGATCCGAAGTCCAAGGGTGGTCTCTACTGAAGGAATGGCTAAGAGTGTGTGAGTCGCAGCAGGCATGGCCGCCGCCGCGACAGGTGCTTCTAGCAGAGAGTCTGGTGCATCGTCTGAAGCAGGATCTGACCAAGCAGGCAGTTGAGACCGACACTGACTTCTTCGTCGCGCTCGTGGAGCGCGCTCCGGACAGGAGTCTCTTGCAGATCGCGGCCCAGGCGTGTGCTGCCGTGCTACTCGAGAATCCGCAGAAATCCACGGCTGAACGGCAGCGGCGCCTCGCCAAGTACCTTGACCATGACACAGGCCAGAAGCTGAGCGACCTGGTCGAGCCTGAGTATCCGGGACTACCTGAGTGGCAGTTTGACATGCTTGAAGCATGGTTCACCAACAAGTATGTACCGTACCGAGAATGGACATATCGGCATGGGGTAACTGGTGATGCCCGAGGATGGGCAGCTTGTAGCGCCGCGGAATTTGCGCGGCACTACCTGGGATACTACGTATCCGCGCGTGTCGGCGGTGACGGAGCGGACCACCTCGCATGGGTCAAGAGCGCCCGCCTGAAGCGCCGCGACACGGAATGCGCGTTTCTACTCGTGGTGTTGGACGGGCTCGCACAACCCGATGCCGTCCGGCTCGCATCCAGCATCCTACATGAATCGGGGCGGTTGTCCCTAGATCGTCAAACCTTGGCGCTCTCACCAATCCCGACGGTGACCACGATCGCGAAGCCGGCAGTAGCGAAGGGCATGCTCCCGTCGGACGCAATTCAGGACACAACTGCCATATTCTATACTTCTGTCGAGAAGGCAGGTCAGGCTCTCCGAAACGCGGCTCCTGGGGACGTATTGGTGTGGGTCCTTGAGGAGCCGGACCGTACTTACCACTATCGCGCAGATAAGGGACCAGACAGCGTCCGACTTGAGGCAGACGCACAGTTGTTGACCATCGCTAAGAACATTGCTGAGCTGGCCGAGAAAGCGCCGAGCGCACTGAGGCTGAGCGTGGTTATTACCACAGATCATGGTCGCCTGCTTGCCAACACTGGGCGGACACGGCATGTTCCTCAAGGTATGAAAGCGCACGGTCGTGCGGCCTGGGGGGCGTGTGAGGTTCCTTTTGACAAGAGCGGGTACTTGGTAAAAGAGGACCTGGCCTACCTCGACGCTGCGCGTTTCGGTCTGCCCGGAGGCCAGGTTTACGCGGTCATCGTATCCGATCAGGCGTTTGTGACGACAGACGGGCGAGGTGGGAATGAGCCCTTTCCCCATGGGGGTCTGTTCCCTGAGGAGGTCCTGGTACCGTGGCTTGAGTTCACACGAGACCGCGCTCCCTTCACGGTGGAGGTTACGCTCAAAGGCAAGGGTGAGGAAGGCAAGAGGGGAACGGCTGTGCTGACGGTGCAGAACCTAGGGCCTATACGCATCAAAGTCACAGGCCTGACGGCCGACATCCTAGATACGCGCCTCTCACTCGACGAGGAGGTCGGAGCGTTGGACAAGCGGAACATTCAAGTCGTGTTGCCCAAGTGGCCTAGCAGGCAACACATCAATACTCTCATGATGGGCCTCACCTACCTGCTGCCCGATGGCCAGCCGGTCAGGTGGGACTTTCGCCCGGAGATCGAGACGGAGTCGCTCTATGACAGACCTGACATACTGGGCGAACTTGGGAGCGTGTGATGGACCCGATACTGGGGACGACCGAGGCTCTGGCAGACAAGGTTCAACGCGTGTTCGGCAAGCTGGCCATCGACAAGAGGCGACTGCCGTCAAGTCAACTGCAGAAGCGAGGCATTCCCGCCTATGTTGGCGAATGGTTGGTGGATACCCTCGTGCCCGGCACAGGAGACGTCACGCCAGAAGAGGCCGCAAAGGTCCTGAAGTGGGCGAATACCAATATTCCTGGTCCAGGTGACCAGCAGGTAGTGAAGTATCGCCTCTCTCAGGGCGAAGCCGTGCGCGCGTTGACTCCAGTCGAGGTGGAGGTGCGGCTAGACAAGAAGGGTCAATTCCGGAAACTCGCGCAGCTCAAACTGCTGGGTCTCGAAGATGTGGAGATATCGAGTGAGATCCTTGACTCATACCCTGACCTGTTGCGCCAAGGAATGTGGGGCGTTGTCGAGCTTGCTCATGACGCCGCGGGCGTAGCACTCAAATCCTTCAGGCCAATGCAGGCGACGGTGAACCTCGATTTGTACAAGCGGGCTCGTGCCGAGTTCACTCTCGGAGAGTGGCGCGAACTGATGCTGCTCTCTATGGGCTACAATCCCTCAGCAGTTGATGAAGAGCAGTGCACCGTCCTCTTGGCCCGCCTACTGCCGCTGGTCCAGAAGAATATGCACATCATGGAACTGGCGCCCAAGGGTACGGGCAAGAGCTACTTCTTCGAGAACATAAACCCCCAAGTTAGGTTGGTTAGCAGCGGAAATGTGACCCCGGCCGTACTGTTCGTTAACAATAGCAGCGGGCAGTGGGGGTTGCTGGCAAGGTTCGCCGTGGTCGTTCTAGACGAGGTTCAAACCCTGAAGTTCCAGAACGCAGACGAGATAATCGGAGGTCTCAAGGGTTATTTAGCGAATGCAAAGATCACACGTGGGGGGTTGCACGAGGTTGGGTCGGATTGCGGGATCGTTCTGCTCGCTAATATCCTTCTTGATGAGCGGCAACGACCGGTTCGTGCCCTACTGGTCGAAGAATTGCCGTACTTTCTGCGAGAAACTGCGTTCCTGGACCGGATTAGAGGCATCATACCTGGCTGGAAAGCGGCGAAACTGAGCGGCGCTTCGTTTGCCAATAGCACTGGACTGAAGTCGGACTTCTTTGGCGATGCGCTGTTGGCCCTCCGCAACGATTTGAGCCTGGACCAGTATGTGAGAAAGCGAGTTCGACTGACTGGCAATAAGTCGTATACACGGAATGAAGAGGCCATCCGGTCAATGGCGAGTGGGTTAATGAAGATCCAGTTTCCTGACGGCAATCTGTCGGATTTGGATTTCCGCGCGTACTGCTTAGCTCCGGCCGTGGAATATCGCCAACTCATCTGGGACCAGCTGTACCGCATGGACGCGGAGTACCGCCAATATGATCAGGACCTACAGTACGAGCTAGTGGACTGAGCGCTGCCGTTTTTCAGAAGACTCGGACAATCTGCCCTGCGGGAAATGCTAGACCTTCTGGAGAGGCAAGATGACCAGCGGCCGGGGCTCCAGCCCCAGACGGCAGCACAAGGTGCATGACGGCGGAGGACTACGCAATGGCGCCGTGGGGAAAACCGTCGGCGGTGTGGAGATCTGTTCGAGAATCACGTGGAACAAAAAGCCAATACGTAGCAGCAGCAGATGACACGGGTTAACCTCCAGAGCCCGAATTGCTGCAGACGCTGGTTGTCACTTGTTAGCAAGAGCCATCTCCCGTCGGACCAACAGGTGCGGCTACTTGCCGGCGAGAAGAGGCCATCGAACTCAGGGCCGCGGCCCAATGTTCGCCAATCCTTCCATGGAAGCCAGGATATGGCCCATGGAGGGTCGGGGCCTTGTCACGGGACAGGCAAAGTGAGTTCGCTCCAACGCCACCACGCAGGGTCACCTGTCAGGCTAGCGACAACCGGCATCGGCATCTTTGTGTTAAGCTCTAGGCAGACTACGTGGCAAACAGAGGTCGCGCTTTGACATTATTTGGTAAGGTGGCCATCGTCACTGGGGCCTCCAGGAACATCGGAAAGTCAGTTGCTGTGGCTCTTGCCCGGTCCGGCGCGGACATCGGGTTTGTCTACCGGGCCAACACGCAAACGGCCGATGAGACGGCCCGAGAGATACGGACCCTGGGCCGCAGGGTGGTCTACGCGCAGGTGGACGTCATGGATTGGAAGGCGTCCCATGCTTTCGTGGAGCGCGTGGCCAAGGAGTTGGGCAGGGTGGACATCCTGGTCTCCAATGCGGGCAACCCCAGCTCAGTACGTGCGCCGCTAGCCGAGCAAGACCCAGAGGAAATGGACTTGCAGTTCCGCACCCACGTCATGGGTGCCTTACACTTC
>JACQUZ010000091.1 GCA_016210055.1 Deltaproteobacteria bacterium | reverse complement strand
CTCGAAGGAGGTAAGCCTGGCCTAACCTCCCTCGACGAGGCGGCTGGACGAAAGGGGGGCTCGTGGGCCCCTTTCTTTTTTCATGCTAGTGCGAGGACTCCTTGAGGCCACTCGCAAAGGACTGGATGGTCCTCTTGGCGTCACCGAGGACGAGCATGGTATTCGTCTTGATAAACAGCTCGTTCTCGATCCCAGCGAACCCTGGGTTCAGCGTCCGCTTGAGCACGATAACGGACCGCGCCTCCTCGGTGTTGAACACGGGCATGCCGTAGATGGGGCTCGCCTTGTTGGTCCGGGCGGCAGGATTGACGACGTCATTGGCGCCGACCACCAACGCCACGTCGGTGGCCGAGAAGTCGCCGTTGATGTCGTCGAGGTCGTAGAGATCTTCGTAGGCGACGTTCGCCTCCGCAAGGAGCACGTTCATGTGGCCAGGCATGCGTCCCGCGACCGGGTGGATCGCGTAGCGCACTTCAGCGCCGTTGGCCTTGAGGGCGTTCGAAAGATCGCGGACGGCGTGTTGCGCCTGTGAGACGGCCATTCCGTAGCCCGGAATCACGATCACGGAACGAGCCACGCGCAGGATTTCCACCGCATCATCGACCGAGCCGGTGTTGGGCGCCGGGCCAGTAGCCGTCGTGCCGGCGGGGCCTTCTTGGACCGTGCCGAAAGCACCGAAGATGACGTTTCCGAACGAGCGGTTCATCGCCTTGCTCATCATCAGGGCCAGGATGAAGCCGGAGCCGCCGTCGAGCGCGCCGCAAATGATGAGGGCGTTGTTGTCGATGGCAAAGCCTGTCGCCGAAGCGGCAAGTCCGGCGTAGGAGTTCAGCAAGCAAATGACCACCGGCATGTCTGCACCCCCGATGGGCATGACCAAGAGGATACCGAGCAGGGCGCCTGCGGCCGCCATGATGTAAAAGAAAGCCTCGGCTCCTGGCTCGAACACCATGTAGATGGCGATTCCCACTGCGGCCACCAGCATGAGGACGTTCGACACGTTCTGCATCGGATACGTCGTAGGCCGCCCTGGCAGGATCCCTTGAAGCTTGCCAAACGCCATCAAGCTCCCGGTAAACGTGATAGCGCCCAGGAGCACCTCTGCACCAGTCGCGGTCATCTTCAGGACGTTCCAGCTCGCGCCGTGGTGCTTGAAGAGGTAGTACTCGGAAACGCCCACGAGCGTGACGGCCAAGCCGCCAAACGCGTGGGAGAGCGCGATTCGCTCCGGCATCTTGGTCATCGGAATCCACAGGCCCATGGGCGTCCCGATGGCCGTACCAACGATCAAGCCGACCAGGATCCACTCGTAGCTAATGATCTCTTGCTTGAGGAGCGTGCCGATGATCGCCAGGAGCATCCCGAGCTCGGCGTAGAAGAGCCCGCGCCGCGCGCTCTCGGCGCCGCGCAAGCCACGAAGGCTCAATATGAAAAGGATTGCCGAGCCGAGGTAAAAAAACTGGATCAGCGTGTGGGTCGTCATTTCTGCACCCCTCCCTTCCTGGGCGCATCAGGCTTCTTGCGGAACATTCTGAGCATGCGGTCTGTGATGAGGAATCCGCCGACGACGTTGATGGTCGCCGACGCCACTGCGACCGTCCCGAGGACTGTCGTCGCAGTACTGTGTCCCGTCCCGGCGACCACGAGCGACCCCACGAGCGAAATGCCCGATATGGCGTTCGTTGTGGCCATGAGTGGCGTGTGGAGGAGCGGAGGCACCTTGGAAATGACCTGGTACCCGAGAAATACCGCGAGCAAGAAGATGTATAGAGGGAATATCAATGCATCCAACATGCAAATCTGCCTCCTTCAATGCGGTGGCGGCCTCAGGGACTGGGCAATCCACTTGGCCAGCCACATGCGGAAAATAGGGTGCTCCCGGCGCAGGCTGCTTGCCCCTGCCCGTCCAGGAAGCTGCCTCGGGCCTTCACTTGGATTTCTGGGATAGGGGAACGGCAAGCGGCGACACTTTAGCATTCGTCCCGTCGGGACGCGACGGTTTCGGCAGACGCAAAACCTGCGTTAGAGTCAGCACCCAATGTTGCTCGAGGTTCAGGGACTCACCGTCACGTACGGCCGAAGAATGGCCGTAAATGGCTTGTCAATTCGGGTAGATGCAGGCGAAATCGTCGGACTGCTCGGTCCCAATGGGGCAGGAAAGACTACCGCACTTCTGGCAATCGCAGGCGCGTTGGCGCCCGCGAGCGGCGACGTGCGAATCCAAGGGGTCGACTCGCGAGCTGATCCGCTCGCCGCACGTGCCCTCGTTGGCCTCGCGGATCAGCCGCCAACGATGTACGAGTACCTCACCGTCTCTGAGCACGTGGAGCTTGTGGCCGAGGCACGGGGGCGTGCGCGCGACCCGCGCACCAAGAAGCTTCTCGAGGACCTGGGCCTCATGCCGGTTGCCGATCGCCTGATTCGCGAGCTTTCCTTCGGCTTTCGCCAGCGCGTGGGGCTAGCCGCGTCGCTCGCCGGCGACACCCGCGTCATTCTCCTCGACGAGACGCTCAACGGGCTCGACCCGCACGCATCGCGCGCCGCCAGGGAAACCCTCAAAACGGCGGCGCATGCGGGCTCGGCCATCCTCATGTCCACCCATCTCCTCGGCGTGGCCGAAAGGCTCTGCTCTCGGCTGGTGTTCATGGATAACGGGGTAGTCGTCAGGGATGTAGCCGAGCCAGAGCTCGGAAGGCTACTCGCCAAGGGCGTGGGCGCGATAGAGGACCTGTACCTCTCGCTCGTGGGGTTCGAGGCATGACCGCAAGGCGTATCTTAGCGATCGAGGCCCTAGAGGAATCTCGGCGGCGGGCGAGCGTGGGCGGCGCCGCCGCCATTGCGATGAATCCGTGGCTTTTGGCCGGGGCATGGGGCGCGCTTCTCGGTGCGCTCCTTGTCGTGGCCCGCGAGGCCGGAGGCCCCGAGGAGGCGCGCACCTGGTGGCTGATCGCATGCGGGCTCGCTTCAGCTGGGCTCGTCATGCGCACCCCATGGCGCTTTTTTTGGAGGAGCGACGCGGTCCTTCTCGGAAGGCTTCCCATCGAGGGACGAGCGCTCTTCCTCGTGGGAACCTGGCGAGGTGCGAGGACGGCCATGCGCCTCGCCTTGGGGCTTGGGATGGGATTCCTGGCGCTCCTCCCCGGAGCGACGGCCTGGCTTGCGTCGCTTCTTGTCATGCTCGTTTCGCTCGGGTGCTCGACCATGCTGGCGCCGGCCGTAGCGGCCGCCGCCGGCGCGATCGTGTCGTCGGAGAAAGTACGGATCATCGTGTCCCGCGTCACCGGCTTCGGCGGGGCGAAAGTGGGGTGGCTCTGGATCTTGCCGGGGGCAGGCGGGGTGATCATGCTCCTCTTGCTCTTCGCGCTGGCACGCAAGGCGCCCAGCCTTCCGCTCGTGACGGTCGCGCTGTCGGCCTGCACCGTGGCGTGGTTCCTCGGGGAACGCCTGTCGCGCTCCACGATGCAAGACGCCACGCGAGAGATCGCGGCGCTGGACAGGGTGATGCTCGCCCATGTTGACCTGGTCTCGGCCCGGGGCCTCGAGGCTGCGTGGGGCCGGCTCCTCGGGCGCAACGCGGTCATCTACTGCAAGGATGTCGCCATTCACCGACGGAGATATCCGGCGTACTACCTCCTGTGCGGCCTTGAAGTCGTTGCGCTTTGGCTCTTCTGGGGCCTATCGGAAACCAGCACGGCGGTCCGCTGGACCCTCGGGCTCGCCGTCACGCTTGGGGCCCATGGGGCGCTCCTCGGCTGGCGGCTCGTCACCCCGCCCGTCGAGCACGGGCGCCTCATGGCCACGCTTCCTTTCTCGCGGGATGAGATCGTGCGCTCCAAGCGCCACCATGTCACGTGGCGAGTCGTCGTCCCGATGGCGATTGGAACCGCCCCATTCCTCGTCGCGCAAGCAGGCGGGCGCGAGGCGCTCGGCCTTTTGGGAATTGTCTTTTCGTCCCTTTTCGTCGGGTGGACCGCGGTTGCCGCCCTACCCCTTCTTCCTGGCCACAAGAGCGGAGATCCGGCCGATTGAGTCCAGGTTCTCGGGGACCATCTCCTGGTCCTCCACCTGAATTCCGAACGTCCCTTCGAGGAAGGCAATAACCTCGAGCACCCCCGTCGAGTCGATGATTCCTCGGGACAGGAGCGACTCCTCGTCGGCGAGCTCGGTCTCGCTCGCCACGTAGAAGTTCTTGGTGATGAACTGGCGGACCTGATCCTTGATCTGCATGATTCCCCTTCTGCGTCGGTATTCTATTTCTTTCAGCTATTTCTTGCGGCCGATGATGACCCTCGGGTTCCCGCCCTCGTCGCTCACGAGTTCCACGTCTTCGTAGGCCCTGGTTCGATCGAAGAGCAGCTTGACCTGCCGATCTTGGCCAACTCCGATCTCGAACATGAGCCAGCCACCCACGCGCAGGTAGGGCAGCGCTTCCTTGACCACCCGTTGATGAATGGCAAGCCCGTAAGGACCTGCATCAAAGGCCTCGCGCGGCTCATGCTCGAGGAGGGAAGCGCGATCTCCGCTGAGCCGGCCAGTCGAGATGTAGGGCGGGTTGCAGATTACCACGTCGATCTCCCCTTCTAGCTCGAGCCCGACCAAGGGCGTGAACAGGTCTCCCTGCAGCACGGTCACCCGGTCGCCGAGGCCCAAGTGCTCCACGTTCCGCCTGGCCACGGCGATGCAGCCGTCCGTCAGATCGCTCGCCCACGCGCGCGCCTGAGGGGCGTGCACCGCGATGGCGCAGGCCAGGTTCCCCACGCCGCAACACATGTCGATGAGCTTCGGCGTGCTGACCAGCTCCCCGATGCGTCGCAGAGCCGTGCGCGCCAGGAGCTCTGTCTCCTCGCGTGGCACGAGAGCTCCGCTCGCAACGATCAGCTCGACGCCCAGGAACTGCTGCCTCCCAATCACGTGACCGAGGGGCTTCCCTTTCGCCCGCTCCTCGACCATCTGGCGTGCCCACGCCTCGTCGCCTCCCGCAGCGCGAAGGATCTTCTCCGCCTCCTCGAACGCGCCCGTTAATCCTGCCGCTGCCAAGAATGCCCCGAGGTCGGCTACGCTCCCACTGCCGCCACTGCTCATGAAAGCCCCGTCTTCTTGATCTTCCCTGTCGTCGTCTTGGGGAGCTCCGGAACGAAGACCACGTGCTTGGGCACCATGAAGTTCTCCAGGCGAAGCTGGCACTCGCGCTGGATCTCCTTCTCGGTAAAGGACGCGCCGTCCTCGAGCACCACGAAGGCCTTCACCGCCTGCCCAAGAATCTCGTCAGAAACGCCGATGATTGCGGCTTCCTTTACGCCCTTTATGTTCATGAGCACGCTTTCGACCTCCTTGGGCGCTACCTTCTCACCGCGGGACTTGATGATGTCGTCCATGCGGGCCACGAAGTAGAGGTAGCCCTCGTCGTCGAACTTGCAGTAGTCACCGGTATGGAGCACCATCTCGCCCGGAACTGGACCGGGCTTGAGCTTCTTCGCCGTGGCATCTGGCTTCTCCCAGTAGCCCTTCATCACCGTCGCGCCGCGGACGACGAGCTGACCGACTTGGCCCGGCCCGAGCTTGTTGCCGTCCTCGTCGACCACCGAAAGCTCCGTATTGGGGATGGCTATTCCCACGCTCGTCGGCTTGCGGTCAAGATCCTCGGGGGGCAGGTAGGAGCAGCGCTTGCATTCCGTCAGCCCGTACATCGAGTAGATCCGCGCCTTGGGGAAGATGTCCTTGAGCATGAGGATGTGCTTCACCGGCAGGGCTGCAGCGGTGTTCGTGACGTAGCGAATCCTCGAGAAGTCGAAGCTCGAGAGCGTCTTCATCTCCGCGAGAATCGCGAAGATCGTGGGTACCCCGGGGAAACCCGTTACCCCCTCCTCGACCATGAGGTTCAGGACCTGGGCCGGGAAAGCAAAGGAGCGTTCGAGTACCAGGCGCGCCCCCATGAGGAAGGCCATGATCATCTGGTAAAGGCCATAGTCGAAGGCCAGAGGCAGAACGCCGAGGATGACGTCATCCTCGGTGTTCTGCAGGTACGCCGTGATCGACGTCGCGGCGGTGAGCATGTTCCGGTGGGTCAGCATCACGCCCTTGGGATCGCCCGTCGAGCCCGACGTGTAGATGATCGATGCGAGATCGACGTCCAGGTTGCGCCGAGTCGGCGCCTTGTCCCGCACTTGTCCTGCGAGCGCCTCTTCCCAGCCTACGCCACCGGGAAGCGCGGCGAGCCGGTCGGCGCGGTAGTTCCCCGAGACGATCACGGCACGAAGGTGCGCGGAGGCTGTCGCTGGGCCGAAAAAAACGTGCCCCAGGTGCTCGTCGGTAATGAGGGCAGAAGCCCGGCAGTCGTTGAGGAGGTAGCTCAGCTTGTCCGACTTGGTGAGCGGGTTGACGATGCAGACCACGGCGTTCGCCTTGAGGACCGCCCAGAAGGACACCACCGTCTCGGCGGTGTTGTCTGCAAAAACGATGACCCGATCACCCCTTGCGACCCCTCTCGCGACGAGCGCGTGGGCCAGGGCGTTCGACCTGGCCTCGAGCTCGGCGTAGGTGACTCGCTGCTTTTGGCACGTGAGGGCGACCTTGTCGGGCAGGCGCCAAGCTGAGTGGCTGAGGTAGTCCTGAAGGAGCGGCACGGCGCACGACATGTCGTGGTGCGGATCGAGGGGCATGGTCACTCCCGTTCGCGTTCAATAAGGGTGCGGATGGGCACCGGTGGTCCGGCCTCCGGCACCTGTCGCACGAAGTGCTGGTGGAGAAGCTGCGTCGATAGCACGCCGACCACGGCCATGTTGTCGGTATTGGAGAATTGCCCCGCGTCGGCGCGGAGGCGGCACTTCTGCCAAAGCGCCAAAGCGGCGCGTGGGTCAAAGACTCCTGCCTCGGTCAAGGCCCGCTCGGACATCATCTCTGCGACCCACTCGGGCGCACCTGGGCCGACGAAAGCAAGCGCATCTGGAGCCCGGTAGGGCTGCTTCTTGCGCTGGAGGATCTCCCTTGGCAAGAGGCCGTCACTGGCTCGCTTGACCGCGTGCTTCTCGTCGAGGACTCGGAGCTTGTAGTCGGCGGGGAGGGAGTCTGCGAGCGCAACGACCTCTCGGTCGAGGAATGGGAAGCGGCCCTCAACAGAGTGAGCCATGAGCATGCGGTCGCCCTGGGACGACAGAAGGTAACCGGAGAGAAGGGTCCTTACCTCGAGGTACTGGTCTTGGGCGAGGTACCCCCATCGGGCGAACTCCATCGGAAGCGTTCCGAGGAGCTCCGCCACGACGTCGCTGCGCCCCATCGCCGCTCGCAGGTCGGGGTGGAACAGGCGCCGGAGCGCCGCCGTGGTCTGCCAGCGCGTGCCATGGGCAAACCCCGGCTCGCGCCACCTTGCCAGGTCCCTGCCAAAAAACTGCCGCGCCATGGCCTGCTGCGACACGGGAGAACGCGCGAGATAAGGGTAGAGCCGCTCGAGGAGACGTGGCCGCAGCTTCGAAGACGGCTGCTTGGCCCAAAACCTTCGCACCTTCCCCTCGCGGAAAATGTCATAGCCAGCGAACATCTCGTCGGCGCCCTCCCCTGTGAGGACCACCTTGATGCCCGCGTCGTGCACGAGCTTGGACAAGAGGAAGAGCGGAGCTGGCGCGGTGCGCAAGATGGGCCGCTCGGCGTGGGTAATGACCTCGGGAAAGACGCGGGCGATGTCGTGGCGTGAGACCACGACCTCGTGGTGCTCCGAACCGAGGTGCCGAACCATGAGGCGCTGGAACTCGGTCTCGTCGTACTCGGCGTCCTCGAAGCGGAGGGAAAAAGTACAGAATTTTTCCCCCTTGGCCCGGAGCCCGAGCGCCGCAACCAGGGAGCTGTCGAGTCCGCCGGAGAGATAGCTCCCGACGGGCACGTCAGCGCGGAGCATCCGCAAGGCCGTGGCCTCTTCGAGCGCGCTTCGCACTGCCAATACCGCGTCATCGAGCGAGCCGCGAAAAACCGTCCCCTCGCGCTCGTCGTCCTCGGGATATCGCGCGCGCCAAAAGGCCCGCTCCGCGACCTGGCCATCGGCCAGATAGGTCCGAACGTGGCCGGGACGAAGCTCGGTCACGCCAAGGAAGATTCCATGAGGCGGAACGACGGTCCAAAAGGTGAATGTCTCGTCGAGACCGCGGGGGTCGAGGCCCCGTGGCACCGTTGGATCGGCGGCGAAGATCGCCTTCACCTCGCTTCCAAAATAGAGGCGCCCGTCGTGTTCCGCGAGATAGAGGGGCCTCACGCCCAGTCGGTCGCGAGAGAGGACCAGCTTACCGGCTTTCGCGTCCCAGAGGGCCACCGCCCATTGGCCGTTCATGCGCTCGAAGGCTTGGTCTCCCCAAGCTTCGTACGCGTGGACAATCACCTCGGTGTCGCTTCGCGTGCGGAAGCGGTGACCGACCGACTCGAGCTCCGCACGGAGCTCCACGTAGTTGAAAATCTCCCCATTGAAGACGATGAAGAGGCTTTCGTCCTCGTTGCACAGAGGTTGCTGCCCGGTGGACAGGTCGATGATTGAGAGCCGAGCGTGGGCCAGGCCGGCGCGGCCGTCACGGTAGATGCCGAACTCGTCGGGGCCACGGTGCCGGAGGGCGCCACACATGCGGCCGAGCTCCTCTCGCTCCGGAGGCTTGACGCCCGGACGTAGCGCGACCACTCCAGCGATGCCGCACACCCTAATCCGCCTCCCGAGCCTCTCGGCCGACCTGCGCGACCCTCATGTTCTAGTCCTCGATCTCCTTCACCTTCTCCACGAAAAGCGGGCGGAGCTGCTGGTAGCGCGTGGCCCGCCGCTTGGCCTCGATGTCCCGGTAGACCCGCTCCACCTGCGCCGGGGTGAGGGACACGGCAGGTGCCACGTCGGCCGCTGGCACGCCGTGGTTGTGGCCAAAGAGGCAGAGGTCCATGCGGTCGTAGGGCAGCGCGAAGTAGAACTCCTCCTGCGTCTGCGCCATCGAGTACGTGTCGGTGGTCGGTGGCCGTCTCCGAATCTCGTCGGGGATGCCAAGATGCGCGGCGAGCGCGTAGACCTGTGTCTTGTACAGGTGCGCGATAGGCTTGAAATCGGCGGCACCGTCGCCTTGCTTGACGAAGAACCCCTGATCGTACTCCAGGCGGTTCGGCGTGCCGGTGACAGCGTAGTTTAGTCGGTCGGCATGGTAGTACTCCGTCATCTTTCGCACGCGCTGCTTGTAGTTCGTGGCGGCAACGAGCTTGAGGTAGGACGCCAGTGGCATGCGCGAGGATTTCTCGTCCCCCGATGGGCTCTGCACGGTGAGCTGGAACACGTTCAAGCGGTCGCTCTCCAAAATGGACGGAAGGGTGATCTTGCACTTCCACCCCTCGCCGTACTCGGGAAAGAGCGTTCGGATGGCCTCGTTCTGTCGGTCATAGCAGCCGAGGCCCGCGAGCGCGGGCGCGATGTTCTCGACGATGGCCTGGATTCCGAGGTGCGAGGACACGAGACGCCCCAAGCGTAGCGCGTCGTCGGAGGAGTCGCGCTCGGGCATGAAGATCCCGAGCACCCGGTCGGCCCCGAGGGCACGCACGCACAGCGAGGCCACCACGGAGCTGTCAATGCCTCCAGAAAGCCCTACCACGGCGCCCTTGCGCCTAAGCGTGCCGAGGACCTGGGAGCGGATGGCCTCTTCGATCTGCGTGGTAGCGGCTGCGGCATCGATCTGGAGGACGTCTCTCGAGAACATGTTTCCTCTCTGGGTAGGAGTTCGACCCTGGACGACCGATCGGTCGCCAGCGTAAGACGATAGCATAGCAAGTGCCCGGATGGCCCAGCACGAATGCCGCACGCCCGTGCTCATGGGAGCCCAACGATCTTGTGGAGCTGCAGTGACAAGCGCCACCTTGGGCGACAGAGAGCGAGCATGGCGGCTCGCCTCACCCTCGCCTCGTAATGGGCGCCATGGCAGGGTTGAAGAAACCAGTGGTCGAATTGCATTTGCTCGTAATGGGCCAAGTCCTCTTCCGTGACGGTCTCATCGACGACGACCTTGCATTCGTCGCCGCTGGTTAGGACCAGGGGTTCATTCCGCTCGTGGAACCTTGGCTTTGGAGAGACCGTCAACCAGTCCACGGGCGCGTGGAGCGCACGCGTGCCGTTGGTCTCCATGTGCACGCGAAAGCCTGCTTGCGAGAGCGCGCCGGCGATCTCGCCATCCCATTGGAGCGTGGGCTCGCCGCCCGTCACGACGACCATGCGGGTCCCGTGAACATCCCTGTCGCGAAGGTGGCGCACGATCTCGTGAGGAGGCATGCGCCTAGAGGCTTGTGGAGCAAAATCCGTATCGCACCACGTGCAAGCGAGATTGCAGGCCGCGAAGCGGAGAAACATGCACGCCCTCCCAGCGTGCGCCCCTTCCCCCTGCAAGGTAGGGCCGAAAACCTCTCTGACGAGATAATGCTGCATTCGCTCTCCGACCAAACTCTAGTGCTAGACTAGGCAATCGTGGAATGCCCGTACTGCGGCAAGGACTCCAGAGTCCTCGATTCACGGCGCTCTGGTGAAGATGTCAGGCGCCGCCGCGAGTGCCTTGAATGCCGGCGACGTTTTACCACTTACGAGCGGCTCGCCCCACCCGAAATCCGCGTGACCAAGCGCGCGAGCCGCCCCAGCGAAGACTTTGACCGGGGAAAACTCCTCCGCGCGGTCCTACGCCTCACGCGCAACCGCCCTGTCGCAAGACAAGCATGCGAAGATCTCGTGCGCGGCCTTGAGGCAGAGCTCGTCGATCAGGGCGTTCAGTCCGTCGCAAGCCACCAGCTCGCCGAGAGGCTCCTCGCCCGCCTGCGAGAGCTCGACCCCATGGCCGCTGCCCGGTTCGCTGCCAACTACACGCATGAGGACGGCATGGTACGCACGACAGAAGGCGAGCGGTCTTTGCAGCTCTCGCTTCCCATCCCGTCGGCACCAATCGTCCTCACCCTTGCCCCGGCCCCGCAGCGTCGCCCAAGAAAAGGATCCTCCCACACCACGAGGCAGGAGAAACCACCATCACTGCGGAATCGGGATGATTCGTAGTGCCTATTTCTCTCCCGCGAGCTTCTTTCCCCGCGCGATGAGCTCGCGGACCTTGCTTCCTCCTTTCCGGCCGATCTCCTCGTAGAACTCATGACCGTAACGGTCTCTTACGGTCTCGCCACCCTTGCGTCCTCCTAACTCACCTCCCTTCTTGCCGATCGCCGAGTAGAACTCCGACCCACGTTCAGAGGCGACCTTTTCTCCCCCTTTTCTTCCGATCTCCTCGTAGAACTCATGACCTCGTTCAGCGGCGACTTTCTCTCCTCCGAGACGTCCGGCCTCCTGAACGGTCATGCCGCCTTTTTTCCCTTTCTCTGCCATTTTCGTTGCTCCTTCGGGAGCCCGAAAGCTCCGGTGGTGGAGATGTGCACTCGGCGCGCCAGATCGTGCTAGCGTGAACCCATGATTTTTGCGCCTGGAATCTTCGACGGAAACACGGCCCTCGTCACCGGCGGCGGTACCGGTATTGGCCGCCAGGTCGCACTTCTTCTGGCGCGCTCGGGTGCGCGGGTCGCGATCGCGAGCCGCAAGAAAGAGAACCTGGAGGGAACCGCCAAGGAGCTCTCCGATATTGCCGGGCCTGACCGTGTCTTCCATCAGCCGTGCGACATCCGTGAACCGGAGCAGATAGCCGCGTTGGTCGAGGCGGTCATGGCCAAGCTCGGTCCCGTCGACCTCCTGGTAAACAATGCCGGTGGCCAGTTCCCTTCTCCGGCAGAACGGATTACCCCGAAGGGGTGGGATGCGGTTATCCGCAACAATCTCAACGGCACGTTCTACATGACGCGGGAGGTAGCGACCCGCTGCATGATCCCGAACAGGCGGGGGAAGATCGTCAACGTCACGGCTCAGGTCTTCCGCGGTTTTCCCGGGATGGCGCACACGGGGGCGGCGCGCGCCGGCGTTGAAAACATGACGATGACCTTGGCAATCGAGTGGGCCCAGCACCGCATCACCGTCAATGCGGTGGCCCCTGGAGTCATCAAGTCGTCGGGTACCGCGAAATACATCCCGGAGCTCGTCGAGATGGGCCGGCAGAAGACCCCTCTCAAGCGATTGGGAACCGAGGAGGAGGTCGCCGCGTCGATTGTTTACCTCCTGTCCCCGGCGGCAGATTTCGTGACGGGCGCGACGCTCTACATCGATGGTGGCGCCCGCCTTTGGGGCGAGAACTGGCCGATCCCAGAGCCGAGATGAGCTAGTGCCCCGACCGGGGCTCTAGTTAATCGGGCGAACCAGCGCCATTCCGTTGATGTCGCTCTTGAAATAGCCCTTCAACGTCCAGGCGTACTTCACCGGCTTGCCGTCGCTGTCCACCTTGAAGAGCATTTCTCCCGCCCCAACGCCAGACCCCGCGGTCCCCCGGTTGTCGTTCGAATGGGGAGAACGCGTGGAATCCGAGATGCGAAGCTTGTACACGCCCGACCAGCGATAGTCCCTCTCGGGGAGGCCCACCGCGACGACCCCGTGCCCCCACGCCGGGGATGACGAATCCTCGGAGTACTTCCACACGATCACGTCACCTGGACGAAGATCGGTCACGCGCGTGATCCGCTTCCAGCCCCCCTTGGACGAGCCGTACGAAATCGCCCGGAAATAGCTGTAGTAGTCCCAGATTCCGAGACGCCCCTTGCCAAAGTAGTCGCGGATGGCGTCGTAATGGCTCGGAAGCGCCTCATCGAGCACGTGGTTCATGTAACCCGCGCACACGACCTTGTAGATGCCGCGGAGGGCATCCCAGACGTTCACGGTCGAGTAGTAGGTATAGGTAATGGCGTTGAGCGCCTCGTCGACTCGGATGAGGAGGTCCTCGGCCGCGACCGAGCCCGCGTAATCGCGCATTTGATTGGGGACATTGGAAGGAGTGGTGGTTGCGCGCGCGGGAATAGGGAGGAGCAGCAAGGCGAGAAGCGTGGCAACCAATGCGATTGTCTTGTGCTTTGCCAACATGGCGGCAACCATGATCGCCCACCGTCCCACGCGCAAGCATTATTGGTAGAGGACATCGGTGGTAGCCTTGACGCCCATGGAGCTGGAACTGGCAGGCAAAGTGGGGATTGTCACGGGGAGCAGTCGGGGCATCGGACGCGCGATCGCCCTCGCCCTTGCCGAGGAGGGAGTCCGGGTCACCACCTGTGCACGTGGAAAGCAGGATCTCGTGAGCACGCGGGGTGACCTTCAACGAGCGGGACCCGGCCCCCACCTGGCGGTTCAGGCCGATGTCACGACCGAAGAAGGCACGAGCGAAGTCGTATCGCGCACCGTCTCCGAATTGGGCGGGGTGGACCTCCTCGTCAACAATGTCGGTGGTTCGGGCGCACGCCACTTCGACGACGCGGACGAGGCGGACTTCCGCGCCACGCTCGACCGGAACTTCTGGCCAGCCCTGCGGATGAGCCGACGGGTCTTGCCCGAAATGCGGGCCCGGGGCGGCGGCGCGATCGTGATGATCACGTCGGTCTGGGGACGCGAGTCCGGCGGCGCCCCTGGATACAACGTGGCCAAGGCCGCTGAAATTAGCCTCGCCAAGGCAATGGCGCGCGACGTGGCCAAGGACAACATCCGAGTCAACAGCGTCGCACCGGGTTCAATCTGGTTCCCTGGGGGGGGCTGGGCTCGGAGACAGGCGGCCGACCCCCAGGGAATTGCCGATTTCTTGCGCCGCGACTTCCCCTTCGGCAGGTTCGGCCGACCGGAGGAGGTTGCAAGCGCCGTCGTGTTTCTTTGCTCCGCGAAGGCGAGCTGGATTACCGGGGCGTGTCTGCCCGTCGACGGTGGGCAGGGGCGTGCGTTTTGATCGACCGGCTATTCGATGCCGTTGTTCTTGCAGCTCGACCGGACCGTCACCTCTTCGATGATCGGTGAAACGCCGGCCTTCTCCGAAACGAGGCTCATTTCGATTTCGAGCAACCGGCCGAATGAGCTTCCTGGCGCCTTGGCCTCGAGCGCGGCGCGGAGGTCGGCAGGAGACACGTCGCTCGGCTGGCGGGCTATGGGCACGAACCCCTTGGCGGCGAGCTCCTCTGCCGTGTTCCCGGTGCGCGCCTGGAAAGCCACGTGGGTTCCAGGAGCAGTCGTGGCCTTCCAGTGGAGCTCGAGCCACTGGGTCTCGGGCCCACATCCTTCTACGGTCGACTTGTATCGCCCTGCCGGAGGAGCCGCATTCTGCAGCTGCAAGCCGGTCATGTCGCTGTACGTGTAAGGATAGTGCCCCGTCGCGAAGGACTGGGAGGCCAAGGTATCTGGCTCAATGCGGAAGGCCTTCGACCCGCTTTGCGAAATAGCCCAGATCTTGCGGTTAAAGTCCACCGCCATCCCGACAAATCCGCCCGCATTCAGCCGCACGTCCGCCAGAACCGCCATGCTGGTGGCGTCTACGCGGTGGACTCCAAACTGGGTGTCCGCAATCCAAATCGAACCCTTGCCGTCATAGGCAAGGCCACGGTTGGACGACCCCACGGTCTTTGTGGACCACGTCTTCGTGCCTGGCTCATAGCGAGCCACGCAGTTCCCGCCCGACGTCCAGACGTTGCCCTTGGAATCAACGGTAATGCCATACGCGCAGCGTCCCCCAATGTCCGTAGTGTCCCAGGCGTACGAGGCCGTATCGAGGCGCAGGAGCTTGATTCGGCAGGAATCAAACACCCAGAGATTGCCACCCTGGCCAAAAGCCATGCCGTAGGGGCAGTGACCCGGGATGCTAACTTCCTTCACGATTTCGCCTGTTTGCGCATCCAAGCGAACGAGCTTGTTCGTGCCCCAGAGGCCAATCCAAACGCTAGACGAGCGCAGGCCATAGGAATCGTTTACAAAGTCGAAAGCCGCGGCGCGTGGGAGGGAGCCATGTGCGAACGGGCGAAACCAGAGAACGCACTCGTCGGACTCCCAAGGCAGGACATCCGCCGGCCCACTCGACGTCTCCACGGTGCCGTTGCCGTTCTTGTCAGGACACGTCGCTGGATTCGCGTGGATCCGCACGGCGCTCCCACCGCCACGATTGGCCACCACGACGTCGCCGTCGATGGCGACCGTGGTGCGCGACGGGTCTGAGCCGGCAGGTCCTGTGCGGTAACGACCAAGCTCCTTGCCGGTGACCGTATCGATCTTGGAGACGGTCCCTTCGGCGCTATTGGCAACCCAAATGAGCGAGAAAGGAACCGCTGTGCCGCTCGAGTCCAGGATGAGCCGGCCTTGCGGGTCTCGCTTGACCCCGGACGAGTTCCCGGGACCAGGGTCTAGGGGGATCGTGTTCGAGGTAGGCGCTGCGTCGGCTCTTGGCCCCGGATTTGGTCGCGAGGCGTCCGGCCCGCTTCCAGCATCCGGTGACGGCAAGAGTCCACCGGGATCATCACCCATAATCCCCGGCCCGCAGCCCAAAACTCCGAGCAGGACAACAACTTTGCGCCTCATGAGGGACCGGTCAAAGCATCAGTGGTGCCAAGCCCGGACCCCTGGATGCCTGGAGAATGCCTGGGACTCGAGACACACATCTGGGGACCTCGCCCCCACCAGGTGGGGTCAAGGAGCGACATCTCCTCTGCCACCTGGGGCCAGAGCACCCCACCAGCCCCCGGCAGGTCCCGAGGCCGGCTAGCCCCTGTACTTGTCGGGCGAGAGGTTCGCCTTTTCCAGCCAGCGATAAAGCTGCCGCGGATGCGTGCCCAGTGCCGCCGCCGCGCGTACCACGTTTCCCTTCGTCGCGGCCAGAACCGCCTCGAGCTGCTCCGGCGAAGGCGGGCCTTTCCTGGCCTGGCGCCCTTGCTCCGCAACTTGTGGCGCCGTTTCTCCGTCGACGAGCGGGGGTGCGAGCTCGGGCAGGTGCCTCTCATCGATCGCTTGCCCCCCGGCTAGGAAGGCCGCGCTTCGCAAGGTAGCGCGCAGCTGGCGGACGTTCCCATCGAATGGATCGCAAAACAGGCGACGGGCGGCAGCGGAGGTGATGGACGCGGCGCGAATTCCTGCCTCCTGGAGCACGTGCGAGGCGAGCACGCCCAGGTCCTCCCGTCGCCGTCGCAGCGGCGGAATCCGTCCCACGTAGCCAGCCAGCCGCCGGAGCAGGTCGGAGCGAAACGCAGGGTCGCCCATGAGCTCGCGGTTCGTGGCGGCGACCCATCGTACATCCACGAGGGTCGCTTCCGGCGCACCCAGCGCCGTAACCTTGCCGTCCTCGAGGACCCGGAGGAGCTTGGCCTGGGCGCTTGGCGACATGTTCGCCACCTCATCGAGGAACAACGTGCCGCCGTCGGCCCGTGGGATCTCCCCGAGGCGCGACTCCGTGGCGTGGGTGAAGGCGCCCTTGCGATGGCCAAAGAAGGTCGATTCAAAGAGACCTTCAGGAATCGCCCCGCAATCGACCGGGCAAAACGGACCTTTCCGCCCGCTCTGGCGGTGTATCTCGGAGGCCGCGATTTCTTTTCCTGCCCCTGTCTCGGCGAGGAGAAGCACCGGTTCCTTCGACTGTGCGATGCGGCGAAAGTCGCTGAGGAGGAGGGCCACTTCTGGGCAGAAGGTTCGCGTGGGGCCCATGCGGAGATTCTCCTCGGGCTGATCGAGGAGCAAGGCGAGCGACAGGTCCACGGCGCGGTAGCAAAAAAGGGAATGCCCAACTTCGATGAGGTCGCCATCCGCCAGCCGGTGCTCGGCCACGCGGGAACCGTTCACGTAGGTGCCGTTGCGGCTGCCCAGGTCGCTGATGACATAGGCGTCCCCCCGCCTTTCGAGGGTCGCGTGGTCGCCCGACATCCATGGGTCTGGAACCCGGAGCGCATGTGGGGGACGCACGCCTACGGGACGGTCATCTGCCGCCCGCCCTAGCGTCATGGCCCTCGGAAGGTGGTCCAGGTGAAACTTAGCCGACGCCTGCTCGAGCAAGTCGTCATATCCTAGGACGTAGACTAGTAGTCTTGTCGTTGACGAGCCGAAGCGGGCTGAGGGCTCTTCCCAGGTTTCCGCAGGCGACATGTGCCGAGTGTAGTAGGTTCGATCCGTGAAGAGAACCGGCACGATAGAGGATTCCGGGGCTTCTGGGGGTGGACCCCGCGGCCTCGAGTATCAGCCCGGGGACTTCATTGCCGGTCGCTATGAGGTGCGGGAAGCCCTGGGGCGTGGCGCTTCGTCGGTGGTGTACCGCGTGCTCGACCACGCCATTCAGGAAGAGATCGCCGTCAAGATTATTGACGACCCAGCGGGCGGCATCGAGCGCATCCGCCACGAGGTGAAGCTCGCCCGGAGGATTACACACCCCAACGTGATCCGCGTGTTCGATATCGTGGAACACCGGCACGGAGCGCTCCTCTCCATGGAGCTCGCACGACTGGGGACGCTCGCAGACCAAGTCGGCAAGGCCCATTCCGACGAGGAGGTCCGCAAGATCGCAGCGCAGGTTCTCGATGGGCTTAAGGCCGCGCACGATGCGGGCATCATCCACCGCGATCTCAAGCCGGCCAACGTGCTCCTTGGTGATCGCGGGCGGGTGATCCTCACCGATTTCGGCATCGCCCAGCCCACGGTCTCCGTGGGCATGGCGGCACCGGCCGGTACACCTGGATACATGGCGCCCGAGCAGCTTCGCGGCGAGAAGATCGACGCACGCGCGGACCTGCACGCGGTCGGCGTGCTTCTCCGCGAGCTCCTTGGGCCTCGGTATTTCACGAGTGCCCTGACGCCAGCGATCGAGAAGCTCTCGGCTGACAACCCGTCCCAACGACCCTCGAGTGCGCAAGCGGCCCGCGCGTTGCTCGGTATTGAACCGCATCGCTCCCCATTCCGACGGCCGGCAGCCGTGGGTATCGCCTTCGCCACCATTATCGCTGGAGGCGTAGGCCTGTGGCGAACGCAAGCCCATCCACCCGCCGGAGAAGTCTCCCATCGGCCCCCCACCCAGAGAGCGTTCACGCGGGGTGAAGAGCAGCTTGTGGCGCCGCCCGCTTTTCTCCCAGGGGGGAAAGAGATCGTGGTGGCGACGGACAGGAGCGGGTCGGTCGAGCTCTGGGCGGTTAGCACGCGGGATGCGCTCGCGAGGCAGCTCACCGCGGGGCCGCGCAACAAAAATGCCCCGCACGTTGCCGGAGAATGGCTGTACTTCCTCCGCGAATCGGAGGACGGGCACCATGACCTGGCTCGTCTCCCCTTGAATTCGCTAGGGCGAAAGCAGGCCGACGATGAGGCGACCTTGGTTTACCCGCGGGCCGATGAGGCGCGAGCCGCGCCGAGTGGCAGGATTGCCATGGTGCGCGGCGGCGAGGTCCGCGTGGTGGAGACCGATGGGCGAGAAGTGACCCGCGCCTCGCAAAAGGGACAAGAGCTCAGGTGGCCGACCTGGGCTCCAGGTGAGCGCAAGGTGGCCCTCGTGCGCCGTGATCTAAAGGGGAACGGGGACTTGCTCCTGCTTGACCTGGCCACTGGCCACGTGACCGAGCTCGCGAAAGCCATCGCGGCGGATTCCGGAATGGCCTTTTCACCGAGTGGCGGGCGGATCGTCTTTTTTCGGCGGCACGGCGAAGAGCGTGCCCTGGTGATGCTCGACCTGGCATCACGGCAAGAAACCAACCTCGCGGAACGGGTGTCAGGCGCCGCCCATGCAGCCGTTGGGGCGGACGGGCAAGTGGCCATCGTCCTGGACAGCATCGAATATGATCTCTGGCTCCACGGCGGGGAGGAACCGCTCCGACGCATGACGCTCCTCGGTGACGAAGATGCGCTCGCGCCCCACTGGGTGCCCGATCGAGGCGAGCTCGCGTACCTGGTGCACCGGATCGCGCGCCATGAGTACGAGCTCCTCTTCGTCAAGGAACCAGACTTCTCGGAGGTCACCCGGCGACGGGCGATCCCTGCGCTCGTCCCATCGATCACCCTATCCGCGGACGGTCGCGAGATCGCCTACGGGGAATCCATGGGGGATCGGGTTGTCTTGCAGCTCGCGCCCATCGACGGTAGTTCCGCCCCGCGCACGCTCCACTCGGTGCCCCAAAACGACGTACTTTTCCCACTGCAGTTCGTCGCCGGCGGAAGCCGCATTGCCTTCGTCCACGTGCGGGCCGAACGACCGTCTGCCTGGGATGTCTCGCGCGACGGCGGGGACGCTCGCCTGCTCCTCGACAATGCCGGGAATGGGTTTCGGTCGGCTAGCGAGCGCTGGATGGCGATAAGTCGTGAAGGATCGCCTACGGGCTTCTTCCTGGTGCCCCTAGGGAGCGGTAGCCTAGCCGCGGGAGAGCCCAAGCCGGTGCCAGGAGAATCGCGGATCATCAACGCGAGATGGCACCCGACCACCGGGGAGCTCGTCGTCATGGATGAGAAGGGGCTTGCGGCCATTGACCCCGAGACCATGAAGAGGCGTCATCTCCAATACTGGCCCTTTGGTACTCGTGATCCGGACCGCCTCGCCGTGCATCCCGACGGACGTATTGCCTGTTCACTCGGTACGGGCCGGTCGTCCCTGGTCATGCTCGATGGAATCCGGGTGGAGTGATGACGTCACTGCTCGTACGCTCCCCGGTCCACGCCACCCCCAACAGGGCGTGACTTGCCATCGATGTCGCGCGCGGGAATGTCCCCGCCCACGGACAGGCCGCTTTCCCGCGCCGGGCTTCCGGGTTTCAGCCGGCCATTGAAGCTCTCGGGCCGTGAATCCTCCAGCAGTGGGTCGGTACACCTGTCAGATGAGCCAACAGGGCAAGGGGACTCTTTCACCCCATGGATAGCGTTGTAGTCCATGTCTTGCGAGATACTTTGGCAGCCAGAATAGACGAGGCAGGACCGCTCGGCAGGCTGCAGGAAATCCCGCCCCCCGAGGAACACGTTGTTCCGAGCCCAAAGTCTCGCAGCACCCGAGCAGCGCTCGCTCTCAGCGACAATGAGGCAATCGCCCTCGGAGTACACCGTGTTGTTCGCGAGCACGACCCGGTCCCCAGCACCCATTTCCAAGGATATGGCATTGCCCATCGCCCGGCAGTCGTCGACCTGGTGGGAGAACGGTTTTCCGCGAAAGTAGCCGCAATTCCCGACAACCACGCTGTTGGTGATGGTCGCCGGGCCACGGGTCTTGATCTGATTCCCAGCATTCCCTTCGGCCCGCATCCCGTCGATCCGAACGGTCCCGCCCTGAAGATAAAGGAGGTCAAGCCCGTCGGAAGTGTTGTGCAGGAACGAAGAGCTTTCGAAGATCCAGTCGCCCGCGGTGGTCGCGGTGCCCAGGCCGTCTCCATACCCTCCAGCCGATTGCCCCCAGCAACCCGTGGGCTTTCCCTGGTTCTCGCCGCATCCGTTCCACTCCACCACGACCCGCGTGAAGCGGAGGGTGCCCGAGTTCGAAGAAGGCTCGCCAAGGTCGCCCTCCCATCCAACCCAACCGTTGGCCGCGATGCGCACGTCCTCGAGGACAATGTCGGCGAGCCGCCCGGCCCGCACGCCAGCGGTGGCAAGTCCGTGGATGTTCAGGTGGCGCAGCGTGATGGCGGCCGCGTCTACCGCGAGGATTCCGTCTGCTGCCCACTCACCGAAGGGCGCCGAATCCCGTTCGCACGGGATGGTCGGGTGGTGCTCCACGCACGGGGCAAAATCGGTGATTTCCAGGCATTCGACCCGTGCGTGGCGGGTTTTCACGAGGCTCAAGACGTGGCTCGCGCGCTCTACACCATGCAGCGTGGGCGGGCTTGCGCACCCCGTGTCGTAACCCGCGCCCACGATGCGGGTCGGATGCTCGGCATCGGGTCCACTCGGTATGGCTGCTGCCGTGCAGTCCCAAGGATCGGATGCGTCACAACCGTCGGCTCCAGGTGCGCCTAGGCCCATTCTGTACGCGCCCGGTCCAATGATCAGCCGGTCGCCGCCTGCAATCCGAGGGCGCCCACCTGGGGGAAGGGCGAAGAACGGGTGCTGCCAGGCGCATCGTAGACCGGTTCCAGAACCGGGGTAGGAAACGTTGGCGGTTCCATCGCACTGGTCCACGTTCCCACCGTCGGAGCGGACGTAGTACGTGGTCCCCCAGTCGGGCTCGGGGCCACTCCCATCCCACGCCGCATCGGTTCCCGTCCCACGCCGGGCGCCTTGTCCGCCGCCACAGGCGCACAAAGCGACAAGGATGGCCACACCTGCTCGATACGTTCTCACGCGTCTTCCTCCAGGAGCAGCTGATCCATGGTTTTTTGGTCAGCGGGTGGAAAGGCGAAGGACCCAAGCTCCGAAGACGCGACCCACCGCACATCCCGCACCCTCAGGGGACGAGGCTCCTGACCCTCAGGGAGATGGCACGCGTAAAGCGAGAGGTGCACGTCGTAGCTCTCGTACTCGTGCTCCCGGTCAGTGAGCTTCTCTTCGACAACTATGTCCACGCCAAGGCGCTCGCGCACCTCACGCCGGAGGGCTGCCTCGTCGTCTTCTTGATCGTGGACCCGTCCACCGGGAAATTCCCATAGCCTAGGAAGAACAGCTTCGTCCCGGCGCTGGGTGATGAGGTACTTCCCGTCCCGCTCGATAACCGCCGCAACCACCCGGTGAACCCTGCTTCCCATGGGGCGGCATTATCTCCCATTTTTTCCGGTTGGCCCAAGTCGCGTGGATGCTCGCGCTATTCTGCAGTGATAGAGTTCCCCGCATGCCCGTTACCCGCGTGTCACCGAAAGAAGCGTTCTCTCTGGTAACAGAACGGGGATACAAGTACGTGGATGTTCGTTCGGTCCCCGAGTTCGATGCGGGACATCCTGCGGGAGCCTTCAACATCCCGCTCATGCACTTGCTCCCTGGTCGGGGAATGACGCCCAATCCTGATTTCGCCGAAGTGATGGGAAGGCATTTCCAACAAGGCGAGGGGATCGTCATCGGCTGCAAGACGGGCGGCCGATCGCTCCGTGCAGCCGAGCTCCTACTCGGGATGGGATTCACGCAGGTCGTGGACATGCGCGGCGGCTTCGAAGGAGAACGCGATGCCATGGGCCGCCTCGTCGAGGCAGGGTGGCGCGAGTGCAGCCTGCCCGTCGAAGCCGAGACGCCGGGGAAGAGCTACGAGGAGCTGAAGAAGAAGTAGGAGCTACCTGCAGGCCTGGGTGCGCTTGGAAGTTCCACGAACGCACATGCCGCCGAGCTCCAAGGTCCAGTAGCAGCTCGTGTAGTCGCCTTGCACCCCGCAGCTTGGCGCAGTCGCCGACGTCCATCCCGCCAAGCCGGTACGCGAGCAGCTAGAGAGATCCCCCGTGCACTTGGCGCTACTGGAAATCCCTGTCGCGGTGTACTGCTTTTCTTCCGTGCCGTCGCAGTTGTAGTCGTAGTCCACGAGCGAGGAAGCCCCCGCGATGGCGGTTGTTTGGAAGGCTGTCTGATTGGGCCTCACCGTCGCGTTGCTGTCACGGCAATCGGTCGTGGCCGCATCAAACGGACGGCGCGTGGTCCACCCGCCATTGCAGCCGGTTTGCGACGCAGGAGGCGCCTCGCAGCTTGCCACCGGCGTGTTGACGGCACTGGCAGGCGCGTATCCGTCCTTGTCGCAGTCGATGTACCAGATCGGCTTGTTCTCGTCGATATCCCCGTTGCAATCGTTGTCGACGCCGTCGCAGGCCTCGGGCGCGCCCTTGTGCACATCGCCGCGGTTGTCGTTGCAGTCGTCCCCGCAGGTCCCAAGGGCCACATCGGCATGGCCGTCGTTGTCCCCATCAATCAGCGGGTGCTGGCAGCCCGTGACTGGGTCGCACGTATCCTTGGTGCAGGCATTGGTGTCGCTGCAGTCGAGCTCATTTCCGGCGACGCACTTGTGGGTCGCCGTGTCGCACGATTCCTCGCCGTTGCAGGGGTTCCCGTCGACACAATCGGCGATCACCTTGCACGAATAGGAGCAGTCAGAGTCGCAGCCGTCCCCGTCGGTGGAATTGCCATCATCGCACTCCTCGCCGCTGTTCTGCACCCCGTCGCCGCATCCAACGGGTCGGCAGGTCCCCTGATGGCACTCTAGGTCCGTGCCGCAGCTTGTTCCGTTCTCGAGTGGCGTTCCCGCACGACAGGAGTGCTTCTCGGTATCGCAGGACTCGGTGCCATTGCAGGAGTTTTCGTCGCGGCACTCGTCGCTGCCAGAGCACGACAACGTGCAGTCGCTGTCGCAACCGTCGCCCTCCGTTTCATTCGCGTCGTCGCAGTCTTCCTTGTTCTCGGCGTCGACAATGCCGTCCCCGCAGCGGGTCGGAGTGCACACGCCCTCGACGCAGAGGTCGCGGGTGCTCGGGTTCTGATCCGCGTCGCAGGGAATTCCATGGGCGTTGGGGGGTGCCGCTGGTTCGCACTGGCGCGCAAGGGAGCATGTCTCGACCCCATTGCACGGATCGCGGTCGTCGCAGTCCTCGTGTTTCAGGCACCCCCCGGCATCGACGGAGACGGATGCATCAAGCCGGGAGGCATCAGGTGAGCCTGTCACGCCGCTGTCGGGTTTATCAGATACCGGGGAGACCTTCCCACAACTGGCCAAAGTACATGCTATAAGCAGCAATACGGTTCGCACGCAGAGATATTTGCACGAACCCCCTATTTTCCAACAAGCCAATTAGGCCTCCGCATGGAAATAGACCTTCCCCGCCTAATCCTTAGGGAGCTCGAGGAACACGATTGGAAAGCGCTCCACTCGTTCGAGGGAGATCCCGAAGTGGTGCGCTACCAGTCCTTTGGGCCGAGAAGCGAGGAAGAGAGCAGGGAGTACATTCGCAAGTGCATGATTTCACGCAGGCTTACGCCACGGATGACCTACGACATGGGGGTCGTGCTCAAAGAAGGCAACCGGCTCATTGGCCGGTGCGGATTGCACACGACGAGCGCCTCCCTTGGGGAAGGTGTGCTTTGGTACGTCCTTCACCGCGCCTTTTGGGGGAACGGCTACATGCCCGAGGCCGCTCGTGCCCTCGTGGACCATGGTTTTCGGGAGCTTCGACTTCACCGAATCATCGCCGACTGCGATCCGGAAAACCATCCGTCGATCCGAGTAGCAGAAAAGCTGGGGATGCGGCGTGAAGCGCACTTTCGCGAGAACGCCTGGATCAAGGGGGAGTGGCGGGATTCCCTGATCTTCGCGGTCTTGCACCACGAGTGGCCCAGCGGCCCACTCCAGCCCGCTAAGGGTGCCCCTGCATCGTCGGCAAGAGATCCCTGAGCCCGCCGATAACGAACTCCACCGCGATGGCTGCGAGGAGCAGGCCCATGATTCGCTCCACCACCCGGATCGTGGTCTTGCTAAGAACTCGCTCGGCGTGTGCCGATGCCCGCAAGAGGAGCCACGTGGCGAGCGCCGTGCTGGCGATCGCGAAAAAGACGCTCACCACTTGAACAGGTTTCCAGGCGGCCCGGCTCATGAGCACCATGACCGTGGCAATTGCGCCTGGGCCCGAGAGCATGGGAATTGCCATGGGGACAATCGCCACGTCGTCCTTGTTCACGCTCTCCTCTTGTTCCTCGGCAGTCGAGCGCGTCGGCGAAGGCTGGGCGCGCATCATGTCGACCGCCATCAGGAAAATCATGAGCCCGCCGGCGATCTTGAACGCCCCGAGCGAGATCCCGAAGGCCTTGAAAATCAAGCCGCCGGCAAGAGCGAAGGTCGTCAAGGTGATGAGCACCGCCAGCGAGGTCCTGGCAGCGATCCGTTTCTTCGCTTCCGTCAAATCACCAGAGGTGATGGTCAAGAAAATGGGGATCGCCGCCAGTGGATCGACCACGAAGAACACCGCGGACATGGCGACCACGGCAAACTTGATATCCTCGCTGCTCATCGGCCAAGCCATTTTACCGCTGTTGCGGTGGAAATGTTGGCTCTCCCGCCTAGATCTTCAAGACCATGCCCCACCTCGTGAAAGTTGCGGAGCTTGACGAGCTACCCCCCGGCAAGGGGAAGACGCTCGAGGTCGAAGGCCGGGAGGTGACCATCTACAACGTTGAAGGCCGCTATGTTGCTACGGGCACCTGGCCGCGCTACCTCACAGGGCACCTAGATACCACCTGCGAGATGCCGGGCCACAGGTTCGACGTGGGAATCGAGGACAGCCCGGCGCGCCTCCGAACCGACGAGCTGAGCTATCAAGTGTTCACCGACGCGACCGGCATCTACGTGCTCATCGAGGAAGGGCACGTCCATCCCGGAGAGGAGCCACGCCAAAGACGCCCTCCCGGTCCGCCAAGGGGCCGTATTTCCTAAACCCTTCGCCTTTCGACATCCTCATAGTAGACTCCTGCCCCATGGTTATCGTCATCTGCGAAATCCACCCCGCGAAAGCGGAGGGTTCGCTGAACGAGGAGTGGTTTGTCGTCGAGAACACGGGCAGCAAGCCTTTTTCCACTGCAGGCTGCACCATCGGCGTTGGCCAGGGGGGAGCGAAGTCCAGCCGCCTAAAGCAGCTGGGAACCCTGGATCCCGGATTTACCGTGGCACCCGGCGAGAAGGTGCGCGTGGTTTCGGGAAACCCCAGCAAGAAGGCCCACGGCGAGCCGCCCCAGGAGGACGAAGGGATACGCAACTATCATCTCTTTCTCGGTTCGCCCATTTTTTCGAGACGCTCAACGGTGATCGCCATGTTTCTCAAGCAACATGAGCTGGCGCGAGCGACTTTCGAGCCCACGGAATCATCACAGCACGGAGCCTAAGGAGGGTGTCGATGGAGACCGTCATCTCCCGTTTCTTTGCCAACGCCGACCATTTTGGGTCGACTCCGATCTTCCGTTTCAACACAGGGGGCCAATGGGTCCCGATGGGCTGGCGTACCGCCGCAGGGCTCGCCAGTGATTTCGCGTCGGGGCTCATGTCCATGGGGCACGAGAAAGGGGACTCGCTTTCGATTATTTCCCAGACTCGTTGGGAATGGGCGATCTGCGACCTCGGGACCCTGGCGGCTGGCGGCATCACGGTCGGTGTCTACCCGACGATGACCGCTGATCAGTCGCGGTACATCGTGGCTCACTCGGACTCGCGCTTCGTCGTCGTCGAAGACAAGAAGCAACTCGCCAAGATCGAGTCGGTGCGGTCGCAGCTCCCGCGGATCGAGAAGATCATCATTATCGACCCCGCGGGCGTAAGCCTGGGTGGTGAGAAGATGTCGCTATCCGAAGTCCTCAGCAAGGGGCGCGCCGCCAAGCACGATCCAATGGAGCGCGTGGCAAAGCTGCGCCTCGAGGATGCGGCGACCTTCGTGTACACCTCGGGAACGACGGGCCCACCAAAGGGAGCCATGCTCACCCATGGGAACTTGATGGCCGAGCTTCATTCCGTCGACCGCGTTCTGCAGGTCAAGGAAGATGACACCGGCTTCATCTTCCTGCCCCTCGCTCACGTGCTCCAGAAGATCGTGTCCTACCATGGCTTCTGGAAAGGAATTCCGGGATCCTTCGCCCGATCCCTGGACACCGTGGCAGAGGACATGGCTGCGTGCCGACCGAGCATCGTGGCTGCGGTGCCGCGTATCTTTGAAAAGGTCTACGCGCGTGTCCACGATCAGGCAGCGGCAGGCCCGGCATTGCGGAAAAAGATTTTCGACTGGGCCGTCAAGACCGGGCTCGGAGTCTCGCACCTTCGCCAAGCCCATGAGTCCGTGCCACGCCGCATGGAGATCGAGCACGCGCTCGGCAGCAAGCTGGTATTCCAAAAGCTACGCGACCGACTTGGTGGCCGGGTAAGGCTGTTCATCACCGGCGGAGCGCCGATCGCGAAGGACATCCTCTCGTTCTTCGACGCGGCGGGGATCACCATCCTCGAGGGCTGGGGAATGACTGAGACCTGTGGCGCCGCCTCGCTCAACTTGCCGGGGGCGAGCCGGTTTGGGTCGATTGGCAAGCCACTACCCGATGTCGACATGCGCTTGGATGACGACGGCGAAATTCTCATCCGTGGTCCCATGGTGTTTTCGGGCTACTACAAGGACGAGGAAGCGACCAAGGGCAGCTTCACCGCCGACGGGTACTTCCGCACCGGCGATATCGCCCGCAAGGATGCCGACGGCTACTACTTCATCATCGACCGCAAGAAGGACCTCATCATTACTGCGGCCGGCAAGAACGTGGCGCCCCAGAACATCGAGAACATGGTGAAGACCGACCCCCGCATCTCGCAGGTGGTGGTCATCGGCGACCGACGGCCGTACCTCACGGCGCTCGTCGCCGTAACGCCGGAGCTCCGCTCGTCGCGGAGCGAAGCCGATCTCGTGGCCATGGTGCAAGAGATCGTGAATAACAAGAACCAAGAGATGGCCAGCTATGAGCGGATCAAGAAAATCCGACTGCTTCCGGGTGAGCTCACGCAAGAGGCCGGAGAGCTCACACCGACGCTGAAGGTGAAGCGCAAGATCGTTAACGACCGCTACGGCTCGCTGATTGAAGAGATGTACAGCGAGCCCAAGGCTGCTCAAGGCGTGGCGACCGGCGCTGGATAGGTCTTCGCTGCCTCCTTGGCTATCTCCAGAAGCTCGTCAATGGTGAACGGCTTGCGCAGGAGCACGTCGGCTCCAGACTTCTGAAACACCCCCTTGGCCACATCAGCCCCGGTGCACAGCACAACAAGGGTGGATACCCGCTCGTGCAGCTTTGTGATTAGCCGCTCGGGATCGATTCCCGGCATGCGAAAGTCGACAAGAATTAGGCACGGGCGATGCGCGTCGGCGAGAGCCAAGGCGTCGTGTTCACTCTCGGCGACGAGGACACCGAAACCCTCGAGCGTAAGGACCATCGAGATCGCCTCGACAACGTCGGCGTCGTCGTCAATGACCATCACGGACGCCATCAATTATCAATTAGCTCCTCGGGACGAGCCCGCAATCTGCTGGGCTCTCCGACCTCGCCCCTTGGCACTTTTCCGATAACATGAAGTCATGCCCTACGCGGTCCGGGTCACCTTGTTCTTTCTCGTCGCCACGGGCCTCATGGCGCTCATGCACTACTACGTCTGGGCACGCCTCGTCAGGGACACGGGGCTCCCTCGCCACCTGGCTCGTGCGGCGACGCTCGCCCTGGTCGGGCTTGCGGCGAGCGTCCTGCTTTCCTTCATTACCATGCGCGCGTTCCCCAGGTCCGTGGGCAGGGTGATCTGCTTTCCCGCGTACACGTGGTTGGGCATCCTTTTCCTGCTCATCCTGAACCTCCTGGCCGCGGACCTCCTGCGGTTCGCCGGCGACGTCGCGACGCGGGCAGGAGGAACGCGACTCGGGCCGAAAATGCCCGAGCGTCGCCTGTTCATCGCGCGCGTGTTCGGCGGCGCGGCCACGGTGGCGGCGCTCGGGGCCAGCGCCCTGGCGTTGGAATCGGGCCTGTCCCGCCCACGTGTCCGCGAGATTCGAGTGAGACTCGCCCGCCTTCCTCGTGAGCTCGACGGGACGACCATCGTCCAGCTCACGGACATGCATGTCGGGCCCATGCTCGGACCGGAATTCGTCGCTGACGTGGTCGACCGCACCAATGCCCTCAAGCCCGACGTCATCGCGATCACGGGAGACCTCGTCGATGGCACCGTCGAGCAGCTCAGGCGGGCGGTCTCGCCCATCGCCAACCTGCAGGCCAAGCACGGCGTGTTCTTCGTCACCGGGAACCACGAGTACTACTCGGGTGCCGACCCCTGGATCGCCGAGCTCTCACGCCTGGGCGTGCGCGTCCTTCGGAATGAGCGGGTGCAGGTTGGGGAGGATGCCTCTAGCTTCGATCTCGCCGGCGTGGACGACTACTCGGCTCGTCGCCTGGCTAGGGGTCACGGACCCGATCTCCCCAGGGCACTCGCTGGGCGCGATCCGTCGCGCGAGCTGGTGCTGCTCGCCCACCAGCCTCGGGCGGCCTTCGAGGCGGCACGCCTGGGAGTGGGCCTTCAGCTCTCGGGGCACACCCACGGTGGCCAGATCTGGCCTTTCAAGTACATTGTCGCCCTCCAGCAGCCCTTTGTCGCCGGCCTTGACCGCGTCGGGGACATGACCCTTTACACGAGCCCCGGCACGGGTTTTTGGGGCCCGCCGATGCGACTGGGGACTCGCTCTGAAATCACCAAAATCGTTCTCGAGTCAGAGAGAGGGATCGGGTAGGCCCTGCGCCCATGGCGTCTCACGAGGACTGCCCGCGAACGCGAGCAACCAGGTCCAGGCGCACTTCCTGATCGCCGGAAGGGAGAAGCGAGGCTGGCGCGCGGACGAGCGCGTCGCTGAGCCGGACCTCCGCATGGTCGCCGTCGATTCGGATCTCTCCGGCGCGCGTGCCCGAAATTCGGACCATTGCGTCGCGGCCAAGCACCTGCGCAGGCGGGCCGGCCTCGACCGTACGCCCTCTCTCAAAGCGGACAAGTGTATCGCCGAGAGCCACCGCCTCCTCGGGGTCGTGGGTCACGAGCACCGCCGGCATGGCATGCCGCTCGAGAGTCTCGCTGAGGACCCGACGAAGTGCGCTGCGCCCCTCCTGGTCGATGGCGGCCAACGGCTCATCGAGGAGAAGCAGGCGTGGCTTCACTGCCAGCGCCCGCGCGAGCGCGACCCGCTGCCGCTCTCCGCCAGAAAGAGAGCTCGGCCTTGCCCCTGCCAGATGTGCGATGCCTAGCTCTTCCAAGAGCCCAGCGACGACTGGGTTGTTTTTCCGCCTGTGCCTACGCGGCAGGCCGAAGGAGACGTTCTCGGCGACGTCGTGAAACGGAAACAGCGAGTCGTGCTGCGGGACATACCCGACGCGGCGCTTGTGGGCGGGAACGTTCACGCCGCGCTCGCTGTCAAACAGCGTCTCGTCGCCCACCCGGAGGAAGCCAGAGCTGGGCTCTCGCAAGCCTGCGAGGGCCTGGAGCGTGAGCGACTTGCCGGCACCGGACGGGCCGAAAAAGACGAGCACCCCGCGCTTGTGGGCAATCTCCGAGGACACGACGAACCTCGTGGCTGGCCCCGTGGAGTTCACCGAAACCACAAGCCTAGCCTCGAGGGCGAGTGGCAATCCCGTCGTCACGTCCGAGCCTCCCGGAGACGTGCCGCGAGGAAGACCACGAGGCAGGATATTGCCGAAAGGGTGACCACGTAAAGGAGCGCCCTGCCGTCGTCTCCTGCCTGGTATGCGGCGAAGATCTCGAGGGGCATCGTATTGGTCTGCCCAGGGATGTTCCCGGCAAACATAAGGGTCGCACCAAATTCGCCGATCGCCCGCGCAAAGGCTAAGACCAGGCCAGCCATCAGCCCCCGCCAGGCCGCGGGAAGCGTGACGCGAAAGAACGTCGAGAAGGGGGACAATCCCAAGGTGCGGCCCACTTTTTCGAGCTCCTCAGGGACGACCTCGATAGCGGGCTGCAGGGTTTTTATCAGCATGGGAAGCGCGACCACCGAGGACGCAATCACCGCGGCCTTTGGCGTGAAGATGATTCGGAGGTCGAACCACTGGTCCAGCCAGCGGCCGATTGCGCCCCGCCGGCCGAGGAGGGCCACGAGGAAAAAGCCGACGACAGAAGGTGGCAACACCATGGGAAGGAGAATCAGCGCGTCCACGACCCCACGTCCTGGATACCGCTTCCGCGCCTGAAGCCACGCGAGCAGCAAGCCAACCGGCGTGACGATGAGGAGCGCCGTCAGGCCGATTTTGGCGGAAAGAAGAATCGGGAATGAGTGATTGGGACTCAACGTGATCCTAGACTATCCGATGCAAGTCATGGCGGTAAGAAGCCGTGCTCCAACAGGATGGCCCGCCCTTCTGCACCAGAGAGAAAGTCGAGGAACTTGCGGGCGCGCTCGGCACGCGGTGCGCCTTGTGCCCCTTCGCCTCGGACCACGGCGCCGACAATCACTGGCGTGGGGGACCATTCCCCCTGGGCCTCGTCGAGGACAACGATATCGGGGAGGCCCTTGATCTCAGTCCGATACACCACGGCCGCGGTGACCTCCCCGCGCCGCACGAGGGCCAAGACCTGGGACACGTCCCCAGCGAAGACGAGCTTCCCGGCGAGCGAGTCCCATTTTCCCAGGGCCTGAAGTGCCTGGCGAGCGTACTCTCCGGCTGGCACAGCCCCAGGGTCACCGATCGCGACGCGCGCATCGGCGCCCAGTCGATCCAGGTCACGGAAACCCACCGACGGCCCTCCCTTGGGTCCAATCAGGATGAGCTGGTTTTTCGCCACGACCCGGCGCGTGCCAGGATCGACGTGGCCACTGCTCATCAGGCGATCCACCGGCGTGCTGCTCGCCATGAGCACTGCATCGATGGGAGCTCCCCCCTCCACCTGCTTGCGCAGGTCGCCCGAGGCGCCGACGGTGAACCGCACTGACCCTCCACCCCGCTGCTCAAAGGTGCGGAGAAGCCGGGGCATGACATGGCGCAGGCTGGTGGCGGTCGCAACTGTGAGGGTCGCGTCTTCTGCTTGCTTGGCGCACGCCAGGATGCAGAGAAGCAGAGCAGTTGCCAAGACTGGTACGACCCGAGCCATGCCCGCGCACCATAGCATTCAGGAATGCCCGTGGCATCCCGCATGGTCCTGCCGAAAACCATGGCATGCGGCGAGTTGACCATCCGTACTCCGTGAGCACGGACTACCAGCGGTATTACTGGGAGACCCAATGGCAGGACTACGACGAGGAGAAAATGCTCGCGGACGTGCGGTGGGAAGGAATCCTTCCCGTGGCGCTGCGAGTATTTGCGAGGGGGTCTCGGCTCCTCGAAGCCGGGTGCGGCACGGGGAAGTATTGCCTCGCCCTCTCACGCGCTGGCCGCCGGGTCGTGGGGGTCGATTTCGCGCGCGCGGGCCTGGTCGCCGCAAGGCATGTCGAGCCCCAGCTCGGGGTTCTCCAGGGCTCGGTAGTCGAGATGCCCTTTCGCGATCACTGCTTCGATGGAGCCCTCTCGCTCGGCGTCGTCGAGCACTTTCAGTCTGGGCCGGAAGCAGCGCTCCGAGAGCTGGCGCGGGTCATTCGTCCTGGCGGGACCCTCCTCCTCACGGTGCCGTTCCAAAACTTGCTCCTCGAGCTCAAAGAGCTCTTCTTGCCTACCCACGACAACGCGTCGGTAGCCGACATGGTCTTCTACCAGTACCTGTACCGACGAGACGAGATGGCCGCATGCCTTGGAAAGGCCGGATTTCGGGTGGCGATGGTCAAGTACATTGGCAAGCAGCTTGGCCTGAGCGAAGCGGGCGCTCACGTGGAAGGCGTGAAAAACGCGACACGCGCGCTAGCCCGGATTATTCACCCGTGGACCGAGCCCGACGGCCTTGACGCAAGCAGCCGAAGGAGCGACGAGGGAGCTGGCTGGCGGCCAGCGAGCGAGGAG
>JACQUZ010000094.1 GCA_016210055.1 Deltaproteobacteria bacterium | reverse complement strand
GCGTAGGACCTTCGCGATCATCTCACACCCCGACGCAGGAAAGACGACTCTCACCGAGAAGGTTCTCCTCTACGGAGGGGCCATCCACCTCGCGGGCTCCGTGAAGCAGAATCGCCGTGGTCGCCAGACGACGAGCGACTGGATGGAGCTCGAACGGCAGCGTGGAATCTCCATTTCGACGAGCGTCCTCCAGTTTGAATATCGGGGCCGACGGATGAACCTCCTCGACACGCCTGGCCATAACGACTTCTCCGAGGACACGTACCGCACGCTAGCCGCCACCGACTGCGCCGTCATGCTCATCGACAGCGTAAAGGGCGTCGAGCCGCAGACAATCAAGCTTTTCCAGGTTTGCCGGATGCGCCGGATCCCGATCGTCACCGTCATCAACAAGATGGATCGGCTCGGGAGGGAACCCATCGAGCTCCTCGACGAGATCGAGCGGGTGCTCGGAATACCGTGTAGCCCGGTCAATTGGCCAATCGGATCAGGGCCAGCGTTCCAGGGCGTCTTCGATCGGTGGGACCGTCAATTCCTGCGGTATGAGCGGGTGGACGGTGGGGCACGGCCAGCACCGGTGGAAGTCTCCGATGTTCACGACGCGGCCCTTCGTGGCGCATTGGGCAACGCTGCGCACGCGCTCCTCCTCGAGGAGCTTGACCTGCTCGACGGAGCGAGCAGCCCCTGGGATCTTCAGCGTTTCCTCGAAGGGACGCTTACGCCCGTCTTCTTCGCCAGCGCCATGACAAACTTTGGCGTCGAGCCGTTTCTCGACAGGTTCTGCGAGCTGGCGCCACCACCTCGCCCGCGCGCCACGACGCAGGGGCTCCTCGGGCCGGACGCGCCTTCGTTCTCGGCCTTTGTCTTCAAGATTCAGGCGAACATGGATCCGCACCACCGAGACCGCATTGCGTTCGCTCGCGTGTGCTCTGGCCGATTCGAACGTGGCATGGAGGTCAGGCACGTTCGGACGGGCAAGCGGCTCGCCTTGACCAAGCCCCTCCAGTTCCTCGCCCAGGCGCGAATGCAAATCGACGAGGCGTTCTCAGGTGACGTTATTGGTCTTTGGGATGCTGGGGTACTCCGCATCGGGGACAGCCTGTGCGGAGGGGACTCATTTGAGTTCGAGGGGATCCCTCGGTTCTCGCCGGAGCACTTTGTGCGAGTGCGCCTCGCGGACCCCATGAAACGCAAGCAGCTCAAGAAGGGGCTTGACCAGCTTTCCGAGGAAGGGGCCGTCCAGATCTTCTTCGATCGCAAGCGCCTCGAACGAGACCCGTTGCTCGGCGCGGTCGGTGTTCTTCAGTTCGAGGTGACGCAGCATCGACTAAGGACGGAGTACGGCGTGTCTGTGGAGTTCGATCGCCTGCCTTACCAACATGCGCGCTGGATCGAGGGCGATATTGACCTCCATCGCTTCGAGCGGCCTGGGTACAGCACGTGCGTGCTCGACGTCGAGGAGCGGCCATTGGTGCTCTTCGAGAACGACTGGTCCCTGCGCCGAGCACAGGAAGATCATCCGGGAGTGGCGTTCATCGCCGCGGTACAGCCAGGTCGCTCGGCCAAGTCGGCGGCGTAAGAGAGGACTCGACGGTTAGCTTGCCTTCGCGCTCACGGCGAGTGCTGCTCTGCGGTTTCGACTGGTATCGAGCAGTGTCGCAGGGGCAGGGCGTCAAGTGCCCTGGATGCTCGTGCGTTGCTCCTCGCTCACGCCGCACCCCGAACTCCCGTCTTATTCTGGTCTCACGAGGGGTGCGGCAGGAACAGAGGGTGATGCGGATGTGCGAAAGGGGGGACTCGAACCCCCACGGGGGTTAACCCACAGGATCCTGAATCCTGCGCGTCTACCAATTCCGCCACTTTCGCCTAGGAGGGAGCTTGTACATACAAGCAGCGGAGGGGGCTGTCAAGTACGGAGCATGGAAAAATCAGGAGCAATGGCCTCGTCGTCGCGTGACGGCCAGTACAACGCCCACCAACATGAGAAGGACCCAACTCCCACTCGCCGGAGCCCGGCTGCCGACCTGACAGCCACCCGACAGGGCCGGAGTGGGAACCACGTTGCCCCCTGGGCCAGAGGGCCAGCAAACTGAAACGCCGTTCCCAGCCCCCATGCACTCGGTCCCCTGAGGACAGCTTTCGCCGCCCGGCGAGCAGTATTCCGTGCAGACGCTCTTGTTTCCCCCCTGGGCGCAGAGGCCGGACGCACAGTCTTCGTTCCGCTCGCAGGTCGCTCCAAATGCTCCTGGGTTACCGGGATTTGGCTTGATACCGTCCTCCACGCAACGTTCGTTGTCGCACCGCATGCCGTCGCCACATTGGTCATTGGTCGTGCATTCCGGTTGTGGCCTGGGCGGGGCTTTTACCGTCACGGATATCTCAGCCTGTCCAGAGTTGCCCTTGGCATCGTAGGCCTTGGCCATGATCGCGTGCTTTCCGTCGGCGAGGCGCGTGGACGTCGTAAACTCATATGGGCTCGATCCGTCGGTGCTCATCAAGCTGCCATCGATGTAGAACTCGACCTTCAGCACGCCAATATTGTCCGTGGCATTCGCTTTCACGGCGAAGCCAGGCTCCAACACGGCGCCATTTGAAGGCGAAGTGATGGACACCTGGGGAGCGATGGGATCCTCCCTTGCCGGACCGAGAACCTCGTAAAGAACCTTAACGGAGTTCTGCGTCGCCCCGCCGCAGCGGCAACGGCTCCGCGGCTGGTACTCGCCGCATTGCACGTCCTTGTCCTGGAACGTCTTGGGGCCGCAGCTTCGATTCGTCGCCGGATCCCACTCGAGGTAGGTCATCGGATCATGACAGTCGTATTCGTGATCCAGCGTGAACGCGTGGGCGACCTCTTGTGCAATGGTCTCGCAGGTTGACTGGACGTCGCCGCCGAATGCTTCGGGGAAAATGAAGGCTATCGCTTCCTCGACGACTTCACATTGGGGCTGGCCGTCAGATCCCCACGTGTACATCTGCGGCGCGACCCCGCCGACGCAGCCGTTGCTGCTACAAGGCATGTTGAGCGCGCCCGGACCACCGCCCACCACGGCCTCCAAGTGGACCACCGAGCTGCCAGGGTCTTGATCCGTGATGACCAAGTCGAAACGGGAAAACATGTCCCGCGCGCAGCTCATCACCTGGTTCCACGCCGCGTTTCCATAGGACCAGGCGGGAATCGTCGCCGAGCTCATGTTTTGCTGCGAAACAATGCTCTAGGTGTTGGCCCCGGCGTCGTCATTGCCGGCCCGGTAGGTGCCGCCGTTCCGGTTGACGAAAAGGAGTCGCCGCTTGGGAGGTCCGAGTCGAAGCTTCTTCGTCCCGGCAGGCGCCTCTATCGGAATGTAGATTCCGTGAGGTCTTGGGTGATCTGGACGAAGGTCGGATTCACCCACCTCCGTGCAGGCGCCCGCAAGAGCGACCAAAACGGTGAGTCGAACAGATTGGGCCAGCATTGTTTTCATGCCTCTCTCCGTCGCGCCCCGCGCCCGACTGAGAAAGCGCTTGGTTGTCGAGCATTTTTTGGGCCAGGACGATTGATCCAAGGAGGGCTTGAAGTTACGGCGAGTTACATGGATGTCGAAAAACCGTGTGACGAATGCGCACACGGTGTTACGCGGCGTTTGCACGTGGTTTCAATGAGTTAATGGTACTGAGTCGAAATTCCTCGCTGGGGCATTCTTCCCTACTAGGAGCAATGGCATGCGCGCTGCACGATTCCGCTTTGAAAATCCGCCCTACTTGGTTGGATTCCGTGCGGGCGAAGGAGGACGAATGCCTGAGAAGGAAAAAGGAAAAGGAGCAATGACGGTCGAAGAGGCCGGCCGCAAGGGTGGTGAAAAGGTAGCGTCCGAGCGCGGACGTGAGTTTTACGAAGAGATCGGCCGCAAGGGCGGTGAGAAGGTCGCCGCCGAGCGTGGTCACGAGTTCTACGAAGAGATCGGGCGCAAGGGTGGCGAGAAGGTTGCCGCCGAGCGTGGTCATGAGTTCTACGAAGAGATCGGCCACAAGGGTGGCCAGAAAGTGAAAGAGCTCATCGAGCGCGGGAAGAAGGAATAGATGGTCAACAGCGGACAGTCGATGGTCGAGGAGTGAATGTTGAGGAGTTGTCGACCATCGGCTGTCTTCTGTTGACTTTGATCCGAGCCTCATTATTTCCTTGGCCATGTCCGAGCAAACGGATCCCCGACCGCGGCTCACGTCACTGAGTCATGGCGGTGGGTGAGCGTGCAAGATAGCGCCAGGGGACCTCGGGAAGGTTCTAAGTGGCTTGCCGCCGATCGTCGATCCCAGGGTTCTCGTGGGTATCGCCACGAGCGACGACGCCGCGGTGTATCGCCTAAGCGATGACACGGCCCTTGTGGCTACGGTGGATGTGTTCACGCCCATCGTCGACGATCCATACGCGTTCGGCCAGATCGCCGCTGCCAACTCCCTTTCGGATATCTACGCGATGGGTGCGAAGCCCCTCTTCGCCCTGTCTGTTATCGGTTTCCCCAGCCGCACGCTTCCGCTCGACACGATGTCGCTAATCCTGAGGGGCGGCGTGGATAAAGCCGCCGAGGCGGGAATCGCCATCATTGGCGGCCATTCGGTGGATGATCCCGAGCCGAAATACGGCCTGTCGGTCGTCGGAATCGCCAAGCCAGACGAAGTGGTCCGAAACTCGACCGCGAAGGATGGAGACGTGCTGGTCCTGACCAAGCCGCTAGGGACCGGGCTCGTTTCCCAAGGGATCAAGCAGGGCCGCGTGTCGCAAGAAGACATCGACGAGGCGACGAGATGGATGGCGACCCTCAACCGAGAGGCAAGCGAAGCCATGCTCGAGGTTGGCGTGAGCGCGGCCACTGACGTCACTGGCTTTGGCCTGCTAGGGCACCTGCACGAGCTGGTCCACGGCTCCGGCGTGGGAGCGCACGTGCAGGCGAGCTCGCTGCCCCTCTTGCGGTCAGCTCGTGACCTAGCCGAGCAGGGCATCGTGCCAGGGGGCTCGCGACGGAACTTGGATCATTTTGGCCGCTTTGTGCGGTGGGACGACCGCATCGAACCGGCGATGCGGCTGGTCCTGGCTGACGCGCAAACCTCTGGTGGCTTGCTCATTGCCGTAGCGGAGGCAAGAAAGGATGCGCTGGTACGATCGCTCGGCCGTCGTGGCGTGCCTGCGGCTGTCATTGGGCACGTGGAGGCAGCGCTCGCGGGGACAATCGTCGTCGACCCGTGACCGCGTGCGCATGCTCACGTGGGCAGGGGCATCCTTAGTGCGGCGAAGCGGTTGAGAAGCTGAACCAGGCCGTCGATTGGCGGGGGCACTTTCACGAATGCGTGGGCACCAAGTGCGCGGGCCTCGTCTTCACTTTGGCCGAGCGCCACGAACGGGACCTGCGAAAGCTGCGAGTCTCGGAGCATGACCATCCGCAGCGGGAGCGCAGCCCCCTCTGCCGCCAAGTCCATCACGACGACGTCCGGCTCCCATTCGCGCATGGCCTCGATTCGCAGGTCGCCCGGGGCAATCGCTTTTACCGTGTGCGGCCCGCGCGCAATCGCCACTGCCAACTCGTCCCTCATTGGCGCCGGATCCGCGACGAGCAGTATGCGGCTCATCCTTTTTGTAAGTGCCTGCAATCCTCAAGCCGAGAGCCGTCCTAGGAAGGCCCGAATCGTCGAGTTGACGGCGCGAGGTGCTTCGAGGGGGGAGAGGTGCCCGGCGCCGGCTATGACGACGAGCTCGGCTTGCGGGATGGAGGCCGCTAGCTTCTGGGCCCCTTGGGGTGGGGTGATGACGTCCTGCTCACCGACGATGACGATGGTGGGAATTCGGAGCCGGGCGAGGTCGGGCCGCGCGTCGGGACGTTCGGCCATGCCACGCAGCGTCCCTGCGACGCCCGCCCACGAGGAGCGCCAGATCATGTGCTCGACTTTGCGCACGAGCGCGCAATTGCGCTGGCTGTCGGGAGCCAAGAGCTTCTTCGGGCTTTCCTCCACGAGCGTAGAGAGGCCAGACGTGAGCACCTGCTTTGCCGCTAGGAGGCGGCTCGACTTCCCCTCGTCAGTGTCGGGCTCCGCACGGGTGTCCACGAGAATCAATCCGGCGAGCCTGGCCAGGTGCCTGCGGGACACCGCCATGGCGACGTAACCGCCCATCGAAAGGCCGCCGAGGACGAACTTCTGGAACCCGAGGGCATCCGCCAAGGACACGACCTGGTCGGCGAGCTGCTCCATTGTCACGGGCGTGCTGCCGTTGGAGAGCGGTGGGCTGCGACCAAAGCCGGGAAGGTCGAGCGCCACCACGCGCGCTTCCCTGGAAAGCCCGTCGAGCTGTCCGCGCCACATGGCGTGATCGAGTGGAAATCCGTGGACCAACACCAATGGCAGGCCGCTCGTGCCCCGCCCCTCGTAGTACAAGGAAGCCCCCACGACGGCGAGCATAGCGAAGAACGGAAGTCATGGCACGCTTTTCGCTTCGTCTCGGATTCACATGTTGCTCGGCCTGCACACCGGCCGAGGGAGCGTCGAGGAAACGGTGAAGAACCTGTACGTGATACTCGCGTTTCACGCCCACGAGCCGCTCTGGGACTTGCCGCGCCGGCTCATTCGGGGTGCTACGGATCGTCGGGTGGCGGACGCGGTGCTGCCCGAGAGCTACATCCGCAGGAGGTTCAAGGAAGGACGCAACGTGTATCGAGATCTCGTCGCGCTGGCCGAATCGCTGGGGATTCCGGTGGCGCTCGACATCACGAACGAGTTGCTCTTTCAGATCCGCCGCTATGGGCCAGGTACCCTGCGCGAGCTCTGTCGCGCTTACCGCGACGGCGTGATTGCGCCGCTCTACACGTGCGCCCACCACGCGCACCCCGCGCTGCTTTCCGGCGAGGAGCTCGCGGACGAGCTGCGGCTGAACCAGGAGTTCTTGCACGACGTCCTCGGAGTGCCGCGCCCACGCCGCCCAGGGATCTTCTTTACCGAGTGCTCGATCGATGGGCGACACGTGCCGGTGGTCGAAGCCATGGGGCTCGAGTACACGCTCGTTCCGGAGCTCACGCCACAACGAACCAGCTACCGCGCACCGCCCGGCATTGACTTGCAGTATCGGCCGTTCCGGGTCGGGGAGCGGCTCATTGGGTTGCCGCGGCATTTCGACGTGTCGCAGGAGATCTGGCGTCCGCTTACCTTGCGCGACCCAGATCGCGTGAAGTATCAGGGGTTCTTGGTCGGAGAAATGCCTGTCTTTCCCGAAGAATACCAAGGCGCGCCACTGGCCGAGCCACGTCCTTCCGACCCGTCATCAGCGAAGGAATACGCAGTGGTCCTGCGTCGCGCCGTGGACGAAGCCCCCGAGGGAGGCCTTCTCTTGTACGTGCAGGATCTCGAGCTCATGGACTTTGGAGAGGCGGCGCTTTCCGTGCTGCGGGACGCTTGGCGAGAGGTGCTCGCCGACGGAGAAGTGCGCCTGCACTTCGTCACTCCCGAACAGTATCTAGACGCCCTGGATGTCGAGGCGAGCGAGCTTCCTCGTGTCAAGGTGTGGCAGGTCTCGTGGGCACCCGAAATCCGCCCTGCCCTTCGCACGGATGGTCACTACCCTCCCAGGCGCGCCGGAAGGTTCCGCGGCTATGATGCCGACGCGCAGGTCTATCGCCGCTGGCCGTTCGTGTTCTGGGAGGCAGGGCGTTTCCCCACGACGCTTTTCGACTGGCTCCTCGATCGTTTTGGATTCGACCACAGGGTAGGAGCCACGGCAGGCGTGCTCGTGGAAGAGGAGTACCAGGTCGACCGCCTCCCGCCAAGGGTGCGCCTGCCGCTTCTAGCCAGGCTGGCCAAGCGCGCTTGCAACTACGGTTGGTACCCTGAAGAGGGAATGCACAAGCGCGTGTATCTCGACGGGATGCTCATCGCCGAGGCACTGGCCCTGGAGCTCAAGCTGCGTCGTGCACCGCCGTCGCTCGGCGACGGATTGCCACCCTGGGTACTGCCTGGCATGGCCCGCTTGTCCGAGCTCCTGGTGGTCCCGCGAATCGAGTACCTGCGCTTTGGTCTCGAGCGCTGGCGGGAGGAGCGGGCTGCCGACCCCACGCCGGCCCTCCTCGAGCTCGAGCATGCTCGGGCCATGCGACGCATGGCGCGAGAAGAGCTCCTTTCTGCGGCTGATGCCTACGAGACCCTCGTCGACGATCCGGCGGAGGCCGGCTCTTGGGCCGAGCTCCTCGATCGTGTCGGTGAGCACTGCAAGGCCATGTTCCTCTCGCTTGACCACCTACAGCGGGCTTGGGGAAAGGCAGATGCGGATTTCCTCATCGTGCCCATGTACCGATTCCTCTATGACAGCTACCCACCGAGGATGCCAGCCGTGCTGGAAGAGCTTGCGGCTCGGTGGGGGTTTGAGCCCACGACCGAAATGCCATTCGAGGAAGGAGTGCAGGGGAGCGCTGAGCAATCGCGAGCGCTTTCCTCGGTCGAAAGCGGACCAAGCCTTTGACATGCAGTAGGGTGCGTGGAACAATTAGGCCTTACCCGATGGCGAAGCTGCTTGAAGGGTTCAAAGATGGCAAGCCGGAGCTGGGGCGCCGGACATTCCTGGTGCCAGAGACAGTGGCCGAGGTGCTAGCACTTCTCTATCACGAGCAGACCGGCATTGTCGGCGGGCTTCCCGTGGGGCCGGTCACAACAGATCCGGGCGGTCCTTATGGGATTCGAATGTATCCCGACCAGGATCCCGTCGTCCTGGAAGATACGCGGCGGTACTTCGAGAAGCTGGCAGAGCAGTTCGACGGCGACCTCCCCAAAGCGTAGTCATTCCCTCCATGGTCCGGCCACTCATCGTCATCCTTGCACTTTCATGGTTCGGGTGCAGTCACCTTCGCGGCCCGCAGGGCTGCTTCAAGGACACTGACTGCAAGGGAAATCGCGTCTGCATGAACCGCTCCTGCGGGGACCCGAGGGACCCGTGCAAAGGCGCAGAGTCGCAGGCCGCTCCAAGCATGGCCGGGGGCCAAGAATCCGCTGGGGGCGTGGCCCAGCCGGTGAGCACCGAGGAGTCTTCTCAGCAGCCTCCGACAGGGCGCAGCGACCAAAGTCGAAAGCGCCGAGCGTCCGGCCCAGCGCCGGCCAAGGCGCCATCCCTCGCGTGGTCGGTGAAGACGAGTGGTGCCATCGTGGGTGCGCCCACCCTTGGGCCAGGCGGCACGGTCTTCGTGGCGTCGCACGATGGACACTTGTACGCCATCTCGCCCGAGGGAGCGGTCCTCTGGACCTTTGCGACTGGCGACCGGATCTGGACGACGCCCGCCGTGGCGACGGACGGAACGGTGTACGTGGGGTCTGACGACGACTTTCTCTACGCCGTGGACAAGGACGGAAAAGAGAAATGGCGTTTCCGGGCTGGCGGGTGCATGCCCAACGTGGGCACGGGGCCCGAGGGGGTGCGATGCGACGTCGACGGCGGGCCAACGCTTGGTCCAGATGGTACGATTTATTTCGGTGCTGACGGCATCTACGCGGTTTGGCCAGACGGAACCTTGCGCTGGAAGTTCGACACTCCGGATCACGTGCGGTCGGCACCAGCCATTGCTGACGACGGCACGGTGTACGCCGGTGGACACGACGACACCCTGCACGCGCTTTTTCCAGATGGCACCAAGAAGTGGGAGTTCCGAATCACCGATGACATCGAGACGGCTCCCGCGATCGCTGACGACGGGACCGTCTATTTCGGAGCCGACGACCAGAAGCTCTATGCCCTCACTCCAGAAGGGCAGCTCAAGTGGGCGATTGTCACGTCCGGGGACGTGCGTTCCTCGCCTGCCATTGGGGAGGAAGGGCTCATCTACTTTGGCTCCTTCGACCAAGGCCTTTACGCCGTCGCGCCGAGCGGCACCGTTCAATGGAGGTTCCGAGCGGCCGACAAGATCCAAGGCTCACCGGTAGTCGCGAAGGACGGCGCCGTGGTCGTGGGAGCACAGGACGATTTTCTATATGCCTTGGAGTCGGATGGCCGGCTTCGCTGGTACTTGCGCCTCGATGCCGACGTGGATGCCCCGGCCACCATTTCGGCAGACGGGACACTTTACGTGGGTAGCGACGATGGCGTATTGCACGCCTATCGGGCTATTCCCTAATGACCGCCCGCTCATCGCGGGAGAAATAACGGAACATTCATGGAATTAACGAAAGAACGAGTGCTGGACACATTGCGCCAGCACGTGACGCCCGGTCACCCAGGGCTCAAGATCCAAGATCTCACATCTGTTCTCGACCTCGACTCCAAGGGGCGGCACCGGCTTCGACGCCTCTTGCAAGAGCTTCTCGAAGAGGGGGTCGTGGAACGAACCCCGGGTGCTCGCTACCGTTTCCCTGGGAATGAGGAGGAAGAGATCGTTCCTGCTCCATCCATCGCGGCGCCGTCGGGATCAGGGGAAGCGAGGACCGGCGCCCTCGAAGCCCGCACGGGTGCCGAGCTGGCCATTGGCGCTCACGTGAATCGGGTGCCCGTCGTCGGGCGCATCCGGGTGCATCCTGCGGGGTACGGATTCGTGGAGCGGGAGGACGGCGAGGCCGACGTGTTCGTGCCCGCGCGCTTCCGCGGCACGGCCCTCGACGGAGACAGGGTCAAGATAACGACTTGGATGGGTTACAAGGGGACCGAGGGGCGAGTGCAAGAGGTCCTCGAGCGAGGGCGGGCAAAGCTCACGGGCACCGTGCGGATTGCGCGCCGGCACGTGTACCTGGAGCCCGACGATCCGCGCATTGCGTCCGCGTACGGGCATGTCCCCCTCGAGGATGGCCCTGGCGGGGCACGAGATGGACAATCCGTCGTGGCTGAGATCACTCGCTACCCAACCGTACCCACGCCTGCGAACAAGGAAGGCGGGGGCCTCTGGGCGCGCGTGACGCACGTCCTCGGCGATCCGGACGACCCGCGCACCGAAGTGGCCAAGGTGATCGCCTGCGCGGACATCCCCGACGTGTTTCCCGACGACACCCTATCCGCCGCACAGCGCACGCCGAGAGAGCTCACGGCGGCCGACTTTGCAGACCGCATCGATCTTCGCGACAGGCCGTTCTTGACGATCGACCCCACCACTGCGCGGGACTTCGACGACGCGGTCGTCCTGGAGGAGCGAGGGGACGGGCACCGGCTCTGGGTCGCGGTCGCGGACGTCTCGCATTACGTGCAGGCAGGGGGCGCGCTGGATCGCGAGGCACGGGTGAGAGGCTGCTCGGTGTACCTGCCCGACCGGGCGATTCCCATGCTCCCCCCGGAGCTGTCGTCGGGGATTTGCTCCCTCAATCCCGAGGTCGATCGCTGCGCCATGGTGGTGCGGATCGACTTGGATCGTGACGGGGTGCCAAGGGAAAAGGCACTCGCCGCAGCGGTCATCCGATCGCACGCGCGGCTCGACTATCCCGGGGTGGCCGCGGCGCTTCTCGGGGACTTCCGTGGCCCGCGCGCCCGCTACCGCGAGTGGGCCGACTCGCTCGCACGGATGCATTCCCTGGCTCAAAAGATGCGCGAGCGCAGGCGGCGGCGGGGCTCTTTGGATTTCGACCTGCCCGAGGCGGCGGTGATCCTCGACGAGGACGATCCACGCCGGGTGCGCGACGTGCGTCGCTCGAGGGCCAACCAAGAGGTCAAGATCGCCTACCAGATGATCGAGGAGTTCATGCTCGCGGCCAACGAGGCGGTCGCCGAGTACTTCCGCGAGCGGGGGCTTAACTGCGTCTGGCGCGTGCACGACACGCCGGACAGCGAGCGCCTCACGGAGTTCGCGCGCCTCGCCGAGTCGTTCGGGATCTCGGTGTCGCCGGAGGAAGGGCAGTCGCCCTTGGCGCTTCAGCGGGTGCTCGCGCAGGTGGCAGGCAAGCCGTTTGAGCGATCGATGAACTTCTTGTTGTTACGATCATTGAAGCAGGCCACCTATGACGTGGTGAACATCGGCCACTTCGGGCTCGCTTCAAAGGATTACCTCCATTTCACGTCTCCGATTAGGCGGTATCCGGATCTCATCGTCCACAGGCTCCTGAAAGTCCACCTGCGGCGCGATGGTTCCCCGTCGGGGGGAGCGTCGCATCCGCCGGCGCCGAGGCGGGAGGACCTGGCAGCCATGGCCGGCGAATCGTCGTCGCACGAGCGACGGGCCGTGGAGGCCGAGCGGGAAGTCGTGGACATGTACCGCGCATTTCTCATGCGGGACCGGATTGGCGAGGAGCTCGACGGGATCATTTCTGGCGTGACGAGCTTTGGCCTGTTTGTCGAGTGCAGCGAGCCGTTCGTCGAGGGCCTGGTGAAGATCGATCAGATTGGCGATGATCGGTATGAATTGAACGAGGAGTCCATGCGCTTGGTTGGCAGGCGAAGTGGGCGGTCCTTTACGCTTGGCGACGCCGTGCGCGTGCGCGTGGAGAACGTGTCGGTCCCACGGCGGCGGATTGACCTATCGCTCCTCGAGGGGGGGACGGTGGGGGAGAAGAAGCGCGCAGAGCAGAGGCGGCCAAGAGCGAGGCGGCGGAAGGGGAAGGGGTAGGCGCGGCGACGTTGCTGTTGTGGGCAGGCAGGGCCATGGTGGTCGGCACGGGTATACCCCGAGCACGAGTCGCGCGCCGTTTCTAAGCACGAGGATGGTCCGTGGCCTCGGCCGAGAACCTGCCTGCCGGGCGACTGCCTGTGAGCTATCCGAAGGCCAGGGTTGGACGACTGACGCAGACCAAGAATGCCGAGGCGCGAAGCCCTCATTGACCTGCCGCCGAAATAGCATCCACGCGCCCGCCAGCGGACCGGGTGGCACTCCGCCGCGTGAACCGGTCCATGTGCGCATCGCCGAAGTCGGCCCTGGCCGCCAGGTCGTTGTGCCCTTCGCACCGCAAGACGATCCCCGCCTCGCTCGTCTCGCCACCGCGCGCAAAGGGCGTCACATGGTGCAGCTCGAGCCGGTGCGTCGCGCCGCACCGTGTTCCGTCGGAGGACACGAACGTGCACCGCCACCCGTCCCGTTCCCACACCGCACGCCGCACGTGCGCAGGAACGTGCCGTGAGCCCGGGGCGACCGGCTTTCCGGGGCGTGGCCGAGACGTCTTGGCACGAACCCGCTTCTCGTGCTCGGCGAGCGCGGCTTTCATGCACTGGGTGAAAATAGTCTCGAGCGACGCGCCCGGATGCGAATGGCTCAAAGCAGCGCGCACCTGCTCGAG
>JACQUZ010000093.1 GCA_016210055.1 Deltaproteobacteria bacterium | reverse complement strand
TAGTCGAGCACGTGGTTGTTTGCAAGGATGCAGGCATCAACCTTAGCGGCAGTGAGGCAGCCCACATTGGCTGGGTGCATTCGATAGTTAATCCCCTTTGGCCATGCATCCTCGCTCCTCGTGACGCTCGTTTCGAGGTTCACAAGCCGCGCGTGAGGGGCCGCCCGCGCCAGCTCGGCGAGCGCATCCCCCCAAATATAGGTGTCGTCCACATTTCGAGGCACCGGACCGTTTTTCTCCTCGGCAAGTGCCACGTACTCCCGAGCGTCCTGCACGGCTGGTTCGTGGAGCAAAGGATCGCTGGGGTGCCGCAGGATCTGATCGACTCCCCGCCCCGTCATCACGTCACCGCAAAGAAAAAGCGACACGCTGGCCGTCTTCTCGCTCATGGAGCTTGCTCGGCCCTCACGTCCGCCCGCCCAAGAATGTGGAGGTCATACCGCAAGGGATCGAGCCCGCGCGCGCCATGTTGCTCATTGCACACGGACCTTCCAAAGCCGTGCAGGAGCTGCTCGTCGTCGTCCGTGCGGCGAGGAGGGAGCCACAGTCGGTAGTAGTCCTCCTCGCCGATCGGCTCCCCCGTGCGCTCATAGGCTCGGTAGGTCGGACACCGCCTGGGTTCCGAAGAGCGGCAAAAACGCTCCCGCTCATGGTGGCTAGGGACCAGCCAGTCACGGACGGCGAGGCAGCGGCACAATCGCTCATCGACGAAGAGCAGACACGCCATGGAGTGCCTGCCGCTCGCAAGTCGAGTGCCAGATCGAAACTACAGCCCGTTCAGCAAGTCGCAGAGATCCGAGATCTTCTGGCGATCGAGCTCCGGGTAATTGCCCAAGTAGAGGCCGAAGAAATGCACATGGTCGGCGTGCGGGAATTTCTCGGCCTCGTTGGGCGGAAACAGCCGCTTGAGATACGGTTGGCGAAGCTGGTTCCCTCCGCCCGAGGTGCCGCGGCGGAACTCCACGCCACTTGCGCTGAGCGTTCGCATGACGCGCTCCATGAACTTCGTGTCTGGCTCATTGAGGATCAAGGTAAAGGCGTAGTTGCAGCTCCCGGTGACCTCAAAATCGGTCCGGTACTTGGCGGGGTCCAGGTGCGACAGAAAAAGACGCAAGTTGGCTTGACGACGCTGGTTGTTCTTGTCGAGCGATTTGAGCTGGGAGCGGCCAAGGACAGCGTTAATCTCGGTATTCCGCACGTTATAGGCGGGGAATGCGAAGATGAAATCGGGGTTCAGGTCGGGACAGCGGGCCAGGTACTCCTTCTTGCGCTTGGCCGACGTGCTCTCCCTCACCATGCCATGGGATCGGAGCATCCGTGTCGTCTCGTAAAGCTCGCGATCATTCGTGCAGACCATCCCGCCTTCGATGGTGCTCATGTGGTGGGCGTAGTAGAAGGAGAAGTTGGACATGAGCCCGACGGTCCCGAGCTTTCGCTTTCCAAGCGTCGCTCCATGCGACTCGCAAGCGTCCTCGATAAGAGGCATGTTGCGTTCCTTGAGGGCATCAATCAGCCGCTGATTGAGGGCGCAGTACCCGAGGATGTGCGTGAGGAAGACCGCCTTGGTCGAAGGCCCGATCTTGCGGAGGACTTCGTCGCAGTCCAACCCAAGGGTGCGAGGGTTAATGTCGGCGAAAACCGGCTTGAACCCGCATTGCAGGACAGAGGCGATATCCGAAACCCAGGTGAGCGGTGGAACAATGATCTCGCCTAATCCGTAATGCTCGCGGAGCGCGGTCATGGTGATTAGGTTGGCTGACGACCCCGAGTTGACGAACACGCTGTAGCGAACCCCGAGCCACTCGGACCACTCCCGTTCAAACGCCCTCACCTGTCCAGACTGGGTGAGCATGGGGTCGGCCTGTCTCAAGTATTTGATGACTGCATCCAGGTCTTTCCGTCGGACGTTGTTCTTCATCAGGGGCCAGTCGAGCGACCGGCGAGGATTCCTTGCAGCCACGTGCCTCCCCCTCGCGCATCCGGCGGGAATTGCCGGCGCTCAATCATACCACCGGCTGGCCGGCCGCCACGCAGTCGGAGAAGATCTCCCGGCGGGAGGGCGAGAGCTTGCGAGCAAATCGCAGGAAAAGCTATAGTTGCGACGGTCTCGCGACCATTTCGACGAAGAGAGCGATCCGCACATGGCAACCCATGTTCTCTTGACCGGTGGGGCCGGTTACCTTGGCTCCGTTCTTTGTGAGCACCTTCTCGATGCAGGGTATCGAGTGACCGTCGTGGATAGCCTTCTTCATGGCGACGCAAGACTCTTTCACCTCTGCGCCAATCCTCGCTTCGAGTTCGTCCGCGGAGACGTGAGAGAAGAGGGCTTGATGGGACGGCTTGTCGCCTCTGCCGACGTGTTGATTCCGCTCGCCGCGGTCGTGGGAGCACCCGCCTGCGATCGCGACCCCTGGCTTGCGAGGTCGACGAACGTCGACTCGATCCGAATGCTGACCCGACTGCGCGCTCCCAGCCAAGCCCTCATTTATCCCACGACCAATAGTGGCTATGGCACGCAGACCGGGGAGGTCTATTGCACTGAGGAAACCCCCCTCGAGCCCATCACGCTCTACGGACGCACCAAGGTCGAGGCCGAACAAATCGTCCTGGACGCGCCGAACAGCGTAACCTTTCGCTTGGCCACGGTGTTCGGGTTTTCGCCCCGCATGCGGCTGGACTTGCTGGTGAATCACTTCGTGTTCGCGGCGGTCACCGACGGGTACCTCGTCATCTTCGAAAAGGACTTCAAGCGCAATTATGTCCACGTCCGCGACGTGGCCGATTGCTTTCATTTCGCAATAGAAAACATGGATCAAATAGGCGGGCGACCATACAACTTTGGATTGGATGCCGCGAACCTCTCAAAGGGTGAGCTCGCCCTGAAAGTGAAAGAATACGTGCCGAACTTGTTCGTGCACTTCGCCGAGTTCGGATCGGATCCTGACAAGCGGAACTACATCGTCTCGAATCAGCGCCTCCGCGAGGCCGGCTTTGAGGCGCGTCGCTCCCTGGATGAAGGGATAAAAGAGCTCATCAAGGGCTATCGGATGTTCGGTCGAGGGGCGTTCAAGAACGCGTGAGCACGCCCATGGCATCCGCGAGCGCTGGGCCTGGCCTTGCCGACGTGGTGGCGGCGATCCTTGCTGGTGGAAAGGGCACCCGCTTGGAGCCGGTCGTGTCCGATAGGCCCAAGGTACTGGCGGACGTATCGGGTCGCCCGTTCCTTGCGTACCTATTGGATCAGCTCGTGGCCGCCGGTGTTCGCCGAGTCGTCCTGTGCACCGGTTACAAGGCGAGTCAGGTGTCAGGCAAGATCGGGCATGCGTGGGGTCCACTGCGCGTGGCGTACTCCGAGGAGCCTCTTCCGCTCGGGACCGCGGGCGCGTTGCGCCACGCGTTGCCAATGCTCGAATCCGAGGACGTCCTGGTCATGAATGGCGACTCGAGCTGCAGCATTGACCTTGCGGCTTTTTACCGGGCGCACCGCGAGCGCCATGCCACTGCATCGCTTCTCCTGGCAAGGGTTTCCGATCGAGCTCGTTACGGCTCGGTCTTAATCGACGATTCGGGTTGGATCAGCTCTTTTGTCGAGAAGGGGAGCGCATTAGGGAGCGGGTGGATCAACGCCGGAATCTACCTTGTCGAGCGCGCGAGGCTGGCGACGATACCAGAGGGAAAGGAAGTGTCGCTCGAGCGCGATGTCTTCCCCTCGTGGCTAGAAGGCGGGCTTCATGGCGTAAGGTGTGACTCGCCGTTCTTGGACATTGGAACACCCGAGTCCTATGCGACCGCTTTCGAGTTCTTCGCTGGAGCCAAGCCTTGAAAAGACGGGTCGTCCTCCTGGATAGGGATGGGACAATCATCTTCGAAAAGGGGCACCTGTCGAGCCCAGAGCAGGTAGAGCTCCTGCCAGGCGCTGCTTTGGGCCTTCGAGAGATGCAACGAATGGGCTTTCGCCTCGTGGTCGTGACCAATCAATCGGCCATTGGTCGGGGCTACTTCGATCGGGCACGCCTGGACGAGATCCACGGTCGACTCAAGACGCTCTTGGCCACGAACGGCGTGGCGCTCGACGGCATGTACGCCTGCCCGCATGCGCCAGACGCGGGCTGCGCATGCCGAAAGCCCCGCCCCGGGCTGGTCCATCAGGCAGCAAGCGAGATGGGATTCGATCCCCGGCAAGCCATCATGATTGGCGACAAGCCCTGTGACGTTGACTTGGGCCGCGCTGTCGGAGCAACGACGCTCTTGGTTCGGACGGGCTATGGAGCCGATCATGAGCGGCAAGGGACCGTCCAGCCAGACGGGGTGGTGGACGACCTGCGAGCGGCCGCAACTTGGCTGAGCGAGCGGGCCTCCTTGGAGGGAGGCTCCTTCTTGACGCAGCGAACTCGCTTCGTGTCGGAGGTTCCAAAAGGAACCCAGGTTCGCGTGGGGGTGGGTGTCCTCGTGCTCGACGACCGGAACCGGGTTCTCCTGGAGAGGCGGAGCGATTGCGGGCTTTGGGGACTTCTGGGCGGGCAAGTCGAGGCGGGCGAATCGGTTTTGGCGGCGACGATTCGCGAAGTGAAAGAGGAATCGGGATTGGACGTGCGGATCCTTGGCCTCCTCGGGGTCTACTCCGAGCCCAGCGAGGGTCGGGTGGCCATTTACCCCGACAACACCGTCCAACTGGTGGACATCGTCTTCACAGCGGCAATCACGGCGGGGCAATTGTCGATTAGCGCCGAGAGCGACGAGTTGCGCTTCTTCGACGGGGACCAGCTCCCAGCGAACTTGGTTCCGCCTGCGAGGCAGCCCCTCATGGATTTCGTGGGCGGGCGAAGTGGCGTGGTTCGATAGTCATCCCGTTATGCGTGCGCTCCCTGCCCGACGCTAGGACGCCGCGTCGCCAATCTTGACGAAACACAACCGGATCTCCCCGATCGATTTTGAATGGTTCTCAATGGTTTCGCTCGGCCTACCGCTTGCAAGAACCATGGGCTGATGCGCAACCCCTCATGGCCTTCGCCAACGGGTGGAGTTCCACGGTTCGATAAGGAGGCGCCATGATCATCAGTAGAACGCCTTACCGAATCTCGTTCTTGGGGGGCGGGACCGACTACCCGACATGGTACCGCCAGCGCGGAGGTTGCGTGCTCGCAGCCACGATAAACAAGTATTGCTACATCACCGTTCGATACCTGCCCCCGTTCTTCGAGCACCGGATACGCGTCGTGTACTCCAAGGTCGAGAGCTGCCAATCTCTGGACGAGATCGAGCATCCTGCGGTTCGCGAGGTCGTGCGTTACCTGGACCTGCGCCGCGGTATTGAAATTCACCATGACGGTGATCTGCCCGCCAGGAGTGGGATGGGCTCGAGCTCGGCATTCACGGTCGGGCTCCTCCACGCGTTGTATGCCCTACGAGGATTCATGCCCTCGAGGCAACAGTTGGCACGGGAAGGAATCTACCTCGAGCAAGAACGCCTCAGGGAAACCGTGGGCTCCCAGGATCAGGTCATGGCGGCCCACGGCGGCTTCAACCACGTCAGGTTTCAACCGTCGGGCGAGGTGGAGGTCCTGCCCCTGCCACTCTCCCGGTCGCGCTTGGACGCGCTCAACTCGCACCTGATGCTCTTCTATACGGGCATCAAGCGCACGGCATCCAACGTCGCAGACACGTACGCTCACGACATGGACCGAAAGGAGAAGCAGCTCAATTACCTCATGCAGCTCGTCCAGGAGGGAATCAACGTCCTCAACAGCGGCCAGGACCTTTTGCAGTTTGGGCGGCTCCTGCACGAGTCATGGCAGGTCAAGCGTAGCCTGAGCTCGAGCATTTCCAATCAGCAGGTAGGAGAAATCTATCAAGAGGCGCTTGCAGCTGGGGCCATTGGAGGAAAGCTGCTCGGGGCAGGCGGCGGGGGATTCCTGCTCCTGTTTGTGCACCCGTCGAATGCGGCTCGGGTAAGAGAGAAGTTGTCCAAGCTCATCCATGTCCCCTTCAAGTTCGAGTTTGTAGGGAGCCAAGTCATTTTCTGCGACCGCGAGGAGGACTTCGCAGAGCTCGACGAAATACGAAGCCACAGCGCGGTGAAGTTCCAGGAGCTGACAACCTTGCCGAGCGTGCTTTCCAAAGGAGCGTGAGCTCTGATGAGTACGACGATGATTCGTCCTCCCCGAACATCTTCTCCCGACGTGACCGCGCTCGAAAGACGGGCGCGGGTCGTGCGCGCGACGTGCGTGCAAATGGCTTTTGATGCCAAGGAGGGGCATCTCTCGTCGGCGCTAAGCTGCGCGGACATTCTCGTTGCCTTGTTCCGGGGGTGGTTGCAGGTCTTCCCCGACGAGCCGAAGCATCCGGCACGAGATAGGTTCATTTTGAGCAAGGGGCATGCCTGTACCGCGCTGTACGCGGTCATGGCAGACATGGGCTACTTCCCCAAGCAATGGCTTAATGAGTACGCGACCAATGATTCCCCATTACCGAATCATCCCTGCAAGCATGCCCTTCCCATGTTGGAGTACTCGTCCGGAAGTCTTGGCCATGGGCTTGGCGTCGCCACGGGCGTGGCGTACGGCCTGCGAATGGATCGCTCGGACTCGCGCGTCGCGGTGTTGATGAGCGACGGCGAGTGCAACGAGGGGAGCGTCTGGGAGGCGGCGATGTTCGCGGCGGCGCAGAAGCTCGATAACCTAATCGCCATTGTCGATTACAACGGAGTCCAGGCTGTGGGCCGTAGCGATGAAATCATGGCCCACGCGTCACTAGAGGGGAAGTTCACCGCATTCGGATGGCGCGCCATCACCGTCGATGGGAACAACATGGGCGCCTTGCTGAAAGGCCTCGCGGAAGTCGCCGATGCGTCCGGTCGTCCTTCCGCGATCATTGCCAAGACGAGGGGCGGTGCGGGCGTCCCGTTCATGGAAGACGATATCCTTTGGCATTATCGAACGCCGTCCAAGGATGAGCTCGTAGCCGCATTGCGCGTTCTGGAATGCGCGCCGATTCACAAGACGGAGGTGAGCCGATGAGGCGTGCCTTTGCCGAAGGCTTGGTTCAGCGCGCGATCGAGGATCCTCGCGTCGTCTTCCTCACCGGCGACCTCGGATTCCAGGTGTTTGACCAGTTCAAGGAGCGCTTTGGGCCACGATACGTGAACGTGGGCGTGGCCGAGGCCCAGATGGTGTGCGCTGCGGCGGGGTTAGCGATGGAGGGCTGGCGGCCGATCGCGTACTCGATTGCGTCATTTGCCACCGGCCGCGCGTTTGAGCAGGTGCGGGTAAGCGTTTCCTATCCCGGACTTCCGGTCATGCTCGTGGGGGCGGGAGGCGGCTACACGTACTCGCAAAGCGGTGTAACCCACCATGCCGCCGAGGACCTAGGGCTGATGAGCTTGCTGCCTGGGATGACCGTGGTCGCCCCGGGCGATCCCGGTGAGACCGCAGCGCTCATGCATCAGATGCTACGCTTGCCGGGTCCCTCGTACCTCAGGATTGGCAAGTATGGCGAGCCCACGTACGAGGCGCCAGGTGAGATCGTGCTGGGGCGTGCCCGCTTGCTTCAGGAGGGAGAACGCATGGCTCTCCTCACGACAGGGGACATCGCCGCGGCGGCGGTGTCCGCATTGGGCCGCCTTCGCGACGAGAAGATTAACCCATTGGCTTATCAATTCCACACGCTAAAACCACTCGACACCCAGGCGCTGGCCATGATTGCGCGGAGGGTCGAGACGATCGTAGTCGTGGAAGAGCACCTGCCGACAGGAGGCCTCGGGGCCAGCGTGGGTGCATGGCTGGCCGAACAAGAAGACGCGCCGCGCATGTACCGGTTGGGACCTCCTGATGCATTGGCATTGGGAAACTTGAGAAGGGAAGATCTGCGCCGCCGGCAGGGAACCGATGCGGAGGGCATCTACCGGCTTTGCCGAGAGCTCTGGAAGTAGACAGCGTAAGGACGGGGAGGGTAGAATTCGTGCCGGCGCAATCGCCGCGTTCGATGCGCGGCCGCCCCTGGACATGGCTGACCTCAATCCACGCGGAGGGCATGAATGAAGGGCCAGAATCAGAGAAAAGATCCGGCCCGATTCCTCGAGCCAAAGAGGGTCACCGACAAAGAAGTGAACTTCCGCATTGAGCTGGAGGAGTATTTCGCCAGCAGCATCGGCAGCAACGTGGAGAAGCTGCAGAACTTCACCAAGTACGTGCCCACGCAGGACATCCGGAAGTTCATCTGCCGCATGGAGCTGTTCCGCAAGGTGCTTCATTGCCACGGGTCAATTGTCGAATGCGGCGTGCTGTTTGGCGGAGGCCTAATGGCCTGGGCCCAGCTGAGCGAGGTGTTCGAGCCCCTCAACCACCTTCGCACCATCATTGGATTTGATACCTTTGCTGGATTTAGCGAGATCGGCGAAAAGGATCGAACGAAGCTAGCGGTGCAGGCCAAGGTGGGCGGGCTTTCGATAGATTCCCACGACGACATCGCTCGTGCAATCGAGCTCTATGACCAGAACCGATTCCTCCCGCATATCAAAAAGGTGCGCCTCGTGCGGGGCGACGTGCGAAAGACGCTGCCTCGGTATATCAAGGACAACCCCCACCTGGTCGTCAGCCTACTCTATCTCGACTTCGACACGCATGCGCCGACGGTTGCGGCGCTCCGCGCCCTGGTTCCAAGGATCCCAAGGGGTGGACTCATCGCGTTCGACGAGTTGAACCACGATGTGTGGCCCGGGGAAACGGTCGCGGTCATGGAGGAGATTGGCCTCAGCAACCTGCGCATTCAGCGGTTTCCTTTTGGCAGCACGGTGTCTTACGCGATGATTGAATAATCGGGCACTGACGAAGGACAACGAAATGTTCAGCAAGATCCTCGTGACGGGAAGCAGGGGCCCCCTCGGGCAGGGGCTGCAGGCGATCAAGAACACTTTTCCCGGGAGCGAGTTCGTGTTCTCCAACTCTCAGCTTTGCGACTTGACCGATGCTCCTGCCGTCATGGCGCACGTCGGCGAGCACAAGCCCGATGCGATTCTTCATCTCGCCGCCTTGTCGGGAGGGATTGGATACAGTGCCAAGTTCCCTGCGACGCTCCTTAGGGCTAACGTCCTAATGGCGCTCAATGTCTTGGAGTCAGCACGCGCCCATGGAGTCACCAAGGTCGTTCTGACGCTCTCGACAGGGATTTACCCGGAAAACGTTTTCTATCCAATCAAGGAGGAGTACCTCCACGATGGACCGCCGCATGAATCCGCGTACAGCTACTCATTTGCCAAGCGGCTGATGGAACCCTGCGTGAGGGCATACCGGACCGAATGCGGCATGAACGTGATTGGCTTGTCTCCGAACGGTATCCTAGGGGAGGGCTGCCGATTCGACGAGAGCGCAACCATGGTGCCTGCGCTCATCAAGCGATTCTACGAGAGCCGCCACGGAACGTCCAAGCTCGTGGTCTGGGGCGACGGCTCGCCGCTCCGGGAATATACCTATGCGAAAGACTTAGCGAAGGCGTTCATGTGGTGCCTGCACCACTACCATGAGCCTGGCATCCTCCACGTCGGCACGACAGAAGAAGTCTCGGTCAAGGATATCGCGTTCATGATTGCAGACGAGCTGGGCATCGACCGCGGCCGCCTCTTCTTCGACACGAGCAAGCCTGGGGGCATCTACAGGAAACCCACGGACAACGCCAAGTTTCTCAAGCTTTCTGGATTCGAGTACACGCCTTTCCGGATCGGGCTTGCCAACACGATTGCCTGGTACCGGGGGCTGGCCAGTGCCACGGCGAGGGACCAGGTGAGTAGCCGTCCATGAGGTACCGCAAGCTCGGTGCTACCGGCCTTGAGGTGTCGGAGATTGGATTCGGCGCCTGGGGGATCGGCGGCGTGTCGAGGGGCGCAACCTCCTATGGGGCGACCGACGACAGGGAGTCATGCGCAGCACTCGAGATCGCTTTTGATCGTGGCGTCACTTTCTTTGACACGTCCGACCTGTATGGATACGGCCATAGTGAACACCTCATTGGCCAGGTGTTTAAGAGTCGTCGTGACAGGGTAGTACTCGCTACCAAGGCAGGTTTCGTGGAGCACGGCGGGCCGCAGGACTTCTCGCACGAATACTTGACGCGTTCATTGGAGGGGAGCCTTAGGCGATTGCAGACAGATTACGTGGATCTGTTTCAACTGCACAGCCCACCGATCGACCTGCTCGCTCGCGACCCGTCCGTCCTCGAGACACTCACGTGGCTCGTCGCGCAGGGCAAGGCGCGTGCCATTGGGATCTCTGTACGCTCGCCGAGCGATGGCCTCGTTGTGGTCCGATCGCTCGGCTTCAAGTCAATCCAGGTGAACTTCAGCATGGTCGACCAGCGCGCCATCGAGTGTGGGCTGCTCGAGGCTTGCGAGGAGCTTCAGGTCGGGATTATTGCCCGCACGCCTCTTTGCTTTGGGTTCTTGGCCGGACACTACAACAAGGACACTGCGTTCTCCCGGGACGACCACCGAAGCACGTATTCGCCAAAGCAGCGCGAGCTCTGGGCTAACGCAACGCGCGTGCTTCTTGCCGACGTGGCAGGCGATGCCCAATCGCATGCCCAAGTCGCGTTGCGGTTTTGCCTGTCGTACCCCTGCGTCGCGTCCGCGATTCCAGGGATGTTGAAACGCGCCGAGGTGCTCGAGAACGTGGAGGCCAGCGAGCTGGGCCCATTGCCCTTGGGCGAGCGCGTTCAAGTTGAGGAGACCTACTCTAGGCACGCGTTCTTCTTGGGAAAGAATTAGGCCGACAACCTCAACGAGGAGGGGTGAACGTGGTACTCAAGATATGCTGGGCGGGATGGACTGGGCCAGAGCTGTCGGAGTGCGCTAGCGGTATCCTTGCGCTGGATCCGGATCCGCAGTTCTACATCCTGGGGAGCGCAACGGAACGGGACGAGTCCGCTTTCTGGATGGGGCACGGGCGGCGATTTGCCTACTTGTCCAGCACTCAGCGCTTCTTTGAAGACATGGTCGTCGGCGGCTACAATGTCGTGCTTCACAGCTCCAACCTCTACGCCGCTGGCCATCGGAGGTGCGTCTACTCGCTCGATCCGGCGGGACGCAGCATCACCGATTACCAGGAATGGCGCAAGCTGAATGCGGTTAAGATCCTTCACGACGCCGAGAGCTGCGGTGGTCCCTTGGACTTCTACATCAAGCTGGCGCGCCAATGCGACGCGGTCATTACGTATGGCCACGCAATGAAGGAGTTCTGCGATAAGGAGGGCATTCCCTGCTATTGGAGCTTCGTGCCGTGCCCTTCCCGTCTAGAGGACTGGGGGCTTAGCCGTGACGTGTCGGTGTCGTTCACGGGCAGTAACCTGGAGAAGGACTACCGGGGCCAGCTTCGGCGGGTGCTGCTCGACTTGCCCGACGATTACACCGTCTTCATCCAAGGTGGTGCTTTTGACGGCCTGCGCGTCGACCAATACGTGGAGCTCTTGAATCGCTCGAAGATATGCCAATGCACCCACAGCTCGGCCAGCGGATCCAAGTTCCCAATGCACAACAAGAACCGGGAAGCAAAGGCGTTGCTCTGCGGGGCCTTGCCCATCACCGAGCATTTCCCTCAAGCGGACGGCTACCTAGTTCCTGGCAAGGAGAAGGTCGTGTTCAATACTCTCGATGAGCTTCGGGAGCTGCTGATCTATTACTTGGAGCACGAAGAGGCGCGCAAGCAGATCATCACGGCCGGACAGGAGAAGATTCGTAACAACTTCACGAGCGAGCACGTGTTGACCAACGCCTTCCAATACTTGAAGCTGATTTAATGATCTTAGGCAATCATCGCCGATTCAATCCAATCGCATATCATGTGACCGATGAGGCAGTGCCCTTCCTGAATGCGGGAAGTCCTCGAGGACGGCACGCAGATGCATAGGTCGGCGGCTTCCAGCAGCTTGCCCCCAGAGCTGCCTGTGAGACCGATGGCAAGGACACCCATGCCCCTGGCCACTTCAACTGCCGCTAGGATGTTCGGGCTGTTGCCCGACGTGGAAATGGCCACGAGCGCATCGCCGGGCACGCAAAGGGCCTCCACCTGGCGAGAAAAGACCTTATCGAACCCAAAGTCGTTTCCGACGGCGGTCAGAATGGACGTGTCGGTCGTGAGGGCAATGGCTCCCAGGCCCTGGCGTTGTCGTTCAAACCTGCCCACGAGCTCCGCCGCCAGGTGCTGTGCGTCTGCGGCGCTGCCACCGTTGCCCGCAAAGCAGATCTTCCTTCCGGCACGGAGGCAGGCCACGAGCCGCTCGGCCGCGCGCTCGATGTCTGGCACGAGGTGCACGACTTCGGAAATCACCGCTAGGTGCTCTTCGATGGACCTCCTGATGTCGATCAAGCGCTCCTCCGGGATTGTCGCAGCATGGATTGTAACCCAGCGCCGACCAGAGGATTGAGTCCGTGTTTCGGACTTAAGGCGAGGCATCAAGTCGCAAGCTCGTCGCGGGTCACGGTCTCGCCGTGGGCAGTCGCCTTGCCGCGCTCGAGCAGGGACTTCAAGCGAACCATGTCGTCGTCCAGGGCCGACTTGGGATCCGCGTGGAAGAGCGACGCCACGACGTGACCGACCGCGCCTCCTGGCGGATTGTAGGAAAGGCGGATATCGAGGCGAGTGGTCTTCTGGGGGGTCTCCTCGAAATGAACGATGCCCTCGTGCCCCACCTTCGCCTGGGGAAGCGTCCTCCACGCGAAGACTTGTCGCGGAACGAGCTCGGTCACCTCGGCATCCCATTCGACGACAGTCCCTAAAGGACCCGCGACCTTCCAGTGGGACACGCCGTCCTTAACGGTGACCTCGCGGACATGTTCCATGAAGCGGGGGAAATTCTCGAAGTGCGACCAGAAGTCAAACACCTGGTCAATGGGCGCCTTGACCTCGAACGTCTTGTGAAACGAAATCCCACGTCGTTCCGCGCCCAGCCCAATGATGCGCTTGAGCGGCATGTTGGTGACCGCCCGAGCGAACATGCCTGCGCCAACCACGGAGAGGGGGGCGCGGGCCAGGCCACCGCGCCGAATGCCGGCGAGCGACAGCACCACGCCCGCACTACCAACGAGGATGCGCACGCCGGGCGTCCAGTTGACCTGTAGCAACTCGGGGACACGCTTCCGCCGCCTCGCCAGTGGCTGCCCCTCGGGAACACCCGTGTAGGCGCGAAGCTCATTGACGACGCTCTTCACGCCCCTGACGTCCTCGGCGCATTGGACGACACGGGCGATTTCGTCCGCGAGCGCCTGCCCATGGAGCCTGACCACCCCATCTTGGGCCGTTACCTCCACCCACTTCGGATGTGACAAGTCCCGGCCGATCGCGGATCGTACCCTTTCCGCGAGCACCTTGTCGGGAACTCGCTCGGGCGAGACAACGGCGCGCGCCTTGGCCACTGTTCCGATTGCGCGATGGCGCAGGTCGCGAATTCCTGCATCGACGTTGTCTCTGAGGTCGTGGAGCGAGCGTTCGATCCGGCCGCGCGCCGAGCTTCGCCGCCGTTTTCCCCGGTCGGGGTCGAGGAAGTACATGAGCCCCGCGCCGACACCCAAGCTCCACAAGCCACCCGCCCTGTTCTTCCTTATTGGTTGCATCTTTATCCTCCGCCCTCTCGCCTCGTTCAGTACACGTGGTGGTGATGAAACGGATACCGATGATGCACGATGATTCGCGGGCGGTAGAAGGGGTGGTACAGGAACGGGTCGTAAAACGGCGTGTAGTAGTACGCGTACCGCGCGCTATCGTCCTCAACGAAAGGAGTGACTTGGCTGTACGTGGCGCCCTGTGAGACCGCAGTCCAGTGGAGCCGCAGCGCGTCGAGATCTTGCGGGTGAATTCCTCCGGGCACGGTGAAGTAAAGGTCCACCCGGCGCTCCTCTCCTGGAGGGACGACCGCGTCGCCGCGCACCGACGAGGGAGGGGCCAAGGTGTACCGACCCCCGTCCGTGAGCGCGTCGAGGCGCGTGCGCCGCAAGTCCAAAACCAGCGGCCCTTCTTGCGCGCTTTGGAGCTCGAAGGCCACATGCACGACCGTGCGGCCGTCCTTCGCGCGGTACGCTCCGCGGGACCAGACCTTTGCCTCCCCAACCTGCCCGCGCTCTGTGACGATGTCATAGATGGCGGCCGTGTAGCCGGCTGGAGCTTCCGCCGTGGCCCTCTCGGTTGGACGAAACTCCTCACGCGCAGCCGCGCATCCGAGCGGAAACAGACCTAGGATCAAAACGAGTATCCACAACCGTTGCACGGTCACCTCCCCTTTGGACAACCTGCAAGAGTCGCGCGCACGCCGGCAGCTTTCCGAGCTTCTGCTGCCCGCCGGCGATTGCCGGCGGAGCCGTCCGAGCTTCTGCTGCCCGCCGGCGATTGCCGGTGACCCACGTGTGTCGCCTGGCACCGGGAATGAATGGGCATGCGTCGTCTCTGGTACGATTTGGCGAATGGCGCGCGCATGGATAGCGGGCTTGGTCTCGTGGATCGCCGCCTGTTCTACGGCGGGGGCACCTCAGGCGGAGACCGACGCGGCGCCAGCCGAAGGCGCCTCGTCCCATCCCGCCGATGCCGCGCCTTCCGTCCCCGCCTTTGGCCCCGAAATCATCTCCCTCAGGCTGAGGCGCTCGATCGTGGTGAGGCTTCACCCCAAGGCCGACGCCAAGCCGATTGGTACCGTGGCAGCGGACACGCACGTGTCGTGGAGACGGTGGGCTCCGGGAACCGACCACGACTGCGCCCGTTGGATCGAAATCGACCCGCGCGGGTGGGTATGCGACCGCTATCTTCAGCCAACGGGAAAGCCCCCTTACGCGGTTGAGTTGCCCAAGCTCAAGCCGAATGAGCTCCTCCCTGGCGTGTACGGCAAGGTCGTCGGAAAAGGGGCGCGCGCTTATCGCAACGCGGCGGCCGTGCTTGCGGGAAGGCCTGGTCGAATGCTCGCGGGGTCCGTGACCGTCCGTCGCGAGCAGGAGCTACGCGCGGGAGGAAGACGGTTTTGGAAGACCTCGAGCGGAGAGCTGATCGAAGCGAGCAAGATCTCCGTCCATGAGCCTTCTGCTCTTGAAGGTGTGCGCCTGGATGCAGATGGGGCGCCCACGCCGCCGTTCGCCTGGGTCCAGGGGAGAAAGAGGCTCGCCGAGCCGGTGGAGGTGCGGAGCCTGCCCGATCCCAAGGCGCCGCTCGCGCGCAAGCTACCGCAGCGGGCGATTGTTTCCGTGCTCGATGCAACGCCTGACGGTTCCTGGATTCGAATCGGCGACGGTGAGTGGGTGACCGCCTCGGACATGCATGTAGCCCGGGTGACACAACCGCCAGCGGGGTTGCTTGGAGTGGAGCGGTGGCTCGACGTCGACCTAGATGAACAGGTCCTCGTCGCGTACGAGGGCACAATGCCGGTCTACGCCACAATGGTGTCAACGGGAAACCCCAGGTGGCCCACTGCGCCGGGGATCTACCGCATATGGATCAAGTTCGCCGAGACGGACATGAACGGGCAAATGGGGGACGAGCAACCCTACAGCGTGGCGACGGTTCCCTGGACGATGTTTTTCGCCAAGGACTTGGCCTTTCACACCGCGTACTGGCACGACCGATTCGGGGAGCCGCGCAGCCACGGCTGCGTGAACCTCTCGCCCAAGGACGCTCGTGCGCTCTATTTTTGGGCCACTCCAGACGTTCCTCCAGGGTGGTCCATGGCGCACGGGGTCGTTGAAATGCCGGGCTCGATGGTGCGAATTCGTAGCAAGGAAGTGCCGCAGCCCGAATTCCAGGGCTACGCGAAACGCGTGTTCGAAGCTCGCGTGGCAGCCGGATTGGTGGCGGCACCGATCGCTCCGATCCCTCCCTCCGAAACCGACGCAGGGAGTGAGGATGCCGGATCCCGGGACGCGCTCCCTATACCTTAATCTCCTTCGCGACCTGCGCTGCCGCTTCGATATTCGAGAGGTGGGAGAGCTGCGAAAGGAGATACTCCTTGACCTGGACCTCCATCCTGGAGAGCTCGGCCTCGCCAATCGCTAGGGCCTTGGCAAACTCGCCGATCACCCCGGCTTCTCCACCCCCGTACGCGTTGTCGACGTACGCCAGAAGGAACGCTGTCTTGATAAAGAGGCGCCTCAGCTCAGGCGAAGGGAGGAGGAGCGCCAGGGTCGCGGGCTCGATCGCTGGGGCTCGCTCGAGAGCGCCAAGATCAGACGCGCGTTCGACGGTTGATGAAAAGAACTCGGAGATGAGCGCTGCCTCGCGCTCGTGGATGCTCCCATCGGCCCGCGCCACCGCGTAAAGGCCGCGCGCGATGGCTTCCGCCTGGTCCTTCTGGATCTCGATTTCGGGGAAAAGGTCCATCATTGACGCATCCTTTCCGTTCAGGAAAACCGTTACCGTCGCCCGGCGCACGAGAGCTTGAGCTGGGCCAGGCGCTGTTGAAGATCGTCTACCGTCATCCCCGCGTACTTGGCCGGCAACATGCGTCGATTCGAGGCCTCAAATACGGCGAGGAGCTCCATGTACTCGAGCATCTCGACGTCGCGAGAGGGGAGATAGTCGCCAATCGCCTGCTGGAAGTGCTCGAGGGCGAGCGTGGGATCGGTCTCCCCTTTCTCAAGGGCACGGTCGTGCGCCAGGAGCACAAGCGCTTCGAAATCGGCGTTCGAGTAACCCACGATGTGCGCCGAGAGCGCCTCGCGATCGCGCGGGAATTCGACATTGGTCTTGAGCCGGTGCTTTCGTACCAGTGCGAGGAGGACGTGCTCGACCTCTTCAGCGGATTGGGGATAAAGGAACGGGATCTTCCGATCGAGGCGGCCGGCCCGCTTGATGTCGATGTCCAGCTTGTCTGGCCGATTGGTCATCAGGACAAAGAGCACGCGCCCGCGGTTTGAGGTGTCGCTCATGAACTCCTTGATGCGCGCCACCACCCGCGATGACGTGCCACCGTCCCCGTCACCCTCGTCGCCGCCCGAGCCGAAAGAGCGGTCCGCTTCGTCGATAATGACGACCACGTTGCCGATGCCTTGAACGACGCCCAGGATGCGCTCGAGGTTCGACTCCGTTGCGCCGACCCACTTGGACCGGAAGTTCTTGAGCTTGATCCCCGTAAGTCCGCTCTCCTTGACGAACGCCTCGGCCACGAACGTCTTTCCGGTGCCCATGGGGCCTGTAAAGAGAAACCCCATCGGGACGCGGCTCCGGCGCCCCTCTCGAATGTTTTTGGCGACGAGGGACAGCTCCTTCTTCACCTCCTCGATTCCGCCCACGACGCCAAAATCATGGGCGCTGTCGACGAACTCGATGAGCCCGAAGCATTCTCGCTCGATGGTCTCCCGCTTGCGCTTGGATATCAGGCGCAAGACGTCGTCGAGCGCGCTGCTCTTCTCGACCCCATTCCCGGCGGGAGCCTTCACGCCGATGAGATCCTGGATTTCCTCTCGCGACATGCCTTGGGTCAAGGCAGCGAGCTTGCGCGCGCGCCCCTCGTCTCCGACGAGGGATTTGATGAATCGAAAGCGCGATTCGGCATCTTCCTCGCCAGGCGGGGGCGGGGACAGGATCGACTTGATCTGCACGCCTTTCAGCCCCGACGTGATGTCCGCTAGGCAATCGACCCACCCTGGGTCGAGGGTGGGGTTTACATGCCTGACGATCTCCCGGCGCTCGTCGAGCGTGGGCATGGGTATCCGCACCGCTGCGACGCGTGGATTGGCTACGATCTTGGGGTGGAGCTCGGAGGGTACTTCAGTGAGGAGCAGGACCACGTTGTCCGAAGCCTCGAGCTCTCTCGCAAGGGACCAGCGCTGCAAGGTCACCACCGACATCCGGTCCTGCTCTGAGAAGAACGTGACGTCGCCGGCTGGGGCCACCATCTCCGCATGCTCTACGATCAGCCCGACGTTGTTGCCAAGATAGAGGAGCCGTTCCAATACCGGGAGGACCTTTTCGGGCGAGCGCTGGAGCAGGAGCTCCTCGAGCGCATCGATCTTGCCCGTTTTGCGCACGAAGCGGCAGCCGGTCGAGACGTTGTAGCGGATGAGGATGTCTTTCTTCTCGAGCACGGAGTGCGAGAGGAAGTCGGACACGCTGGAGAGGTTGCCGCCCGAGAGGATCGTGTCGTGCACGTTGCCATGGAGCACGAAGAGCGAGGCCTCACCGCGCAAGTAGCGGCGACGAAGCTCGTCTGCCCAGCTTGGGAGCGTCTTGGTCATGGGTCGACGTTACATCGTCTTTTGCGCGGCCTTGTTGGAATGGGCGGCGCGGAGCCGCTCCCACTCGTTCTTCGCGGTCACGTCGCCGGTCTGTGCGCGGAGCTGCTTGAGGCGGTTGTCCAGGTCGCTCTCCGAAAGCTCCTTGTTCAGGCTTGCCTGGGCAATCGTGTTCTTGATGTGCTCGCGCACGTTCTCCAAGGCCTTCACTTCGTTGTCCACCGACAGTCCTTCGAGCTGCTCCTGGATCTTCACCCGTGCCTGCGCCGACGCCATTCGGGCGAGCATGGTGTCTTTCTCAGCCTTGAGCTTCTTGATTTCGCCCTGCACTTGGACGAGGGAGGCCTTCGCGGAGTCGGCGTCCTTGACAGCGATTTCCAGGTCGGACTTGAGAGAGCCAACCTCGTCGGAAAGCGCCTTCTGCTTCTGCAGGAGCACGACGCCGAGATCCTGTTGGTTTGTCTCGATCGCGGTGTTGAGATCCGCTTCCACCTGGGCGAGCTCCTTGCTCTTCGTAGTCAGTCGCTGCTCGAGCTCCTCGCGGCGGCGGATGATCGCTGCCGTGGCCCTCTTGAGCGCCGTGTACTTCTCGATCATGGAGTTGATCGCGTTCTCATAGGCGATTTCCGGGTGCTTCTTCTCCACGTCGGAAATCCAAAGAGAGACAAAGCCACGCCAGAGGTTTGAGAGGCGACCAAAAAAGCCGACACTGGCCATCGCGTTCTCCTTGTTCGTCCCAACGGACGCATTGCTATGGGTGCGGAAACGCCGAATCTTACCTTGGGAGGGGGCCATGTCAACGCGCGACTCTGAACGTACTCCCTGCGGCGGCCTTTCCTCGGGCGCAGGTGCGACGATCTCAGAATGTCCGTGAGAATGTCCGCGGGATTTCTAAGTGGACAAAAGTGCGCGCGAAAGTAAGGGATTTTGGTCGACAAGAGTCCCTTAGCAATCGTGGCTTCTGGGGTAGCGCTGCTATCGCTAGGTCTCGCCAAGGCGCGGAACGCGGGCGCCAGCGCTGTCTAGAGGAACGCCGCGGATGACCGCTCAGGAAGCGCTATGGGCACCCATCGGCGACCCGCAATCGCCGGATTTCGTCGACGAGTTCGGGGGTGGTGACGAGGCGTTCGAGCAGGGCGTCGTCGGCGCCACCCAGGTCGGGCATTCCTTTGGAGGCCGCCAAGTACCTGTGTGCGCGCCCCCAGCCCGCCAGCACGAGGCGGCGCCAGCAACGGTCACCGGCAGCTCGACTGTATTGAGTGCTGTAGTTCATGCGCAGCAAGCGCAGATATCGCGTGACATACCATTGGAAGGCGTGCGTTCCATCGCGCGCAATCGGGTCGAACGGGGCGTAGTCGTAAAGGGCGTAGGAGGTAGCGAGCGTGTTGATGTACTGAAGCGCTTCGGTCATGAGGTACGCAAGCGCTTGGTCCCCGAGATCGACGAGGTAGTCCTGCTTGAACTCATCTTTTGGCCACAGCGCCTGGTATTCGTCGTCCACAAGGATGCGCCTGGGTGGCGTGTCGGCGACCACGGCGAAGTCGCAGTCGTAGGAAAGCGACTTGCCGAGAACAAACGTCTTTTGATTCAAATCCACCATGTGACCGCACTCGTGAACAGAAGTCCGGAGACCGGCGAGCACCTCCGTCGCAGAGCTGGCGCCGCTCACCCCTACGTCGAAACAATTCGTATCATTGTTCGCTTTTTCGAGAATCAGTCCTCCTGTCGGGTAGCGTCGGTTGAGGACTTGAATTGACCATGCCAGCTTGTTGTTGGCACTGAATGCGTTCAGCAGATCAGTAATATCGGAGCGGATGGGCAGGACTTCATTACGGTGCACTTCACCGTCGGTGCATCGTTCGTCGATGACGCGAATCGGGTTGGTGGTATCCGGCAACTCGGCGTCGGCTCGGGGGGTGGAGTCCGAGACATCAATGGCGCCGTCATGCTGGGCCAACGCATCCCGCGCATCTCCAGGGGGATTGATAGGCGTTGAATCGCCGGAATGCCCGCACCCACCCATCACGAAAGACAGCGACGCGAACCCTAGCAGTGCTAGCTTAGAAGTTTTCATCGTCTCCTCCCTGCTGAACGAACCGCGGTGGTCGTAGCCAGACAAGGGACACCGTGCTTCGAAAACGAGATGCGGCAAAATTGCAGGCGATGTTACTTAGAAAGAGAACCTCGCTCAAGGACATGGTTTTTGTTGCCAGCTTGGATCTTGCGACGGCTGCCGCGAGAGGACTCGTAACCACTCGGGCTATTCACGGAACCCTCGCATCTCGCTTGCAGTCATCTGACGACGTGCGCCCCAAGATCTTCTGGCTTCTCCCGCTCCTCCTCCTTGGCTGTGCTGCCCGGAGGGAATACTTCCAGCCCACCGAGCGAGCAGTGGGTACATCGCCAACCGGTGAGCCCGAAGCCGTCTAAGCCTTGCAGCCGCGCAGGAGACATGCGATTTTTTCGGCGTGCTCAATGGGTTCATTCACCCCGCGTATGCTCGCTTGGCGTCGGCGCTCGAGCGCCAGATCAGCAGGAACGGTGGAGGTGCCGCCGCGTGCGTGTATCAGAACGGCGAGTGCGTCGCCGATGTGTGGGGGGGCGTGAAGGACTGGGCGGGAAATCCCTGGCAGCGGGATACGATTTGCCCCAGTTTCTCGACAACCAAGGGGGTCGTTGCGACCGCCCTACACATGCTCGTAGACCGAGGTCTACTCGACTATGACGATCCCGTGGCCAAGCACTGGCCGGAGTTTGCCCAGGCTGGCAAGCAAGGCATCACGGTGCGACAGGTACTGTGCCACCGGGCAGGGCTCTACAACGTAAGAGCCCTGGTGAGCGACGCACGCCAGCTCCTAGACTGGCACTACATGGTGAACGCGCTGGCGTCGGCGCCGGCCGCGCCGTCCGTCGGTGATACGACTGCATATCACGGCTTCACCTTCGGCTTCCTCGTCGGTGAGCTGGTGCAGCGGCTGGCCGGAAAGAGCTTGTCGCAGTTCTTGCAGGAAGAGATCGCGCTTCCGCTTGGCCTGGACGGCTTGCTCGTCGGTACTCCTTCGTCGGAGATGCCCCGCGTGGCCGAGCTCATGAGGCGGCGCTCGCGTCGCCGCACCCGCAGGTCGGATCGCAAGCGGGAGCGAGCCAAGCGCCGCCGTCGTCGACTCGGCAAGCTCATCGAGCTGGCGCTTCGGCTCGGTGGGATTCCGGCGGACTTCAAGCGTTCCGCAGATGCCCTCATGCCCGCTGGGATCAGTCACTTGGACTTCTCGTCGGAAGAGGTCCTTCGTGCCTGCATCCCGGCCGCCAACGGCGTGTTCACGGCACGCTCGCTGGCTCGCCTGTATGCCTGCCTCGCTGGCGGTGGGGCGCTGGATGGAGCCCGGCTGATGTCCCCGGGAACGATCCTTCGCGCCGCGGAAATCCAGACGACCGGCGTTGATCACATCATCATGTTCCCGATGATGTGGCGCCTCGGCTACCACCGGGTCGCCACGTTTCGGGGCAACATAGCGCACGCGTTCGGCCACTCAGGCTATGGTGGTTCGGGCGCCTGGGCGGATCCCGAGCGCGACCTGTCGTTCGCCATGGTGGTCAATAGCGGCGCTGGCACGCCCTTTGGCGACTTGCGAATCGTGCGGCTCAACGCCTTGGTGCTCGAGTGCGCGGCGCAGTACAACCGGACGAGCGCACGAATGCGCTGTGCAGGCGCGCTTCCAGGCGGTGTCTTGCGGGCACCGGTCGACTTGGCCTCGTAGCCGTGCTAGGCACGGACAGGTGACGTCTTCATGCAGGCGCTTATATCTGCCGCGTGCGGTCGGTACGCGTCGTCACGCTCAACCTGTGGAACGATCGTCCGGATCCCGTTCGAAGGATCGAGGTCGCCGCTGACGGCCTCAGGGCACTGCAACCCGACATCGTGGCGCTCCAGGAAGTCGTGGGTGATGGCGGATCTATCGAGAATCAAGCTGCTCAACTAGCCAAGGCGCTGGACGCCACGCATCATTTTGATCCCGTCGACAGCCGGAAGAACGGCGGACCGGTGGGGAATGCCATCGTGACCCGCTTCCCGGTGCTGCGCGCGTTGTCCGTTGCGCTTCCCAGCGGCGACGACGACCTGCGTCGTGCTCTTTTCTGCGAGCTCGCTACGCCGGTGGGGCGGCTCCCGGTCTTCACCTGTCACCTTTCCTGGGAAATGTGGCTGTCTCCTCGACGCGAAGCACAAGTGGTCGCGGTGGACGCGTTCGTGCACGGACACCCGGGTGAGCTTCCAGCCATCCTCGCCGGCGACTTCAACGCTTCGCCCGACACTGCCGCCATCCGGTTCCTGACCGGGCGGACGAGCATTCTCGGAAAAGGAACGTACTACCGGGACTGCTTTGCCCGGAGGCGTCCCGACTCGCATGGCTACACGTGGAGCGACCGGAACCCTTATACCGTTCGTTGGATCGAGCGGAACAGGCGCCTCGACTACGTGTTTGTGGGGCCAATCCGCGAAGACGGCTGGGGCGCGGTTCTCGACGCCCGCGTGGTTCTCGACGTGCCCGGCCCCGACGGAGTCTATGCATCGGATCATTTCGGCGTCTACGCGGAGATTGGGCAGGCCCCCATGGAGGAAGCGGTATGATTGGGTACTGGTTACGCGGGTCAGGGAACCTGCCCAGCGGCGATGGCAAGGCGCACCGCGGCGATGTTCCATTCGGCCTGGGCGACGGCAAGCCCGACTTCGGCGTCCCTCAGCGCCTGCTGCGCCTCGATGACCTCTAGATTTGCGTGGGTGCCGACCGCGTAGGCCGCCTGGGCTTGCCGGAGGGTTTCGCGCGCCGTCTCGACCTGTTTTTCGGAAGTGCGCACCGCGATCTCCTGGGTCTCCATGTCGCGCCGAGCGGCCCGGATCTCGTTCCCCAGCTCGCGTGCGAGTTGTTCTGCTCGCAGGTGGGCCTGCGCTCTCTCGGCTCGTCGCTCGCGTATCATGCCGTAGCGTGAAGCGTCGTAGAGGGGCACCGTGAGCACCGCCATGGCCTGCCACTGCACGTCGCGAGTGAGCTCGGACTCAGGGTGACTCCAGGCGAGGGCAACCGCGGTGTCGAGGGTGGGACCGAGAGCCCACCTGGCGGCGTCGACCGCGCGGTCGGCCATGCGCGCCCGCAGTGTCGCTGCCTTGACTTCGGGACGGTTGCGCTCGCCGCCATCGCCCACCGTGGATGTCTTGGAGGGCGCCGCCAGCACGGCATCGCGAGCACTGACTGGCCCTTCAACGCCGAGGATCAGGCCAAGTGCCTCCTTGGCGTCGGCGAGCGCAGCGCGGGCCTTGGCGATTCGGCGCTCTGCGTCTTGGACATCGATCTCCGCCCGCGACACGTCGATGCGCCGCCCGCTCCCGGCCTCGAGACGGGCGGTCGCGTCGCGCACGCTGGTCTGGGCCACCTCCTTGGCATGTTCGCTCACTTCGACAATTCGGCGCGCCGTGACGACCGCGTAGTACGCGCTGGCGGTCGTGAGGCGGAGCGCTCTCCGCGCGGCCTCGACGTCCAATCCAGCGGCCGCGCGCGCATCTTGAGCGTTTCGAGCGGCGAGGAAAGTGGACGGGCTGAATACCGGTTGGCTGAGGATAGCCCGTCCGGTCCACGTGGTCCGAGGCGTGAAGGTGAGCTCGGTGGGCCCGATCTTGGCCACCGTGGCTTGATCACGGACGGTGAGTGTTGCCTCGGCGTTCAGGCTTGGCAGCAATCGGCCCCACGCCTGCATGACCAAGGCATCGGCTCGACGGATCTCCTCCTGCGTGGCCAAGAGATTCAGGTTTTGCGTCGTGGCAAGGGCGTGGGCCTCCTCGAGGGATACCTCCCGTTCGGCTTTGGCCACCGCCGGCGCGAGCAAAGAGGTTAGAACACAGGACATGACTATGGCGTAGACCTTCACGACAGCTCCTTCCGTGTTGTGCCTGGTCAGGTGGGACTTGCGTGCAGCAAGCCCAGGACTATTGATTCTCGGCGACCTGCTTCTGGGGGGCGGGCTCGAACCGCATGTCCATGCGCAGTCCCAGAGGGAGTTGCGCCTTCTCGTCGAGCGCGACGATGACCTCCAGGACGCGCGTGTCGATGCGGGCCCTCGGATCATCCAGGCGCACGGTCTTGCGCCCCAGCTCGCCCGTGATCCGCACGACGCGCCCGGTGAACTGCTTGTCGCCGAATGCTTCGGCGGTGGCGATTCCCACCTGGCCCACCGTTACTTGGCCGACGTCTGACTCGTCGACTTCGGTGCGCACCTGCAGCTGGTCGAGATCGGCCATGGTGAGGACCGTCGTGGCTGGGGTGCTCGTCACCGTTTCGCCTTGCTCGATGAGCCTGCGCAGGATCACGCCGTCGCGTGGCGCCCGGAGCTCCAGTTGGTCGAGATACGTGCGGGCCTCGTCGAGCTCGGCCTCGGCCACGAGGACGGCTGCTTGTGCCTCGCGGCGAACTTCGGTGCGTTCCCCCTTGCGCAGGAGGGCTAGCCGGGACGCGGTCGCGTCGGCGGTGGCACGTGCCGCCATGGCCGCATCGTGGGCGCTGTCGGCCTCGGCCACGGTAATCGTCTCGCTCTCGAGGAGCTTCTGGGCGCGTGACATGGCACGTGCCCGGTCCTCGGCCATGGCCTCGGCTGCCCTGAGCTCCGATTCGACAGCGCGGATCTCCTCCGGGCGCGCTCCGTGGAACGCTTGGTCACGCCGTGCGCGCGCCGCGGCAAGGGCCGCGTCGGCCTTGGCCACGCGGGCCCTGGCCAAGCGGTCGTCGAGACGGGCGAGTACTTGCCCTTTCTTGACTCGGTACCCCTCATCGACAAGGAGCTCGACGACTCGGCCAGAGAGCTCGAAGCCGAGCGCGATGGTTTCGGAGGTCGACTCAACGATGCCAGGCGCCACGATGGGCACTGGGCTCTCCACGCTGACCGCTTCCGTCCGCTCTCCGGCCCGCGCATGAAGCGTCCACGCGCCCAAGGCAAGCGCGAGAAGGCCACTTGATATCCAGAATGCTTTGTTGATGCGCGTCATGGCTTCTTCCTTTCAGGCTGCGTGGTGCATCGAAGTCGCGGGGAAGACCCGACCGTCCTCGACCCGGACGATGCGGTCCGCATATTTCTCAAGTCGGTGATCGTGCGTGACGACCACCACCGCACGATGTTCTTTCGTGGCCAAGGAGCGGAGGAGCTCCATCACGCCGAGCGCAGTCTTGCTGTCCAGTGCCGCGGTTGGCTCGTCGCCGAGGATGACCTTGGGGCTCCCGCCGAGCGCCCGGGCGATCGCCACGCGCTGTTTTTGGCCACCAGAGAGATCCGAAGGCAGGTGGTGCAGTCGTTCCTCGAGACCCACGGCTGCCAAGAGCCCCCGGGCTTCGCCCACCGGATCCTTCGCCTTGGCGTTCTTCATGCGGGTCGCCAAGGCCACGTTCTCCAGCGCGGTCAGCGCCGGGAATAGGTTGAAGCCCTGGAAAACGAACCCGAAGGTACACGCCCGGATGGCGGGAAGCTCCCGTTCCGACAGGCGGGAGACGTCCTTGCCGGCCACGAGGATTTCGCCCGCGGTAGGGCGGAGCAAGAGCCCGAGGATTGACAAGAGCGTGGTCTTGCCCGATCCGGAGGGCCCTTCGATCAAGAGCACTTCCCCTTTCCTGACGTCGAGGTCGGCATCCACCAGCGCGTGGACGCGCGTCTCGCCGTTTCCGTAAATCTTCGTCACGCCGCGAAGCTCAACGAGGGTTTCCATGGTCATCCCTATCCCTTGAAGACGGTGGCCGGATCGAGCCGGAGCACCTTGGTGATCGACAGGAGTGCCGCTACCGCACACATCGCGATGGTGAGGAGGGCCGTGCCGACGAGAAGAGGCGGCGACAACACCACGTGCAGGTAGGCCGCCTTGATCCCCTCCCGCACGAGAAGTGCGCCCACGCCACCCATCACAAATCCGACGGCAGCCGAGATGAGCGCTTGGTAAAGAATGACGCGCACGATCCCGGAGTTCCGGGCACCCATTGCCTTGAGCGTGCCGTACTCCCTGATGTGCTCGAGGGTCCCGTTGTAAAGGATTTGTCCGACGACCACCAGGCCGATGATCACGCCCAAGGCCGCGGTCATGAAAAAGCCCACGCCGACACCCGTGCGCTTGGACCAGTACGTGCGCGAGTGCTCTGAGAACTCCTGCTTGGTGAAGGCCTGGATCCCAGGGATGGCGTCGATGCGTGCCATCACGTCCTCCACGCGGGCTCCTCGAGCCACCCGCACTAGGGCATACGTAAGCTTATCGGGCCCTTGTCTCGTGAAGGCCCGCGCCGAATCCATGTTCGCGAAGACAAAGGGGGACGTCGTGAAGCTGCGGAGGCCTTGGGATAGGCCAATGATCCTTGACCGCACGCCCGTTATCTCCTGCCGCTCACCAATTCCCCTCTCAAGGAGGAGCTTGGGGAACTCGCTCTTGTCGACGATGATGCCGTCGACTTCGGCGATTCGACCGGGGTCGCCGGCAATGATGGGCGCGGGCTTGAGGAGCTGCGCGTTTTCTTTTAGGCCGACCACCTGCACGCCAACGGCGCCGCCATTGCTCATCTTCCATTGGCCGAACGCGAGAAGCATGGGCTCGGCAAGCTCGACGCCAGGGGTTCCCTCGACGCGGTAGTAGAGGGCCTCATCGAACGGCAGGGCGAAGTCGAAATTCTCGTTGCCCTCGCCCGCGACCCATATGTCGGCCGTGGATCTGTCGATGAGGTTTGAGGCGTTTTGCATGAAACCGAGGTAGAGCCCAACTTGAACGAGCACGAGCAGCACGCTGACCGAAACGCCTGCAGCTGCCACGAAGAACTTCACCCGGTCATGAACAAGGATTTTGCGAGCAAGCGACCACACGAATCCTCGTAAAGCACCCTCCGTGCCGGGGTCAAGTCCTCGAAATCACGAAGAAGCACTCGCCGTGACGGTAACAATCCGTTACTGCCTGTAACGCTTCGTGTAGGCGGGAGTGGGGCCTTGATGGCGCGGTCTTAGAGGGGAAGGGCGTGTCCCCCCGGAACTCCCGGAAGGAGAATGGTAAAGGTCGAGCCATGGCCGACAGTGGAGCGGACGAAAACCTCACCGCCGTGCGCTCGGATGACTTTCTGGACGATCGCCAGCCCTAGGCCGGTACCATCTGGACGCGTGGTGAAGAATGGCTCGAAAATCCGCGGTAGGTGCTCTTCTGGAATGCCCTTGCCGGGATCCGCGACCTCGAGCGCGACTTTCCCCCCGTCGGCGCAGCGCGTTCGCACCGTGATCGACGCGCCCTTTGGTGAGGCTTTGGTTGCGTTGTCGAGGAGATTCCACAGCACTTGCCGCAGCCGGTGGGGATCCACGATGACTTGGGGAAGTCCCTCGCCATGCTCCTTGGCGAGCCACGCACTCCGCTCGCTGAGCAGGGGCTCGAACGTGCGTGCCGCGTCCTCCACCACGTCGCGTAGGTCCACGGGCGTCTTCGTCAGCTGCACCGGCTTGGCGTAATCGAGGATCTCCGTCACGTGCTCGTTCAGGCGTCGAAGCTCGTGGAGCGCGATGTCAAAGCACTCCATGTCGTCGGGGGGGAGTTGGGCCTTGCCGCGAAGCATTTGGACGTTCATCTGCACGCTGGTGAGCGGCGTCCGAATGTCGTGCGCAATGGCGGCGGCGAACTTCCCCAGCGTGGCCAGGCGCTGCGCTTCATCGAGCTCGCGCTTCATTCGAATCATGCGCGCGAAGAGCGCATAGTTCTCCATCTTGAGCGCAAGGTGATGCGCCACCGTTTCCGCGAGGCTCACGGCTTCCCGATCCAGATCGGCGCACGAGGTCGCGAACGCGCCGTACACGACGCCCCCCTGGGCCACGGGCACGAGCAATTCGGCGCCCGTCTCGCGCAGCGCCGCGGCGACCTCGTCGGGGAGCCCATGGGTCTTGGCGCCAAGGAGGTGCGTGACGTGCGCCGACGACAAGTAGGACGCGATGGGTTCCGAAAGGAAAGGCCCAGACCCCTCGAGTGGCCACGCCGGCCCGCTGAGGAATCGCGCGTGGCCGCAGCGCGTCACTTCATTGAGCGCTTCCAGGCACGCGCGCAGCATGGCGTCGATGTCCACCTCTCCCTCGGTGGCTCGCAGCGCCCTCTCGCTCACCTCCCTCGCCAAGGCCCGCCGTGGGTCGATGGGCCCCAAGATGGCCCATTGCATCCGCAAGAGGAGCGGCCTGGCAACGACGATGAAGAGCACGGGGATCGTGGCCACCGCGACGAGCAACATGCGTTGGAAGAACGGATCCACGACGTGGCGCATGACCGAGTCAACAGCGACCACGAGTAGCCCGACGACGGCAAGGAGCGCGCCGCCGTAAAGAACCACCTCCGCCACCACGCCGCGCACGCGGAACAATCGGTAACGGAGCAATGCGTAGCCCACGAGCAGGTACCCGACCAGCGCCGCCACCGTGACTTCGAAGTGAAGCGCCCAGGAGAACGCCGTCGGAGAGATGCGCGCGGCGATGAGGTACGTCACGAGAGACGACGTCCACCGGAACACGAGCGCGAGCATGACGATCGGGATTCCAGCTGCGTCGCGTTCCCCGCGCACCCGACGGTAGTTTCGGTAGAGAAGGCGCAGCGTGAGGAGGTAGCTCGGCAAGAAGAAGAACAGGTTGCACTTGGGAAGGTACCAGTGCCGCGTGGCGGGCAAGCCACCGAGGAGCAGGTTCAACGCAACATAGAGGAGCAGCGGCACCCGCAGCCGACGCGGCATGCTTTCGTTGAACGGAAATGAGTAGGCGAGCTCGGTGATGAGGTACGTGGCCACCATGCCCGTGGCCGCGGAGTAGTAGCTCGGGTGGAGGTCGGTGAGATTATTCCCTTTGATGGCGACGGCCGCATTGACCAAGGCCATGATGGCGTCGAGGAATACGGCCATGGCAAAAAAGCGGCTGTCCCGACGAGCGGGGTCGGAGCGAAGGACGAGCGCTCCCAGTGAGAAGCCCAGGATTGCAATGCCCGTGAACAGGAAGGCCAGCATCATTCACCTGGGCGCTTGAGCTGATATTCCTCGATTTTTCGGTCGAGTGTCGGGCGACTGATATCTAGAAGTGCGCATGCCCGCCGCTTGTTCCACCCCGTGAGGCGTAGCACGTGCTCGACATGGCGTTTCTCGACCTCTCGCAGCGGGAGGACCGCTTCCTCGGCGTGCGGAACTTGCGGAGCTTGGGGATCTGCTTGACTGTCGCCGATTGGGAGCAGGGGCAAGTCGAGCACGTCGCCCTTGGCCAGAACGACCGCACGTGTCAGCGCGTTTTCGAGCTCGCGAACATTGCCGGGCCAAGGGTAGGTTTCGAGGAGCCTCATGGCTTCCTGCGCGACGAAGCGGACGCCCTTGTGTAGCTCCCTGTTGATTTTCGCTAGCAGCGCATCAACCAGGAGCTGGATGTCCTCTCGCCGCTCCCGCAGCGGCGGAATAGGGATTTCCATGACACGGAGGCGGTAGTAGAGATCCTCGCGAAACGTGCCCTCGCGCACCATGGCTGCGAGATCACGGTGAGTCGCAGCCACTACGCGGGCTCGCAGGGGGAGGCTGCGGGTATCGCCCACGCGCTCGAACACGCGCTCCTGAAGGACCCTTAAGAGCTTGGCCTGGAGATCGAGCGGGATTTCTGCGACCTCGTCGAGGAAGAGGGTACCCTGGGCCGCCAGCTCAAAGCGGCCGACCTTGTCGGCGACCGCGCCGGTGAAGGCGCCCCGCACGTGGCCAAAGAGCTCGGACTCAAGGAGCTCCCTGGCCAAGGCCGTGCAGTTCACCGCCACGAATGGGCGCTCGCGATCCGGGCTCGCGTAGTGGATCGCCCGTGCTACGAGCTCCTTGCCGGTCCCCGACTCACCGGTCACGAGCACCGTGGTTCGGCTCATCGAGACGGCCCCTATGGCCTTGTAGATCTCCCGAATTGCCGTGCTTTTTCCGACGATGCTACCCACCTGGTAACCGCTCGACACTTCTTGAACGATCTGACGCAGGTTGCGAGAGGCCTCTCGCGAGTCCAGGGCACGCCTGACCAGCAGGCGCAGGCGATCGACGTCGAGCGGCTTGACCAGGTAATCGTAGGCTCCAAGCTGGACGGCACGAACGGTCGACTGCATGTCATCGCGTGCCGTGCAAACGATGATGGGAGGAGGGCTCGGCAAGTCCTGAACCTGGGCCAAGACTTCCAACCCGTCCATTTCGGGAAGTCCCAGGTCGAGAAGGACGGCATCGGCCACCCCGCGTCGAATCGCATCGAGCCCCTCGGGGCCAGCCTGGGCGGTGAGGACTTCGTAGCCTTCGCCTTGTAGGAATTTTTCGAGGGTCCTGCGGATTGAGCGATCGTCGTCAACAACCAACACGCGGGTCACGTCGGCCTCTCGTTCACGAACTGTGCCCGGCTTCCGGGACCGTGGTTTTGCTTGCTTAGCCGACAAGCACGCGCTTGCACGGCAAATAGATGTTACATCGGCCGAAAGGTCGGCAGTCAAGAAACCGCGAAGCCTGCTGTGGGAAGGGTCGACCGCTGGCTCTGAATGAAGCGGTTGGGTTTCACGCGAGAGGGAAGTCACCCGGCGAAGGGATGCTCGCAACTCGTGCGTCCACGCGCACCTCATCGGCAACCCTTGCGCGCGATCGGGTGCTCGAGAAGCGGTTCGGAGCGTCGGGAACCTAGTTAACCCAGCGCAACGCAAGGTGGTTTTGTGCCTGGTTCACGGCTTGCTTGAGGGCTGGGCGTGGCAGCACGACCCAGAATGCTCGTCCTAGGGAATTGGGTCGCTCGCACGAAAGCGGCTCTCATTCCGCGACACGCCCGGATGAGCACGCGTGGCTTGCCGACCGAGCCGCGCGGGCCTCCCGTCTTCTTCGGCCCGGACCTGCCTTGAACGACAGCTTGTTTGGGGCTCACGAGGAGGACGTGGGCTTCCGTAACTCTTGAAGAAAGGGTGAACATATGAGGACTTGGCGCTTCGGCAATGCGGCCCAGAGTATTGCCGGGATCGTCCTTGGGTTGTCACTTGCCATGACGGCCGGATGCAAGGGTGACCCTGGCTCGGCCGGTACGGATGGCGTTAACGGCAAGGACGGGGTCAACGGCAAGGATGGAGTAAACGGCAAGGATGGCGTCGGCGGCAAGGACGGTGTCGATGGCAAGGATGGCGTCAACGGCAAGGACGGTGTCGACGGTGAGGACGGCAAGGATGGTGTGACGCCCCTCACGAGTTACGACAACTTGCCAGGAGTCGCCGTCACGATTACGGGCGTTTCGGGGGGGACTGGAGCCTCTGGTTCCTTCAAGGTCGGCGACACCATCAAGGTCAGTTTCACAATCAAGAAGAAGGACGGCACGAGCCTTCCGCTCAGCGATCTCTCTGGCGCCTCCATCATGGTGTCGGGGCCGACCTCGAACTACCAGCGCGTGATCGCGAGCCAGAGCGACGTCAAGACCGTCGCCACCGCGAATCCAGACGGCTCGTACACCTATGCGTTCAAGTCACCGATTCCCGACAAGTACCTCGCTCCGCTCAACGACACGGCTTCATTTGGAGCGGACCACGGCGAGCTTGCCGGTCAGGCGCTCCTGGACGGGACGTACACCGTCGGCATGGTGCTCTACAAGAGCTACTCCGTCGAGGGCAAGTCGTACCGCGATGCCGGCAACGCCGTTTTCGATTTCCTCTTTGGCGGCGCCGCTTCTATCACGAAGCGTGAAGTCGTCGCCAATGACAACTGCAATGCCTGCCACACGAAGGTCCAAGCTCACGGCGGCTCGAGAAACGACGTGAGGATTTGCGTCCTCTGTCATACCGCTGGCGCGGAGGATCGGAATGTCGCTGAAGCTGCGGGCGGAACGCCAGGTGCGACGATTGAGCTCGGAACCATGGTGCATAGGATCCATGGCGGCTCGCACCTCCCCTCGGTGCTCGGCGTGGCCACGAACGATGATGGCTCGCGCAATTACGCCGCGACTCCCAAGCCTTACAAGCTCGTTGGATACAACAACACGGTGTTTGACTATGGCAAGTTCAGCTTCCCGGTGATGCCGAGCGCCTATGTCGCCTACCTTTGGGACAAGACGAAAGCGAATTACACGGGCACCGGCGGCAATGGCCCCATGCCCCGCGATGTCGGGTACAGCGCGCTGACGGGTCCCCAGAAGTTCCTAGAGGACCAGATGCGGACCGGCGTGGTGGCCTGCGACAAGTGCCACGGCGATCCCGACGGGGCTGGCCCGCTCGCCGCGCCTGCCCAAGGGGCGAACATCCAAACCACCGTCACCCGAAAGACGTGCGGATCCTGCCACGACGACATCGATTGGACAAAGCCGTACACCGCGAACAACCAGACAATGCCCCCAATGACCGATGACAAGACCTGCGTGGTCTGCCACAAGGCGTCGGGCGCGCAGCTCGCAGTCGCGAATGCCCACCTGCATCCATGGAGCAACCCGGCCCTCAACACTGGCGTGAATGTTTCGATTACCAAGGTGGCCGGTGGAACCGGAGCAGGCGGAAACCATCAGGCGGGTGACCCATTCGAAGTGACCTTCTCGGTGACCGACGACAAGGGAGCAGGACGGCCGATCCATAGCCTGACGCGCTTCCAGATGATCGTGACGGGCCCCATGTCGAACCCGCAGCGGATCCTGCCGAACATCAACGTGTTCGACTTCAGCTTCCGCAAGAGCACGCCATTTGACGGGACGGGCAGCATCAGCGGGCTGTCGGTGGGTGAGGGCGCGAAGGCCCAAACCATCGCGGTCGTCTTTACCAGCGCGACGAAGTTCGACGTGGTGGGCTCCGCCACGGCGGCTTTGAAGGATCAAGCGATTGGCACCAATAGTGGCGACTCGTTGCCGGTTACCTATGAAGGCGTGTCGTTCACCGTGAAGCAGAGCGCGCCTGCGGGCACGACGTTCGTGCCCTTCGCCGAGGGCGATCGGTTCTACCTCGAGGTTGTCCCGGCGGCGACTTCCTACACCTTGAATGTTCCGCTCGATATTTCGACCGAGCTTCTGGGGCGCGTGGTCAGCGGGACCGATGAGTTGGTCGCCGCCAACGTGCCGGTCTATTGGGGACGCCAGCAAGTGTGGGAGCGGACCGAGATTAAGGCAGGCACTGGCCTGACCGCGGGCGCACCTGAGCTGCAGATGTATGTTGAAGCTGACGGCAGTGCTGTGCCGAAGGCCGGCACCAAGGTCGTCATTGACGACGAAAAAGGAACTGAGGAGTACCTCACCATAGGTCGAATCCAGACCACCGACGACGTGACCGGCGTCGACTTGGGAGACAAGGACCGAATTTGGTTCACGACGCCGCTTCGCTACGCTCACGGTGTTAGCGCGAAGCTCCAGGAAGTGACCCTCAAGGGTCGTCGAGAAGGAATCCACTACGCGGTCACCGACTCGGCGACCGGGAAGATCACCCTCATCAGCGGATTTACCGCCGGTAACCCGGTGGTGATTAGCTACCGCACGCACGGGCGATTCGGCTGGAAGCGTGGGCCTGGCGACACTCTCCAGGCGCTCTTCCCAGCAGCCGCAGCGGACTCGGAGGACTTCGACCAAAGCTGGGGCGACTGGAAAGGCCTCCCACTGCTGAACGGCACGTATACCGTAGGCATCTGGGCGAACAAGGACTTCAGCGTGACGACGAACGGGACGCTCGCCGGCACGACCTCGAGCTGGAACGACATCACGACCGACAACACGACCTACCGGATGATCTCGCCGCCGGCTACCAAGAGCTTCCTGTTTGGGACGGCAACGAACGTCGAGGAGCGGAAGATCATCTCTTCGGGTGACAACTGCAACAAGTGCCACGGTGACCTGCAGGCGCACGGGTTTGGCCGACGAGGCCTGGACACCTGCCTCCTTTGCCACACGACGCCTGGTTATGAGGACGGGCCCAAGTTCTCGTTCGACGCCTGGTACGTCGGTCCAACTCCAGGCGTGAGCATGGACTTCCGCTCCCTCCTGCACAAGGTTCACATGGGCAAGGAGCTAGCCAACGGTTCGAGCTTTGTCGTAAATGGCGTCTTCCTTGGGGTGCCATACCCAGTAACTTACGATGCCGCCAGCTTCCCGTCCTGGCCTGGAAACGCCAAGGATTGCGTGAAGTGCCACGGCACCAGCACCGCCTGGAAGGAACCCGTCACGCCCGAGCACGCCTCGGCTTCAGTCAAGGTGCGCGCGTGGGGCAAGGCGTGCGGAAGCTGCCACGACTCGTTCGCCGCCGCGGCACACATGAACCTGCAGACGTATCTGGGCAGCGAGTCGTGCGAGGTCTGCCACGGGCCGAATCGTCAGTACAGCGTAGAGGTCATGCACAAGGTCCGGTAGCAACCATCCCTCCTGAAGGAAACCAAAGGCCGCTCGCCGGTGTCGGCGGGCGGCCTTTGGCCTATCCAGCGCTGGGTCCCTATGTCGCTACCACCACGGGTAGCTTGCTCCTGCGTACCCGTTTCTCACATCGGTCGAGCAGAGGGACGATATCCAAGCCAAAGATCTCGCCCAACACGGGTCGCATGACCCGATAGACGGAGGGATCGTCTGGCCTTTGCACGCACGAGTAGCGATAGAAATCGTCGGACAGGCTAAGGACTCCGTCGCAGAAGGCGAGGGGATAGAGACGACAGACGAGCGGCTTGATCTCTGCGGGGTCGAACCGGTGCTCGATTGCCGCCCGGTGCAAGGCGCACCCACGAGCGTCGTGCTCGAGGAACACGCAGCCTCCCGCCTCTCCAGGGCCCGCCATCGCGGTGCGAATGACGGTGCCCGACGGGAAGTCAGGGGCCTCCTCGGGATCCGAGTCATCGAACCACCGGGCCGGGTCTCGGAACCGCTGCTTGAGCAGGGGGGCAATCATCTCTGCGCGCGCAAGGATTGCATCTCGCTCAAGGAGGTCCACGTCGCAGCCGTGCTGGCAGCAGGCGTCGCGGCGAAGCCTGTTTCCTTCATCGACACATCGGCAGTCGTGCCCCATGCAATCAGAAGTAAAACGGGCGAGAAAGATGTCGTCGCCAACGAGCTTTACCTTTGCATGTCCGACGAAGCTATTGGGCTCAAGGCTCTCGAGCATGGATCCCTCACGACGTTTCTAGCAGCCTAGCAGCAGGGTATGACATGAGTAGCGAATTCGAGATCGCGCTGGCAGGCTCGATCCAATGGAACGGATCCGCGGATGGCTTGCTCCGAGCCCGACAGGGGCGATTCATCTTGGAACTGCGCGCACGGCACTCGCCGCGTGGCTTCATGCCCGGGCACTTGGCGGCTCGTTCGTCATTCGGGTTGAGGATCTCGTCGACAGGTTGCCTCGCACCCCGGCTCGGCTACTCTTGCGATAGGCGTTCCAGCTGCTTGCGCGCCTCACGTCGGAGGGGCTTCCCGCTTCCACCAAGGGGAAGCTCTTCGTGCGGCACGAACACGATGTGCTTGGGGATCTTGTACGGGGCAAGCCGCTGCCTGAGGAACTCTTTGAGCGTGAGCTCATCGGTTTCTTGCCCTCCCTTCAGGGCAACCAGCGCTACCACTTTTTCCCCCCAATCGGAGTCCGGGACCCCACAAGCAATGGCCGCAGACACATCCGGGTGCTCGGTCAAGGCTCGCTCGACCTCAACGGGATAGACGTTGAGTCCGCCGGAGATGATCATGTCGTTTTTTCGGTCCACCAGGACGAGGCGACCCTTGTCGTCGAGGCGGCCTAGATCACCGACAGAGACAAAGCCGCCTGTTCTGCCTTGGCCTTCCAGATATCCCTCCATGACCGTGTCGGATGAAACGAAGATCTCTCCGACGTTACCCCGAGGTACGAGGGACCCGTCGTCCCCGACGAGCTTCAATCGCACGCCGGGCGGCGGCCACCCCACGCAGCCATCCGGCGCTGGCTGCTCCGAGGGGGGAAGAACCGTGATTGTTCCGGTCTCGGAGGAGCCGTAGAACTCCCACAGCTTGCCTTGCCCGAGCCAATCGATGAGCTTGCACTTGGCTTCGAACGAAAAGGGTGCTCCAGCAACAATGACGGCTCGTACGGAGGATAGGTCCGCGGCAGCTCGTTCTTGGTGAGGAAGGGCAAGAAGCCGTTGCACCTGAGTGGGGACGAGAAAGAACACGGTGGCTCGGTAGTGCTGGATGGCCGCGAGGAATTCACGAGGATCGAACTTGGGCAGAAGAACGGTGCGGGCCGACGCGGCGCGTGCGGCCCGGAGGAAAATTCCCGGCGCCGAGTGCGCCAAGGGGCACGCGATGAGGTGGACGTCTCGGTGTGACAAGGAATACGTCCTGATAAGCTCCCTTGCGCGCGCCTGCTCCTGGGCCTCTGACCGAAGGCATCCCTTGGGCCGCCCCGTGGTTCCCGACGTAAAGAGCAGGGTCGCGCCAACCGCACCTTCCGGCTTGGCCGGTCCTGGGCTCATGCGCTCGCCCAGAGCGCGCAGGCTTTCGATCGACAACACGGCGGTCGGCACGCCACCCGGCGGTGCGCCTGGTTCAGTGATGAGCAGGCGTGCCCCCGATGCTTGGATAACGTGCGCCACTTCGGGGGCAGTGAGCTTGGGGTTTACCGGGACCAAGTAGAGGCCAAGCGCCGTGGCTGCGTCTCGCAGGGCGACCCACTCGGGCACGTTTCCGAGCTTGACAGCCACTCGGTCGCCCGCCTCGAGCCCGAGGAAGGAAAGGGCGCCTGCGAGTCTTTGTGCCTCGCGTGCGAGCGAGCCCTCGTCAAGAAGAGTTCCGGACGAAAATGACTGCACGACGGTGGAAGTCTACCCGACCGTGGCTTGGGGAGCTTGCACCCGAATGCCCAGCTTGCCCTTGTGCTTGTTTTCGTGCATGAGCTGGTGCGCTTCGGCCGTCCGCTCGAAGGGGAATACTTGGTCTAGGACTGGGCGAATCTTCTTTTCGATAATGAGCCGGTTGGCGCGTTCTGCCTGGTACGCGTTCGCGAAGTGGGAACCGATGATCTGCTTCTGGCGCATCCAGAGGTAGCGCACGTCGAAATTGAGCTCATAGCCGCTCGTCGCACCACAGATTACGATCTTGCCGAAGCGCTTGGCCACGAGCACTGAGGTGGGGAATGTCTCCTTTCCCACGTGCTCGAAGACAATGTCTGGATCCTTTCCGCCCGTGAGCTTGCGGATTTCGGATCCGAACGCCCGCGACGCCTCGGTTCCCTTGGAGAAATCGAACTTCTTGCGGTCGATGATCATCGAGGCGCCCAGCTCTCGGACGAGGGGCTCCTTGTCGGAAGAGCCGATGACGGCAATCGGATTGGCTCCCACGAGGCGGCAGATCTGGATAGCGAAAATGCCCAGGCCACCCGCTGCTCCCCAGATGAGCACGTTGTCACCCGCCTTGAGATCGGCCTGATCGATGAGCATCCGGTAGGCGGTGAAGAACGTGAGGCCGTAGGAGGCCGACTCCTCCCACGAAAGGTGCGTCGGCTTTGCCAAGAGCTGTTGCGCCTGCACCTTGTGAAACTGCGCGAAGGAGCCCCAGTTCGACTCGTACCCCCAGATTTTCTGCTGCTCGCACGCCATGGGGTCCAGGCCGTTGCATTCGGCGCAGTGGCCACAGCTCTGGTTGCAGTGGGTAATGACGTGATCCCCTGGTTTCCAGCGCCTGACTTCAGAGCCGACCTTCCACACGATCCCAGACGAGTCCGATCCTGCGATATGGAACGGCTCACTCGGATGCATCTTGATGGTGGAGACGGGCAGCCCGCGGGCGGCCCAGACACCGTTGAAGTTCACGCCGGCGGCCATGGTGAGGACAAGCACCTCGTTGGGCCCCACCTCGGGGACCGGCATGTCCTCAACTTGCATGGCCTTCCTTGGCTCTCCCTCGCGTTCAGGGCGAATGACCCATGCCAGCATTTTTTCGGGCAGGACGCCCGGCCTCTCTGGAACGATTCCCAGCTCGAGACGCTTCATCGATCACTCCTTAATGATGACGCTCGACGAGCTCGACGAGCGTGCCGTTCATCGCCTTGGGGTGAAGGAACGCCACCAGGTGGCCACGCGCCCCTTTTCGGGGCTCCTGGTCAATCACCGGTACTCCCGCCTCCTTGAGGCGCGCCAATGCCTCACGGATGTCGGTGACCGCGAATGCGAGATGGTGCAGGCCGTCGCCGCGTTTTTCCAGGAACTTGAAGAGCCCTGCATTCCCCTCCATCGGGGAGACGAGCTCGACGGTGGCGTCCCCGTCCGGGGGATCCACGAACGCTGCTTCGGTCTTCTGCGGCGCCACGCACTCGCGGTCACAGGCTGGCACGCCCAGGAGCTCGCTCCAGAGCGCACAGCTCTCGTCCATCTTGCCCACGCATATCCCAACGTGGTCAATCCCGACGAGGAGGCCCTCGAGGAGCTTACGCGGCATCTTCTTCCGCCGTCTCCTCGGAGGTCAGGAATGCGCCACCGCGAACGAGCTGCCAAAGCTCCTCATCTGCCTTTGGAGGGGACGCGGTGTAGTCGTAGATGCCGCGCAGCGTCTTCTTGCCGAGGCGGTTCTGCATGACGAGCCGCCGAAGGAGTGCCGGCGGCCGGTAGCGCTGGTCGCGAAAGTCGGCGAAGAGCAACTTGGCCATCGCGTACACGATGTCGAGCCCGATGAGGTCGGAGAGGGCGAGCGGTCCCACGGGGTGTCCGCAGCCGAGCCGCATGGCCGTGTCGATCTCCTCGGGACGGGCGAGGCCCTGCTCATAGGCCGAGATGGCGCCGATGAGGTACGGCACCAGCAGGCGGTTCACCACGAACCCCGTGGAATCCAGGACTGGGACCGCTGTCTTTCCCAGCTTGGCGACGAACTCGCCGGCTTTCTTTGCCACCGAGGGGCATGTCACTTGCGTGTACGCGAGCTCCACGAGCTGCATGGCTGGAACGGGCGAGAAAAAGTGGAGGCCAATCGTCCGGTCCTCTCTGCCACAGCCCTTGGCGATATCCGTGATCCGCAGGGTGGAGGTGTTTGACGCGAAGATGGCCCGCGGGGTGACCACGCGATCCAGCGCGGCGAAGAGCGCTCGCTTGGAGGGCAGGTCCTCCACGATGCTCTCGATGATGAGGTCACTCTTTTCCAGGGCTTCCCGCTCGGTCGTGAAGGTGATGCGTCCGAGCGTGGCGTCGCGCGCTTCCGGGGTGAGCTTGGTGCGCTCTACCGCTCGGTCGAGGGACTTCTCGATGCGGCGCTTGGCGTCGTCAGGGAATCCCGGTGTCGCCTTGACCAGGACCGTCTGGAATCCCGCGGCTGCCGCTACTTCGGCGATCCCGGTTCCCATGAGGCCCGCACCCACGATCCCAATTGCATGCACGTCGTTCATCGATTACCTCCTGGCAACCTCCTCGCCGATCGAAAATCCCTATCGACCCTCGTCGAGGAGCCTCTTGGCGATCACCTCGTACTGAATCTCACTGGTTCCTTCGAATATCCGGAAGACCCGCGCGTCGCGCCAAAACCGCTGCGCTGGGTACTCGCGCGAGTACCCGTAACCGCCAAACACCTGGAGCGCTTCGGTCGTGACCCGCTCCGCCATTTCTGCGCCGAATGCCTTGGCGTAACCGGCCTCCAGGTCGCACCGTCGCCCCTCGTCCTTGCACGTCGCCGCGTAGTAGCAAAGCTGCCTGGCCGCCTCGAGGTCGGTGGCAATGTGCGCGATCTTGTGACGGATGATCTGGTGTTCAGCGATTGGCTTGCCGAATTGGGTGCGCTCCCGCGCGTACTTGATGGCCGCGTCGAGCGCCGCCTGTGCCACGCCCACGGCGCGCGCCGCGGTCTGGATGCGGGCGTACTCGTAGGTCGCCATGAGCTGGTAGAAACCCCTGCCCTCGGCGCCGCCAAGGAGGTTTTCCTTGGGACAGGGGTACCCGTCAAAACCCAGGGCGTAGGATTTCATCCCCTTGTATCCGATGGTGGGAATCGGTCCGCCGGTGAGGCTCGGCGAGTGGAAGTCGTCGCCGGGCTCTTTCTCGACGAGGAGAATCGACAGGCCCTTGTGCTTGGGCGAAACCTCCGGGTTCGTGCGGGCGAGAACGGTGAGGACGTGCGCGCGATTGGCAAAGGTGCACCAGGTTTTCTCACCGAACAGCTCGTAATTCTTGCCATCGGCACTCTTGGTGGCTCGCAGCTTCATCGCGGCCGTGTCGGATCCGACGTCTGGCTCTGTGAACGCAGCCGCCGTGAGCAGCTCGCCCGACGAGATCCTCGGCAAGAAGCGCCGCTTCTGCTCCTCGGTGCCGTTGGCTTGAATGAGTGAGCCCGTGATGATCATGCGTGTCATGACCGAGCCCACGCTAAGCCAGCCACGGGATAGCTCCTCGGTGACGATGGCCATCGATAGCGTGTCGAGCCCCATGCCGCCGTACTCGGTCGGGAAGATGAGCCCGAAGTATCCCAGCTCAGCCATTTTCCGGATGACGGGCATTGGGATCTCTTTTTCGGCGTTGTCTAGCTCGTCCGCGATTGGATCCACTTCACGCTCGACGAACTCCCGTACCGCGCGGCGGATTTCCTTGTGCTCATCGGTCAAACGCGACATGGGTGCGACCTTTCACAAGTTTACGGATAACTAAATGTGTATAAGCGGTGGAATTGCTTGTCAACTCGTAAAGCTGAGTAAATTAGCAATGATGGCGAATTTACAGTTGTTCTTGACGTGGATTTACTAGTAAACAAGTAAGTAAATGAACAATGTTCTCGTGGGTCAACGGCTGCGCCAGCTCCGGGTCGACCGGGCACTGCGTCAATCCGACGTTGCCAAGCAACTCGGGATATCGCCAGCCTATTTGAACCTGATCGAAAAGGGAAAACGCACGATCCAGTTCCCGCTCCTTTGGAAGGCCCTTCAACTTTTCGACCAGGATCTCGAGACCTTCATGGGAGCCTTGGGCGAGAGTCGTCCCGACGACGCGCTGGCGAAGCTTCTCGACGATCCGCTCGCCAAGACATTGGACCTCGAGCAAGAAGACGTGCAAAGGCTTCAGGCGGAGCCCAAGGCGGCGACGACGATCGCCGCGCTGTTCCATCTTTACAAGAACACGCGGGCGCAGCTCGACACCGCGATCGCCAAGATCTCTGCCGGTGACCTGCCTCGCACCGACTACGCCCCCTCCGACGAGGTGACGGACTT
>JACQUZ010000088.1 GCA_016210055.1 Deltaproteobacteria bacterium | reverse complement strand
GATTATCATCGGCGGGCAGCAGAAGCTCGGAAAGCTCCGGCGTGCGGGCTCGGCTTGACTCAATGCGTTGGGACGATACGATACCCGCATGGCTTCGCTTTTGTCCGAGAGAAAGAAGACCCACTCCCTGGGCGAGCTCCGGGGAGCGGATGTTGGCAAGAAAGTAGTCCTGATGGGCTGGGTATGGAGCCGACGAGATCACGGCGGCTGCGTGTTCATCGACCTAAGGGACCGCGACGGCGTCACCCAGGTGGTGTTCCGCCCGGATTACAACGCGGATGCCCACGCCTTGGCTGGCGAGCTTCGCAATGAATTTTGCATCGGCATCGAAGGGGAGGTCGCCTACCGGGGGGAGAAGAACGTGAACCCCAAGCTCCCCACCGGTGAAATCGAGGTGAATGCGACGAGGCTGGAAATTTTCTCGCGCTCCGACACCCCGCCTTTTCCCATTGAAGATCAAATAGATACCAACGAGACGTTGAGGCTCAAGCACCGCTACCTGGACCTGCGAAGGCCTGCGCTGCAGAAGAATTTCTTGATCCGATCGAAGATCTATCAGGTCACCCGCTCCTACCTCTATGGCGAGAAGTTCACCGAGCTCGAGACGCCAATGCTCGTGAAATATACGCCTGGAGGGGCCCGGAACTTCTTGGTGCCCTCTCGATTGAACCCGGGCTCGTTCTATGCGCTCGCCGAATCGCCGCAGATCTTCAAGCAGCTCTTCATGGTGTCGGGTTTCGAGCGCTACTTCCAGATCGTCTAGTGCTTCCGCGACGAGGACCTCAGGCTCGATCGCCAGCCCGAGTTCACGCAGATCGACCTCGAGATGTCCTTCGTCACCGAGGGGGACGTGCAACTCCTGCTCGAAGGTCTCTTGGCTGCGCTTTGGAAAGAAGTTCTCGGCATTGACGTGCCACAGCCGTTCTTGCGCCTGACCTACGACGAAGCCATGGCACGGTATGGTTCAGACAAGCCCGACCTAAGGCTCGACCTAGAGCTCGGCGATATCACCGAGGCCGCCCGCGCGTGCGGCTTCCAGATCTTCGAAAAAGCCGTGGCCCAAGGAGGGATCGTCAAGGGCATGCGGGTGCCAGACGGTGACCGCATGTCCCGCTCCATGCTCGACGGCTTGACCGAATTCGCGAAGCCCCACGGCGCCAAGGGGGTTGCGTTCGCGCGTGTCCAAGAAGGCGGCGCATGGCAAGCGCCGTTCGCGAAGGCGTTCAAGGACGAGGCCCGCGGGGGCGTGAACGCCCTCCTCGGCGCGAAGCCGGGCGACGTGCTCCTCTTTGTCGCCGACAAGCCCAAGATCGCCCACGGCGCCATGGGTGCCATTCGACTCCACGTCGGCGAGAAGCTCGGGATGATCCGCAAGGACGAGTGGCGCTTCTTGTGGGTCGTCGACATGCCGCTCTTTGATCAAGAAGAGGACGGTACCTGGGTGGCGGCCCACCATCCCTTCACGTCGCCGAGGCTGTCCGACTTGGAATACCTGGAGTCCGATCCCCAGCGCTGCCGGGCGCGCGCCTACGACTGCGTGCTCAACGGCAACGAAATTGGCGGCGGCAGCATCCGCGTCCACCAGAGGGACGTGCAGGCCAAGCTGTTCCGGGCCATCGGGCTCTCGGATGAAGAGGCACAGGCCAAGTTTGGCTTCCTCCTCGAGGCGTTCCGCTATGGCCCGCCGCCTCACGGCGGACTCGCGCTCGGCCTGGACCGGCTTGCCATGCTCCTTTGCAAGGCCGAGTCGCTTCGGGACGTTATCGCATTCCCCAAGACCCAGAAGGGTACCGACCTCATGACTGACGCTCCTTCTCGGGTCGCGCAGAGGCAGCTCGACGACCTGCACATCCAGGTCAAGCCCGAGATCATGGCCCAGGTGGTCGGGAAATGAGCAGCGAGATTTTCGACATCGTCATCTGCGGCGGCGGGATCACGGGCGCCGGAATCGCGCGCGACGCCGCACACCGCGGACTACGGGTCGCCCTCATCGACAAGGAGGACTTCGGGTCAGGGACCTCGTGCCGGTCGTCGAAGCTGGTCCACGGTGGGCTTCGCTACTTGAAGCAGGGCGAGCTGAAGCTCGTCTTCGAGGGGACGAGCGAGCGGGCTCTTCTCATGCGGCGGGCGCCCCACCTGGTGCGGCCCATCCCGTTCCTGGTGCCGATCTACAAGCGTCACCGGCCGGGCTTGGCCACGGTGGACATCGGCTTGTGGGTGTACGACGCCTTGGCCATGTTTCGCTCCCCCAAGCTTCATCGCACCTATCGGCCGAAGCGCGTCAGCGCCATGGAGCCCATGCTCACGACGGATGGCCTCGCGGGCGCGCTCGAATACTACGACTGCATGACCGACGACGCGCGCCTCGTGCTCGAGAACGTCCTCGACGCCAAGCTCCTCGGAGCGGAGGTGTTGAGCTACACCCGCCTCACGGGGATCGAGCGGGATGGACGCGGTCGAATTGCAGCCGTGCGTGCCCGGGACGAGCTCTCCGGCAATGAGCTCTCGCTTAGAACCCATGCGCTCGTCGTTGCGGGCGGCCCGTGGACTGACGAGATCCTCGGCCGTGTCGGGGTGTCGCTTGGACGAACGCTCCTTCGTCCCACCAAGGGGGTGCACGTCGTCGTCGACGCCAAGCGTCTCCCGGTGACGCGGGCCGTGACGATGTTCACGCGCGATCAGCGGGTCATGTTCTGCCTCCCGTGGACTGAGCGCACCGTCATTGGCACGACGGATACCGACTTCGACGGTAGCCCGGACGAGGTCGCCGCCGACCTAAGCGACGTCTCGTACATCTGCGAGCATGCCAACCGATTCTTCCCCGACGCCAAGCTCACGCCCGATGATGTCATCGCCACGTGGGCGGGGCTACGCCCGCTCATCGCCCCGCACGAGCAGGCACGCGCATCGGACGTCTCTCGCGAGCACGAGATCATTTGCTCCGACGGCGGCGTCATCGCCATCGCCGGTGGCAAGTTGACGACGTACAGGCGCATGGCCAAGGAGGCCGTGGACAAGGCTGTCGAATGGCTTTCGGACCGGGCCGACGCTCCCCTCGACGGGCGGCGGATCAAGCCTTGCCGGACCAAGCATCGGCCGCTGCCAGGGGCCCAGGGTCTCGAACATCCCGGACTCAAGGCGGTGCACGCGATTCTGGCTCGCCTTCGCGACCATGCGCACGTCGAGGAGCGTGTCGCCTCCCACCTCGCCGAAACCTACGGACAAAGAGCAGAATCCCTGGTGGTTCGTGCGGTGGGCAACCGTTCACTCATTGAGCGCATGGATTCCGAGCTGCCCTATGTCTGGGCTGAAGTCGAGCACGCAGTCGACGTGGATCTCGCCAAGACCGTCGAGGATGTCCTGGTCCGTCGAATCCCACTCTGCTTGCGAGCGAAGGACCAGGGACTCGGCGTGGCCGAAGAGGTCGCCCGTCGAATGGCCCGCGTGCTGGGTTGGTCTGAAGCCGAACGAGCAAGGCAAGTCGAGGCCTACTACCGTTATGTGGCCGCGACCCGGCGATTTCGGGGGAGTTCTTCGTAGGGCAGGTTGAGAGGTCGGGGCACGCCGCCGGGTCGCCGCTGGGAAAGGTGCGGCGGCCCTGCAGCCGAAGGCGCCTAGCACTGCTGCGCCACTTCCCCGCCTGCTGCGAGCGCATCCGCCGGGCATTTCGCGCCGTGCGTCCTCGCTCGCTCCTCGGCGTGCTTCAGCACGCCTTCGTCCCTCGCTCCGGGCGCCGCCGCGATCTGCCGCGGCGGGCTGCGCTCTCGCGACGGCGTGGAAATGACGTAGCAGTGCTAGTCAATCACGATTCGCTTGAGATCCAAGCCGCCAGCGAAGAGGTAAGACACGGCGCCGTCGTAGCCGTGCACCTCGATGCCGCAACCCGCCGGGCAACGCAGCTTGTGCTGGCCGGGTTGCACTGCAATGCGACCGCCCTTGTACTTCCCAGCAAAGCCGACCAGCTGGGGGGTCACGTCGCTTGAGTCGAGGACCGCGGTCCCGTTGTCCGGGACCACCAACGAGATGTAGTTCGACTTGTACTGCGACGGGACCAAGAAGGTGTATTCCTGGCGGAACTGCTCGGTCGGAACCGCAAAGGCGATGGCGGGATCGCCGTCTTCGTTTTTGGCGCCGTCCGAGATCGAGGTGAGGAAATGAGCGACGAGGATCGGCTCGGTCGCGCTAATCTCGACGTCTCCGTCTATCCACACGTCGCAGAACTGGCCGGAACCGAGCGTGGGGCAGCTCCCCGCCGGGTTGAACGTCACCTGCGTGCCGTCTTTTTGTGCCACCACGCGGATCAAGTCGGGCTCGTTCTTGCGCTTTTGGGATCGCGCGACCGCGTAGAGCTTGCCCCAAGTCGAAGCGGGGAAGAGCTGGTCTTCCAGATGGTCTGCGAATGCCTTGTCCATGTTCGGCGAGAGCACCATCGCCTCGTGGCCCACAAAAACGCCAACAGGCTTATCGGCCGTGATGCGAGTGCCAGTGAGATCCCCTTCTGTATTGCCCTCCAAGTTGAGAACTTGGAATTGAGAGAGGGTAAACGTGGCGGGCGACCCAGCGGTTAGAGGCCTTACTCCATTGCCCCCACGAATAGGAGCCTTCGGCGTTACAGTGACCGTCGTGGTTCCCGGCGTAGACGCGACGACCGTGATGTACGGGTTGAACACCGGCAGTCCCGGCAGCGTCACCGCGTAATAAGAGGTGTCGTACGTGGAGGCTGGAATCAAGAGCGAGGCATCGTTCGAGAAAACGCCGACGTTATCGAGCGGATTGAACTGGTACGCGACAATCGGACGATTCGACGTGAGCTTGTAGGCCTTGGCCTCGATTCCCGAGTGATCAAGCGACTGATCGGGGAATGGACTCGGAATGCGCTGCGGGAAAATCGGGGTAACGGCGCCCGGTGCGACGGTGGTCGAGTATGTCTTGCCAGACGCGTTCGAGAGGGTCACCTCGACGGGCTGCGAATCGTCCGGGTTAGAGACGACGATGGCAAAAGGCGACTTCTGCGCTGACAGATGGCACATCCGTGCGGTCCGGCACGTCGCAGTTCCGGCCTCGCTTGCCCCCGAGCAATCGTTGCCATACTGGCAGAGGCCAGCATACGGATTGAGGAAGTTGAACATGTCCTCGCAGTAGCTGATGGTTTCGACGATGGCGGTCGCCACCGACGGATCCTGCGCCTTGTACTGGTCGCAAGTACCACGGTTGTCCGGCGGGCCGATGATTTGGACGGCGTTGTCCAAGTCGACCGCCCAGTACTCACAGCCGAGGTAGCTGCGGTTGGCGGCCGCGATACCACAGGGATCCTGGCATTGGCCTCGACTGCACCCCTCGCCCCCGCAGTCCCGCACCTTCTCGCCGATCGTCCCCTGCGCGTTGCAGGTGTACACCGCGTTGTCCTTGCACGTGGTCGATACGCGCGGGTCGCACTGCACGCACCCAAGCTCACGATCGCAAATCTTGCCCTGGTCACAGGTGACGACGTCTTGCCACTTGTTCCCCACGCATCGCTGCTGGGTCAAGCCGCTGCAGCGAATGGTGCCGTCGGCGCAAGGGGTGGGCTTCGTATCGGGCTGCCCGGTACCGCCATCCTTTGCGATGTTGTCTTCGTCCGTCTTCGGGGCCGAAGGTCCACAACCAAAGGCGAAAAGCCACCCAGCAATCGCCGCCACGCTCGCGTATCGACATAGACGCATCCGGTTCACCTCCGTCGTCCGACGGGGTCGGACCATACACGCGAAGGGCGAGTGGAGTCCAGATGGTCGTTATGGAATCGCCTGAAGAGCGCTCGCAGGATCTAACAGCCCAGGTACCCGGGAGCCGACCGGACCCGAAAAGGTTACCCCTGGATCTTGCCGTCCTTCCACTTATAGAAGCCCTCGCCCACTTTCTTGCCCAACTTCCCCTCTTGCACCATGCGCTTCAGCAACTCCGGCGGCTTGAACGAGGGGCCGATTTCTTTCTCGAGGTAGTCGGCGATCGCCAAGCGGACGTCTAGCCCTACCAGGTCGCTAAGCTCAAGTGGTCCCATGGGGTGTCCGTAGCCCAGCTTCATGGCCTTATCTATGTCGGGGATCGTCGCCACGCCGCTCTCGGCCATGCGCATGGCCTCGAGCCCGATGGCGATCCCGAGCCGGCTCGAAGCGAATCCAGCCACATCACGGACGACGATGGGCTCCTTCCCAATGGCTACTCCCAGCGCGCGCGCCGTGGCCGTGGCCGCGTCGCTCGTCGTCTCGTGGCGAACGATCTCGAGGAGCTTCATCACCGGAACCGGGTTGAAAAAGTGCATCCCCAGGACGCGGGACGGATCCCGGGCAACTTTCGCGATGGCGGCCACCGACAGGGAGCTCGTGTTGGTCGCCAAGATCGCTCGTTCTGGCGCCGCCCGGTCCATGGTGGCGAAGATCTCGCGCTTGAGCTCGAGCTTCTCGGGGACGGCCTCAATGACGAGGTCAGCGTCCCTGACGGCCTCGATGAGGGATGTCGTCGCTTTTATCCTCGAAAGTGCCGCATCTCGTGTACCCCGGTCGATTTTTCCCCGCAAAACCCCCTTGTCCAAGCTGACCCGAATCTTTCCAATGGCATCGGTGACCAAGCGCTCGTCCACGTCGCAAAGGCGCGCTTCGTACCCTGCCTGCGCAAGAACCTGTGCGATGCCATGGCCCATGGTCCCCGAACCAATGACACCAATGACTAAGACGACGCGTGCTTCTTCGGGAGTGACGGGCGGGGGTGGGGACATGAAGAACGTGTAACACGATCTGATAGGCTAGGAAGATGAATCACGTGTCAGGAGCTTGCCCGCACGCACCATGGATGTGTCGTCCATGATTCGCGGGGCGACGCTGGCATTCCTCGCAGGCGTCCTCTTTCCCGTGCGAGGCGCCGCCGAGACTCGTGTCCATCTCGAAGCCCAAGGGGGAACCGAAGTGCCGGTGATGGTTGGGGCCGGAGCAGACGTTGAGCTCCCGCTCCGCCTTCGCGTGTCCGGCCGCATCGGTGTCATGCCGGGCGCCTACGTGGACTTGATCAACAAGGTCTCCGTGGACATGGGCTGGTACAGCGAGAGCGAAGCGAGGCTCATCAAGGCGGGCCTCGACAACTCCATGATCACGGGGCTTGAGCTGGGCGTTCGACCGCTCGCGCGATACGGCCTGTACGTCGGCGCTGGGCTCACTGTCGCGGCCTTGGGAGGAAGCGCCACGCCGACGGAGCTCGTCGAAGCGGTCACCGGCTCTGATGTGAACCGGCCAGGGCGAGATGCCGAGGTAGACATGAACAGCACGCTGCTCTTGGCGACCGGGCGGGTCGGCTATCGCTTTCCCCTGCCCCATGGACTCGCGCTGCGCACCGAGCTCGGCGGGCTTTGGACGCTCGCGTCGTCAACCAGCATGAGCCTCGGCTCACGGGACCGCGAGTCGGAACAACTCAACCGCGAGGTTCACGCTTACATGAACGAGCTCTACACGCAGTACGTGCGCAGCCTCACGCTCGCCGTGTACCTCGGGTACCGGGTTTTCTGACCCTACCTTGGGCGGTCTCATCACGCCAGGGCGCTCTGCACGCACTCCATGAACAGAATCGGCTTCAAGGGCTTCTCGAAGACCTTCATCACCCCCAGCTTCTCAAAGCGTGCCCGCTCCCCCTGGCCGCTCTCGCCCGAGACGACCACGAGACGGGTCGCCTTTGTCTCGGGATAGGTCACGAGCGCCTCCGCGAGCTCCAATCCGTTCATTTGGGGCATGTTCAAGTCGAGGACCGCGAGGTGCGGCTGCACCCTCCTGGCCACATCGAGCGCCTCCGACCCGTCCCCCGCGGTGTAGAGATACGCATCGGGTGAGAGCCGTCGTACGAACGAGCACACGAAGGTCCGAAAATCGGCATCATCGTCGACGACGAGGACTCGTGGAGTGCTCGGCGTAGGCTCGGTGGGGCGAAGCCTCGCCGCCACTGCAGCCACCGCCGCGCGCATGTCCTCGCAGCTCGCGTAGCGCTCGCGCGGCTTCTTGGAGAGCGAGCGCAGGATCAGCCTGTCGACGATCGGTGGGAGGTCTGGGCGTCTCGCCGACGGCGGCGACGGTGCCTCGTGTACATGGCGCTCGATGACTTCACGGGCCCCTTCGCCTGGGAACGGGGGGAAGCCGGTGAGGATTTCGAAGGCCGTTGCGCCGAGCGAGTAGATGTCGGCCAAGTGCAGCTCGTCGGAGCTGGGAAGAGACGACGCCTTCGCCAGCTCGGGGGCCATGTACCTCGGCGTGCCGACGGGCGCACCACCTGCGCCGCCACCGTCGGGCATTCGCACGAGACCGAAGTCGATGAGCACGACCCGCCCGTCACGCGCGATGATGAGGTTCGCCGGCTTGACGTCACGGTGAACAATGCCCGCCCGGTGCACGGCCGCGAGGCCCCGACAGGCCTCGGCGATGATCCGCAAGGCTCGACGTACCGGGATGCGATCCCCCGTGACTCGCCGCCTCTCGATTTCGCCCTGCATCGTCTCCCCGTCCACCCACTCCATGATGAAGTAGTGCAGGTCACGGTGTCGCCCAAAGGCAAAGACCTGGGCCACGTTCGGGTGACGGATGGACGCCATGGCCGCCGCCTCGCGCCGCAGGGCATTGCGCCAGGCCTCCGAGTTCCCACCTACGAGCTCTGGCGGGACGATCTTGACCGCAACTGGACGCTTGAGCAAGATGTCCTCGGCGAGCCAGACCTGGCCAGCCGCGCCGCGACCGAGTGCCTGCCGTAGCGCGTACACGCCATCGAGCAACATTCCGGCCACCGGTCCTGGGGCACTCATGACCGATTTCTAGGCGCGGCAAAACCCGACTCAAGTGCTATGGTGCTAGCGATGGCAGTCGTTCGCCTTGACCTCGAGGAGCTTCGGCGCGCTCTTGCCGGCGCTGTAGGCGATCTTCGCGTTTCGACCAAGGGCACCGACCGCACCGCGCATGCGCGAGACATGTGGACGCGTCTCCTGTTCTCCGTCCGGGCAGGAGCCCCGACATCCCATCCACCAGATGCGGTGGTATGGCCGGAGACCGCCGGTGAGCTCGCCGAAATCATGCACGTCGCGCGCCGGCTCCACGTCCCCGTGGTGCCCTATGGGGCAGGCTCGGGCGTCTGCGGTGGCGTAGTGCCCCTCCACGGTGGGATCTCCATCGATCTCAAGCGAATGGATCGCATCCTGCGCATCGATCCCGACGACCTCACCTGCGAGGTGGAAGCCGGCGTCATGGGCGAGCGGCTCGAGCGCGAGCTCTGCCGAAAGGGATTCACCCTCGGGCACTTCCCGTCGTCCATCTACTGCTCGACGGTGGGCGGCTGGCTCGCGGCGCGTTCCGCAGGACAGCTTTCGACAAAGTACGGAAAGATCGAGGACATGGTCCGCGGCTTGACTGCCGTGACCGGGCGGGGCGACGTCATTACCACCGGGCGACACGGCCGCGCCATGGTCGGACCCGACTTCACGCAGCTCCTCGTCGGAAGCGAAGGAACGCTGGCCATCATCACGTCGGCACGCCTGAAGATCAGGCCTGCGCCCGAGCTGCTAGTCCTAAGGGGATACGAGTTTCCCGATGTCGGTTCCGGCCTCGAGGGGATTCGGCGTGTCATGCAGCGAGGCCTTCGGCCTGCTGTCGTGCGCCTGTACGACGAGTTCGACACGTTCATGGCGCTCCTGCACAAGGAAAGCCGCAAGGAAGAAGCGGTCCAGCGAGTGGAAGGTGGTGCCCTTCCATCGCTCGAGGGCCCGCCTGCGGTGACGGATGCGGACGGTCCGCTCGCACGCCTCCGCGCCCTGATTCCCAGCGCCGCCGGTAACGGTCACGGGGCACTCGGTCGCGAGCTGTTCCATGCGGCGCTCGTTCGCTCGCGCGTGCTCAACACGGCCGCGGTGACGCTCGCGCGCAAGCTCGGACGACGGGGTTGCATGCTTATCGTCGGGACCGAAGGCGCTCGGGCCCGCACGGAGGTCGAGGCCAGCCTCGTTGGGCGCGAGCTCGAAAAGGCAGGCGGCAAGGATCTTGGAGAGGAACCGGGCAAGAACTGGCTAGAACGCCGGTATGCCATGTCCTACAAGATGCCGAAGGTCTACGAGATGGGGGCGTTCGCCGATACCATGGAAGTAGCCTCCACGTGGGAGCGGCTCCTCGACCTGTACGACAGCGTGCGCCAGGCCATTTCTCGCCATGCCTTCGTGATGGCGCACTTCTCTCACGCGTATCCCGAGGGATGCTCGATCTACTTCACGTTCGTGGGCTATGCGGCCACGAGGCAGCAAGCCGAGAAGAAATACGACGAGCTGTGGCGCGACGGCCTGGCCGCGGCCACGCGGGCCGGGGGCACGATTTCGCACCACCACGGCGTGGGCCTGCTCAAGTCCCCCTTCATGGCCGACGAGCACCGGGACTCCATGGCGATCTATCAGGCCTTGAAGAACGCGCTCGATCCCGACGGAATCCTCAATCCAGGCAAGATGGGGCTGTCATGGCAGGGAACGCCATTCGCAATGATCACTCGGAAGTAGCTGAGCTGCTCGCCAGCATCGTGGGCGCGCCGAACGTCTCGCGCACGCCTAGGGACCTCATGGCCGCCGGTCTCCCCTTGGGGCCAGGTGAGGTGTCCGATGCACGCGCCTGGCTCGTGCGCCCAGGCTCGGCCGCCGAAATTGCAGAGCTCGTGCGCCTGTGTGGGGCACGTGGGCTCACGGTGACGCCAATCGGCACCGTCTCGCGAAAGCGATCGGGAACCAAGACGAGCCAAGCGCGCGTGATCATCGACCTCAAGCGCATGACGCATGTCCTGCACCTCGACGAGACGTCGCTGGTGGTACACGCGCAGGCGGGGCTCGTTGGGCTGCGGCTCGAAGAGTTGCTTCTTCCGAGAGGGCTCACCATCGGCGACTATCCGCCGGCCGTCTTGCGCTCGTCCTTGGGTGGCCTGGTCTCAGTGCGAACCCCAGGCAAGTCATCTCCACGGCATGGGTTCCTTGCCGATGCAGTGCTGGGTGTGACCGCTGTGCTTCCAAGCGGTAGGACGATACACACGCGGGTGGCCCCGAGGCGCGCGTCAGGTCCAAACCTCGCCAGCGCGCTGATCGGAAGCGAGGGGACGCTAGGCATCGTGACCGCGGTGGTCCTGCGCATTCACCGTCGCAGCGAAGCCCGACTGCTTGCCGCCTTCCGATTTCCAAGCATCGATAGCGCGGTCGCCTCCGTCACTTTGGCCCTTAGGGCGGACGTCCGTCCGTCAGCCGTGCGTGTCTACGACGGCGCCGAGGGACGTGTACACCTCGGGTCCGACGCGTCCAACGCCGAGGAGGCCATCGTAACCCTTTGCACCTCGGGTCCGAGCGAGCTTGCGACCGTCGAACGGGACATCTACGCAGACCTGGCAAGAGGTCTCGGAGGAACCCCACTCGGGTCCGCTCCTGCCGAGATCTGGTGGCGTCGCCGGAGTGGTCACACGCTCCCCGGTCCGGTTCCCCCACCGCCGGCACTCGAGATCGCGGCGCCGCCAAGCCGCTTGGTCCCCGTGTACCAGGCGGTCGTCAACGCAGCCCGCCATGCGCAGCGCGACGCGCGGGCGCACATCTCGCGTTTTGACGACGATGGAGCGTGCATCTTTGTGACGCTCCTCGACGGAGATCGTCCGGATCCAGCGGGTCCTGCCCGAAGCGACGTCGAGCGGGCGGTGCGCGACGCGGGAGGATTCTTGGTTGGGGAGCGGGATCAAGAGCTCGCCCCGTACTTCATGGCCCTGCGCAAGGAGCTTGATCCGAGTGCAATTTTGAACCCGGAGGTGCTCGATTCGTCGCGCTAAGATGAACCGATGCCAACGCAGCGCCGTTCGGCCACGACGCTCCTCCACGATCGCGGACGACCTGTCGCCATCGTAACCGTTAAGGGGGCAGCGCCTGGCGGCGCCCCCCTGAAAGGTTACAGCCAGGGGACGTGCGCGAGCTTCGCAACGTCGCGGAGCGAGCGACGATCCTCGCCGATCCGAAGCTCCTTGGGGCAGCCTCCGCGCCGCGCGTGCCGAGCGCGAGAGGGAGTACCTGGTGGAGCTCCTCCGCTCGTGCGACGGAGACCTTGATCGGGCGGCAGAAGTGGCCGAGGTGCATCGGAAGTCACTCGAGCGCTTGCTGCGGAGGCACAAGCTTCAACGGGGGTAGGACTGCAACGCTTCGCGTCCTCCAATCGGCCAAGTTCTTAGCCACCCGCCGATCCCAAAAGATGCCAGCCATGATGCCGAGTTAGCGCAGTCCTTCACGCTCCTCCCTCCATTCGGCCAAATGGATAGCCCATCAAGAGGAGCGGCATTCGCTCCCAAGGCCGCGAATTCCTTGTAATACGAGCTTGCCTGCGCCCCTGGCTTGGCCGCTGCACCACGCGGCCGCGTGCGGCTGTCCGCATTCAACCACATGATCGAGCACTACCCGACGCACGGGACCACGCTCCTCTACAACGCCTTCTCCGGCGGGATCGCCGTCCTCGACGAGCGCGTGATGGACCTTCTCCGTCGTGCCGACCGAGGGGAAACGCTTACACCCGCAGAGTGGAGCGAGCTCGACCCGGACCTTTTCGACGAGTCGGTCGGCGTGCTCGTCCAAAGCCATGAGTGGGAAGAAGCCGAATTCAGACGGTGGCACGAGGAGAGCCGGTCGGATGCCGCCGAGCTCTCCTCGGTCATTTCGGTCACGTTCGCCTGCAACCTCCGCTGCACGTACTGCTGTCAAGAGGACGTTCGGGGCGGTGGAGCCATGACCGAGAGCGTCGGACAGGCTACTGCCGAGTGGCATGCATGTCGAGCGCTCGAGCTCGGCTCACGCCAAGTGAGCTTGGCTTTTGTCGGTGGGGAACCGCTCCTCGCACAGCGCCGGATCGAGCAGGTGGTCGTGGGCCTTAACGACCGGCTTCTCTCCTCCTCGGTATCCGTGCGGTTCTCGCTGATCACGAACGGCGTCTTCTTGACCCGTGAGCTCATCGAGCATTGGCTGCCCATCGGCCTCGTGGGCGCTCAGGTCACGCTCGACGGCGACGAGTCCACGCACTCGCTCACTCGTCGCTCAAGCAGGCGTGGCGACGACTCGTTCTCCACGATCTATTCCAACGTGGTCGCCGCCTCGGAGCTTATCGACGTCACGATTCGCGGCAACTACCAAGACGACACCGCGCACGGCTTCTTGCCCCTCATCAAGAAGCTCGCGAGCGCCGGCTTTCGCAAGGGGAGCAGGATCCGTTTCGTACCCGCACTCACAACGCTCGGGGCGCCCAGCGACTCGGCGTCAGGCTCATGCACATGGGGCGGGTCGTCACCTGAGCTCATGCTCCTTTTCTCCGACGAGATCCGCCGTGCCGGCTTCGACCCCGGGGACCCCATCATGCTCGGCCCATGCGGACTCCACAGGAAGCACACCTATGCCGTCGACCCAGGAGGAAACCTCTACAAGTGCCCCGGGTTCCTGGGGCACCCCGAGTGGACCATCGGCCATGTCTCGCGTGGGCTTTCGAGCCGCTACGACGAGATCACCAGCGCGGCGCCGATGGATGCCTGCGGTTCCTGCGCGCACCGCCCCCACTGCGGCGGCGGATGCGTCGCGGCGGCCTGGCGAAAGCACGGCCGGCCCCGCGGAGTGACCTGCGAGCTCGATTATTTCGAACGCGCCAAGTCGCACATGATCGCCAGGAAGCATGCCCTCATCGACCATGAGGCTGGTGACAAAGCGGTGGAGCAGTTTCCGCCACCCGAGGCCTGTCTCGCGAAGGTGAACCGGCGCTCGCAATAGCGCCGCAGCACAGGCGATGGACCAGGTGCCCGTGTCTTTGGGCGGGTGTCGACGTGCGCGCATGAGCCCGGCTTGCCGGGGAAGGAGGAGAGATGGAAGCCAAGAAGAACGGAACCACGATCATCAAGGGAACAAGAAAAGGCACGACCGCCTATCCATGCCTCCCCATATATAGCGGATAGGGTATAACCTGCGCCCGTGCGACGGGCCGGGGTCTTTCTTGTACTTCTCGCTCAAGCGGCGTGCTCGCGCCGGGATGGCGGGCACGACGAACCACTGCCACTCCTGCGGGTGAGCACGTACCGGGGCCTCGAACCCATGGGTCCAACGGTTACAGACTCCACGACGCGCCACCTCATGAACCTCGTGTACACGCCGCTCCTGCGGCACTTCCGCGAGCTCACTCGGAGCGGGTCGGCCGTGCGCCTCATGCGAAGGGAAGACAGCCCGCTCTCCAGCCAAGAGCTCTCCTCGGCGATGCGGCATCCGAAGCTCATCTCGGCTCATCCCGACGAGCAGGGCGTGACGCTTGCTTTCACCAACAAGGAAATCGCCGACACGATCCAGCTCGACTTCGTTGGCTGCCACCTGCTGGACCTGGGCCCGTACGAGCAGGAAAGCTTCACGGAGAAGAAGATGGTCCTTCGGAGGCGGGTTCCCGGGACCGGCCCCGCGCGCATTCAGGTGCAGAGCATGAGCGAAGAGGAGGAGTGGCGCTTGCTCCTCGGCGGAAGCATCGACGTCCTGCCGGTCGCGTCCCCTTCGCACCTCACCTACTTGCGTAGCATTCCCAGTCTCAAGGTGGTTCCGGTCAAGGATCCTGGCTCGATTGCGCTCATCTTCCTGACCACAAGTGCAGGAGTCCCCGACGCGCGGGCTCGTCGTGGCATGTCGCTGGCCCTCAGAAGGCGGGCCATTGCCGAGGTGGTGACTGGTGAACAAGAAGACGCGGTGCCCACCGAGGAAGACCTCGAAGAAGCGCGTCGGCTCCTAGCGGCGGCCGGCATCGACTCCAATCGTCGCCGCGAGCTCGGGCTCCTCTACCACTCGGAATCGACGGACTTCGAGCGCGCGGCGATGGTCGTGCAGCACCAGCTCGCCCCACTCGGAGTCGACGTCACCATCGTCCCAGTCAACGACCACAAGACGTTTCGTGAGCGTGTCTTGGGGGAAGCGTTCCACGCCTATATCCTTTTCGGCGGTAATGTAAAGAGGTACTGGTACCAGCTCGAGTCCGGCGCGCCCGGGAACATGTCCCGCTACTCCAGCCCCGAGTTTGATGCTGCAGCCCGAGCGGGCGACGAACCCCTCGCCAAGCGTATTGTCGAGAGGGATTCGCCCTTGACGCCGCTCTACTACATCCGGGAAGGGGCCGCGGCTCGCCGGGATCTCTGCGGTATCAAGCCCGAGGTCACCAGGCTCGACTGGCTAGCTGGCGTGCACCGGTGTACCCCTGGAGAGCTCGAATGAGCCTGCGCCGCTTTGGAATCCTGATCCTTGTCCTTAGCGGCGTCCTGCCACTCCTTGTTGCGGGGATGATCGCCATTCCCCGCGCCGAGCACACGGCGCTCGAAGACGTTCGAATCGGAAACGGTCGCCTCGCAGTCCGTGCCGCGTCTCGCATCGCGGCGCACGTCGATAGCCAGGTGCTGCTTCTCAAGTCCCTCGGATCCATCCTCACTTCGCGCGTGCTGCTCGAGCCAACTCAAGTGGATAGCGTCCTCAGGAACTTCCGCATGGCATTTCGGCACATCGAGTCGCTGGAAGTGGTATCGCTCGCCGACTGCCACGCAATTGCCTCTTCCACTATCGAGGATCGAAATCGGGAAACAACGCGTTACCGCTGCGATGATCCGGACATCCGAGCGGCGCGGGACGGCAGGCTTGTCCTCGGCGAGCCGAAGCTTGCACAGGATTTCAAGCTGCTCATGAAGATGGTGATTCCCCTCGAGGTCGCTGGCGAGCGGGTAGGCATCGCAGTCGCACAGCTGGACCTCGTGGGGATCTGGGACGCGGTTGGTGAGGTTCGCGTCGGGGAGACGGGCACCGCGCGCCTGCTCGCCCGTGACGGGACCCTTCTCGCTCACGGCGATCCCGAGGAGCGGAGGCGGGTGTTCTTGCGCGAGATCGATCCCCGGGCGGCGGTCGTCGCCAGGCATGGGCTGTCGGGCGCCCGTTATCAGGATGGGCAAGGAAGAGAGGTCCTCGCGGTGGCCGCCAAAGTGCCCCAAGTAGACTGGCTCCTCGTCGTGGAGCAGCCCATTTCCGAGGGTTACCATGCCGCGCTCGTGCTCAAGCGCGATCTCTTCGTGGTCATGGCGCTAGCCATGGTGCTGGCCGTCGTGGTCGGGGTGCTGCTCGGTCGTGCCCCCGTGCGTGCCATCGATGCGCTCAAGCGGCACGCGCAGGAGGTCGCACGGGGAAACTTGGGATCGAGGGTCGAGCTGCCGCGCTTCGTCGAGATGCGGTCCCTTGCTCAAGCGTTCAACAAGATGGCCGTGGATCTCGGCGAGCTGCAAGAAGACATCCGCGCCAAGGAGCGGCTGTCCACGTTCGCGCGGGTCGCTGCCGGCCTTGCGCACGATCTCCAGGCCCCTATTGAATCAATCCGCGACGCATGCGCCGAAGCCCTATCTTCATCAGGGGCAAGCGGATCTCCACCTGTGGACGACTCCCCACTCGCGCCCTTGCAAAAGGCAGCGCAGTCTCACCTCCCCAGGCTCCATCGCTACGTGCGCGACCTGCGTCGTCTTGCCCACGATGGCGAGCTCCCGTTGGAGCTCGCGGACGTCGACCCGCGCAAGGTTGCCGAGAAAGTCGTGGCCGAATCCCAGGGGAGCGCCAGGTGGCAAGGCGTGGAGCTCGCGGTCGAGGGGAGCTCAGCGCCAATCCTTGTCGACGAGTCACTCCTGCACCGCGCCTTGTCGAACCTCGTGGCCAATGGGGCAGATGCGTGCATGACCAGGCGCCCGCCTGGAGGCCGCGTGGTCATCTCCATCTCCGAGACAGCAAGGGGCGAGGAGGTGGCCTTGCGCGTGATCGACACCGGGGTGGGCATGGAGGAACACTTCGTAAGGGAGCTCATGGCCCACGACTTCCGTTCGACCAAGCGGTCGACTGGGGTGGGAATCGGGCTCTGCGTGGTGCGCCAAATCGCTGCAGCCCATGGCGGGCAGGTGCTGGTGGAAAGCCGCCTCGGTCATGGAAGCACGTTTACGCTTCTTCTCCCGAGGCACCCATCCAAGCCAGCGCCATCAGCACAAGAGACAGCAGGTCGATGACCGGAACCGCCTTGAAAGGCGCTCGGCATCTCCGCACGTTCATGGCTACTTGCGAGGGAATTCACATCCTCGTCCGCGAAGAGGCCGTGGGTACCGGGAAGGGGGAGCGATTCGTCGGAGAGCTTTGGGCACGTCCTGAAAGAGCCACTGTGGATGCCCGGTCCCGGGAAGAGCTCGCTCGCCTCCTCGCTGCCGCGATCCCGCTGTTTGCCTTCAGCGTTTCCCTGCGCCGGAAAAAAGCGACATGACCGCCCGACATGCTAGCCTGCCCTTAACTTGGAAAGGCCTTCGGAACCAGGTGGAGTGCAACCCACGGCGCGCACCACGGTCCTCGTGGTAGACGACGAGCCGGCGTTTCAAGAAACCATCGCTCGCTATCTGAAAGGGTATAGACGGCTCGTCGCCCACAACGGATGGCAGGCCATGGACATGCTGGCCAAGCACCAGGTCCACGTGGTGCTCCTTGACCTGAATCTCCCCGACGTGCCCGGTCTCAAGCTGCTTGCGCAGCTTCGCGCCGAAAGGGAGGACGTGGAGATACTCGTCGTCACCTCCCACTCGGAGATCGGAAACGCAGTTCAAGCGGTCAAGCTCGGCGCGTTCGATTTCCTGGCCAAGACCTACGAGAACTACGTGCAGATTGGCACGCACATCGAGCGCGCGCTGGAACACAGGCGGGTACGGAACGCGAGCCTCGTCGCCCGCATGGAGGATCGCTTCCGCGAGAGCTTCGCCCTCTTGGAGCGAACCCAGTCCGAGGAGCTTTCCACCGCCCTTGACACCCTGCGAAAGGTCGCCGCAACACCACTCACGGTCTTGCTGGAGGGGGAAAGCGGAGTAGGCAAGGAGCTCCTTACGCGGCTCGTCCACCTGCAGTCTGATCGATCTCACCGCCCCCTGGTGACGGTCAACGTCGGAGCGATCCCGCCTTCGCTTCTCGAGTCCACCCTGTTTGGCCATGAGAAAGGAGCCTTCACGGGGGCAGACAAGCAGCGCATTGGGAAGTTCGAGCTTGCCGACGGTGGCACCCTGTTCCTGGATGAAATTGGGGAGCTCGGTCGGGAGGCGCAGGTGAAGATCCTGCGCGTGCTCCAGGAACGTGAGGTCGAGAGATTGGGGAGCGTAGAGCCTCGCCCGGTGGACGTGCGAATCATCGGCGCCACGAACAAGGATCTCGAGGCCGAGGTCAAGGCAGGACGCTTTCGTGAGGACCTGTTCTTTCGCCTGAACGTGGTAAGGCTCCGCGTGCCCCCTCTCCGCCAGCGGAGAAAAGACATCCCCGAGCTCGTGTCGCATCTCGCCGAGCGAGCGGCCAAGACGCTCCGGCGCGAGCCTCCCACGTTTACCCAAGAGGCCCTGCGGGCCCTCGAGGCATATCCGTGGCCGGGAAACGTGCGCGAGCTGGAGAACCTGGTGATGCGCCTTACGGCCTTCCATCCAGGTGGGCTGATCCGCTTCGCCGACATCCCCATCGAGTACTGCGTCGAGCGGCTCGGCACTCTCGCGCGCTGGCACGCGGAAAGGCGGCGATCCGAAGAGGCCAGCCTCTACGACCTCGCGACCAAGCATTTCGAGCGCTACTTCGTCAAGCACGTGGTCGAGCGTTGCGGCGGCAACATGGCAGAGGCCTCGCGCCAGCTGGGCGTCTCGTATGCCACGGTGAAAAACAAGATGTATGCCTTGCTCGCACCGGATGACGACCGCCCTGGATCGGACGACTGAAGGTGCCACGCTCGTGACTTTGGTTGCAGCTCACCGCCATGTGATCTAGCGCACGTTCCGAGGCCCCGCGGTCCTGTCCCAAATCCCCGTTTTTTTGTAGGATTGATTCCTACCATGGCCCGATGTGCACAATGCGGGAGAGATTGGCCTGAACATTACCGGGCGTGCCCAGAGGATGGAGCTTCGCTCATGCCGAGCACGCCGCCCGTCCAGGCGACAGGCCACGACGTGGCGGTGGCTCCCGCTTTGGAAGGCAGCATGGACCTGCCCCCCGGCACCGTCGTCGGCGAGTATCAAGTCGTCGGCAAGCTGGGCGAAGGCGGAATGGGCGCGGTCTACTCGGCCCAGCACCCCCTAATTGGCAAGAAAGCGGCCATCAAGGTCATCAGCCCCATGCTCTGCACCGATGCTTCGGCGGTCGAGCGCTTCGTCCAGGAGGCGCGGGCCGTCAACCAAATCGGTCACCCGAACATCGTCGACGTGTTCTCGTTCGGCGAGCTCTCCGACGGGCGGAGCTACTTCGTCATGGAGTGGCTGCAGGGATCGAGCCTCGCTGACCGCCTGAGCGCGGGAAGCATGCCCCTCGGCGAGGTGATTGACATCCTGGACCAAATGAGCGACGCGCTCGAGGCCGCCCACGAGAAAGGGATCGTGCATCGCGACCTCAAGCCCGACAACGTGTTCTTGGTCACGGTGCGTGGCAACCGCCAGCTCGTCAAGCTGATCGATTTTGGCATCGCACGGCTCGCGGACTCTGGAGATGGCCGCATCGCCAAGACCCGAACGGGCATGATGATGGGCACGCCTGGCTACCTCTCGCCAGAGCAGGCGCGCGGCAAGAACGTCGATCACCGAACCGACATCTACGCGCTCGGCTGCATGACGTACGAGATGGTCCTGGGTCGGCTGCCGTTCGACGCCGACAACGCGATGGACATCGTCCTCAAGCACCTCACCGAGCCACCGCCGACGCCCAGCCTCCTGTGGCCCGAGATTCCACCCATCCTTGAGCAGCTCATCCTCCGCATGCTCGAGAAGGACGTCGAGCGCCGCCCCACGTTGCATGAGGTTCGAGCCGTGCTCTCGGAGCTCCACGGAAACCTCCTCGCCACGCTCGCCTCCACGGGACACGCACACGGCATCACGGGGATTGGAATGCGTTCCCGAACCCCGTCTCCGCCCATGGATCTCTCGACCCGTGGGACTCCCCCACCGGGCACCGTGAAGATGGAAGCCCGGCCCGGCACCCTGGCCTCAGCTGCGGGTATCGGCCGCCCAGGGACCGTGCCGGGCACGATGCCACGGGGCCAGGTCGCGAGCGAAGCGCTGGACGATGAAATCCGTCCCAAGAAAAAGCGCGGGGCGCTCATCGGAAGTATCGTCGGCGCTGCGGCGCTCCTGGGCGTCGTGGTGTTTGCGGCTGTCGGCGGCAAGACCCGGGATGCTAAGCCCACGGCCAGGGTCGAGCCCATAGCGGCCCCCGTGGCACGACCGACGCCCGCCCCGGCACAGCCAGACCAGGAGCCCAAGGCCTCTGAACCACAAGGCGCCACGGCACAGCAAGGGGCGACGCCAACGCCGACGCCCGCCCCGGCCATCCTGGTTGTCAAGGCAAGTGCTCCCAATTCCCGCATCGAGGTGGACGGCCGCGTGTACGCCGAAGCCGCGGACGGGGCCCGTATCCAGCTCGACCGCGAAGGGAACCACGAGCTCGTCGTCACGGCTCCCATGCGCAAGCCCTTTATCAAGACGGTCTCGGTAGCCTCCGGCGCGACCGTGGAGGTCGAAGCAAGGCTCGAAAGGCAGGCGTCGGCTGCAGTGGCCAAGCCCGGGACGCCTGGCAAGCCGGCGGACAAGAAGCCGGGCAAGAAGAAGCCGGGTGGATGCACGGATTGCACCATCGATCCCTTCGCAAATTGACCGGGTGCGCTCGTCCTTCGCCGATTACAATACAGTCGCGATCCCGCATGGGGGGAATCATGGTTTCTCGAAAAGGCGTTGCTTGGCTCGCGCTCGTGCCCCTGGTCCTCGTCTCGGCCCCGACGATGGCCCAGAAGAAGAAAAAGGATGCGCCCGTGCAGGTCGACAAGGCCCAGCAAGCCAAGGACCATTATCAACGCGGAATTACCGCCTACAATCTCGGCGAGTTCGATGTCGCGGTCCGCGAGTTCAAGGAAGCGTACGCACTTTCCTCTGCACCGGGCCTGCTCTTCAACATCGCCCAAGCGTACCGCCTGAAAAAGGACTACGAGCAAGCGCTCTACTTCTACAAGACGTACCTTCGACTCCAACCGGACGCGCAGAACAAGGACGACGTGAACGCGCGGATCGTGGAGATGGAGAAGCTCCTCGAGGAGCAGAAGCGGGTCCAAAATGAAAAGCCGCAGGGCACCATTCCACCAGGCGGCACCGGGGTAGATGAGCCCACCAAGCCAAGCGTCTCACCGGGAACGGCAGCTCGTCCGACCGGAAGCACGCCGTCACAGTCCGACACCGGAGGCACGAAGCGGACATCAACGTCCGCGATCAGCCCCACAGCCGCTCCAAGCCGCGAGGGAAGCAAGCCGGGCGCAAGTGAACCAAAAAACCTGGCCATGGCAGGAGCTTCGAGTAGCTCATCACCGAGCGCGGCATTGCCGCGCATCGAAGCACGGGCGACTCCGAGCGCCAAGAGCCGTGAGCGTTCGCTGGGTGGCCTGATCCGGGCAGACCTTGATCTATCTGGAGGTGGCGTGGTCGCGGTGGGCGGGTCCTACGTTCTCGGCCGCTCCATCGAGCTCACGGGTGCGGGTCTCTTAGGCAAGAAGTTCAAGGGGGCATGGATTGGGGGCTCGTACTACCTGGGGAAGGGAGCCCTGCGCCCCATGTTTTCAGCCGGTATTCCAGTCTTCTTTGTGGATGGAGCGCAATTCGGAATCCATGGCGCGCTGGGCGCCAGGCTGGACGTCGGTCAGCGACTCAGCCTGTTTGTCGAGCTCGGCGGAGCCGCCTTCCCGGGCGCACCCGAGGCCCACCGGAAGGCAGTCGTTCTCGGGACTCTCGGCACGCAGGTGTACTTCTAACCTAATCCCTCACCGCCACGGCGAACTTCAGGTAGTTCCCCTCCGGGAATCCTGGCGCCACGCAGAAATCAGGGGGCAGCCACCGTCGCTCAATGATGCGAAGCTCCGCTCGGCCACGGGCGGCACCGTCCGCGAGCATGCGGTCGAACTCGTCGTGGGAGATCTTGTGTGTCGACGAAACCGCCACGAGAAGGCCGCCGGGCGCGAGCACGCCAATCGCAGCTTCGACCAAGTCACGGTAGTCCTGCGCAGCCGAAAAGGCCTGCCTGCCCGCCATGCCAAAGGCCGGCGGGTCCATCACCACCAGGTCGAACTTCCGTCCCCGGTCCGCCAGCTTGGCGAGGACCTTGAAGACGTCGCCGACCACGTGCTCTGGCTTCTCGGGATCGAATCCATTGAGCGCAAAGTTGCGGCGCGCGCGCGCATGCCCCTTGGCCACTGCGTCGACAGCCAGGATCTCGCGCGCCCCTCCATGCTGCGCGTGCACGCTGATGGCCCCGGTGTAGCTGAAGAGGTTCAGAACTCGGCGCCCCTCTGCCCAGCCAGCGACCGCACGGCGCCCCTCACGGAGGTCCAAGAATAGACCTGGGGACGTGGGTGCGGTGACATCGACCCAGAACTTGAGCGGCCCCTCGCGGACCTCGAGCTCGACCGGCGCGGCGCTGCCCCGCACGAGCTCAGCGGGTCCCCGTTGTGCCTCGCCGGTCACGGGCTTGAAGCGCTTCTGTTCGTAGATTCCCTTCGGGGAGTGCGTCTTCTCTAGGGCATCGAGCAAGGCCTCGCGAAATCCGAGGACCGCGGGCGAGAAGAACAGGACCACAAGGTAATCCGCATATCGATCCACAGCGATGGCGGGCAAACCGTCGTTCTCGACGTTGACCACGCGAAACGCGTCCACGTCCTGTGGGACAAATCGACGCCTCAGCGAGGCTGCCTCCTGGACCCGACGCGCGACGAGCCTCGAGTCGATCGGTTCCTCCGGATTGCGGGTCATGACGCGAACCGCGATGACCGACTCGCCATCGTAGATGCCGCGCCCGACAAATTCGCCACCGGAATCGACTAGCTCGACCACCGCGCCAGGGGCTTCCCTAAGCGGGCGGCTACCAAGAACTTCGCGATATACCCAGGGATGACCAGCTCGAACCCGAGCGGCTACGTCCGGTGGAAGTCGAATGGTGCCTCGGCGAACCACGGGCAATCCTGGAGCGGGATGGGGCGCTCGCCGCGTGGTTGTTGCTTGGGGGGGGCGCCTCTTTCTGGAATCGGACATCGGACGGGGATATTAGGGAGGGGGAAGAGGCTCGTCAATGACGCGATCCTGCATGGGTTTCGCGGCGCCTCCGAACTCCCGTGTTAGTCCCGGTAACCCAGAAGACGCTTGACAGGATGCCACTCTGGTGGAAAGTAGGTGGGCCTCGCATGAGGAGCGGATTGGGTTCAACCGCTCGAGAGGCGACTTTCAAAGGCACACCATGCAAGCGCAACACAGCGTCCCCAGGCGCGCGGTCCTGGAACCGATTCGATTTGGTGACTTCCTTGTCGAACGCTGCGCCATCGACGATGGGCAACTCCTCGATGCACTAGCTGAACACTGGGCGAACGGGGGGCGGCTGGGAGCAGCGATTGCTCGGCGAGGTTACCTGACCGCCGGCGAGATAGAAAAGCTCGCGGCGGAATACCATGGTTTGGGCGTGGTTGAGGTTGCAGCGGTCGACGAAATAGCCCTTGCGCCTTGCGACAGCTAGACTAGCGACTCCAGCGCGCGGCGGCAGCGGGCGAGTCGACTCATGGGGAACGGGAAGATGAACACAGGGAGCGTGTCGTGCTAGCTGAAAGCGATGAAATCCCGGGCCGCAACGGCACCAATGGAAAGCCAACCCAGGGGATTGGCAACGATGTCAGACCGCTGGTCATTGAGTCGACCCTTGGCGGACAATCGGGGAACAAGGGTGAGAACTCCGTCGAGAAGTCGCTCGAGGAGTTCATCGCCCGCGCCAATTCCACCTTGTCCGACGTGGACGGCTGGGATCTTGGCAACGAAGTGGTGACAAAGCAGCAGCCCGTGTCACTTGCGGTGAGCTCCTCGGCGCCGGTGCCCACGCCCGTGCCCATTCAGGACACTGCGCCGATGATGACGGAGCCCGATGCTCAAGTTCCGGCCTCCCGAGGCACGGTCACGGCAGGCAAGGGGTTCTGGAAAATGGGCCTGGCCTTCGGTGGTGGGGCAGTCCTAGCCCTCGCTATTTACCAACTGCTTGGAAGTAATCCAGGTGCGAAACCAAGCTCTGAGCCGCTCGGAACCCCCAGCGCAGAGCACGTGGCCGTACCTCCGGCTCAAGCACCACAACCACTCGTGGAGAAGACTCAAGGGAGCAGCGTCACGTCCCCTTCGCCCGCCTCCTCGGCGCCAGTCATCACGCGAGTTGAGCCTTCCGAGCAAGCGCAGGCAGTACAGGTCCAAGCAGAAGCTTCATTGCCTGAAAAGCCAGTGGTGAGGCCACTTAAGGACCCGGCTCCGGGGAAACGGTCCTCGACTCCAACCGAGCCCCCGCCCGAACGTCGCGAGGTGGCGGCCAAGCCACCTGTAGCAAGACCTGTCGTAGCCAAGCCCGTAGCACCTAAGCCAGTGGTTTCAAAGCCCATGGCACCGAAACCTGCGGTGGCCAAGCCTTCGCCGGCGCCCGCAAAGCCGAGCAAGCCTGCGAAGCCAAAAGGGCAAATTGTCGATCCATTTGGAATGTAGGAACAAGGGATAGTGATCTTCAGTCGGAGGACCCGTGCGGAGAACTAGGCTCACTCTGATCGCTGCGCTCGCCGCAGCCGCTTGCTTGTCGTCGCCACTCACGGTACGCGCGGAGGAGGCGAAATCCCCTGATCCAAAGGTGATCGAAAAAGCGAAGGAGCACTTCGCAACCGGAAAGAAGCAATACGACGCCGGAGACCGCAAGGCGGCGGTTGAATCCTTTAAGGAAGCCTACAAGCTCACCCGCAACCCACTGCTCCTCTACAACATTGGGTTCGTCTACGACGAGCTCCGTGACAAGGCCCTGGCGGTCCACTACTACGACAAGTTTCTCAGCGATGCTCCGAACAACGAGCGCACCCAAGAAAACCGCGCCTTGGCCAGCGAGCGTTCAAAGGCGCTGAAGAAGGAAATCACCGAGGAGGAGTCGGCCGCGCCGGCTGAAGGCCCCGAGCAAGCGCCCGCGCCAACGCCCGCGACTCCAGAGAAGCAGGCGAAAAGCAGTCCCTCACGCGAGGAGGCCTCGGCCAAGTCCACAGGCAAGAAAAAGAACAAGCGGACAAGGGTCGTGACCGAGTTTTCCCATGAGATCGTCGAGGCGGCCCCGCCCGGGAAACCGCTGGACATGACGGCCATGATTCCCGAAGAGGAGGATTGGGTCCTCACGTTGTACCACCGGGCCGCGGGGCAGGATGAGTTTGTCTCCACCCGGATGAAACCCCGCTACCACGAAATGGTGGCTCGTATTCCTGCGAAGGCCCTGAAAGAAGAAGGCTCGATCCAATATTACATCGAAGCGAGGGATGCTTCGGGGAAGGTCGTGGCCTCGTCTGGACGCGCTTCTTCGCCGAACCTCGTCATGATCGAGGCGGGTTCCAAGCCGCACTATTTTGCCGTCCTGTCCGAGGAGCCGACCGGCATGGTCGGTGAGGAGACGGCAGGCGAAGGGCCGCGGGATGAAGATCCCGACGACCAGCCCGCTGATCTCGAAGAACAAGACGACCATTCCACGACCGCTGCAGTCGGCGGAGCTGATTCCACGAAGACCCTCTGGTACGCCAAGTGGGCCACGACCGGCAGCGCCGCCGTTTTTCTAAGTGCGTCGATGCTTTTCTCCATTTCTGCCACGAGGTACGCGGACAGGCTGGAAGAAGAAGCCCGGCTGTCTGCGAATCCACCACACGGGTGCAATACGGGCGATCCCCCGTGTACCGCCTATGGAGACTATCAGAAGGACCTCGAGAAGACTGGCAAGTCCTACGAAACCTGGAGCAACGTGAGCCTGATCGCAGGTGCGGCATCTGCTGTTGCCGCAGGAACGCTCTGGTACCTCGAGTGGAAAGGGATGCGCAAGGATTCCCCACGGGGCAAGAAGAGGAACGCCCGTGGCAAGGACCAGGTAGAGGAAGCGCGGGCCCGCGCATCACTGCCAGCGGTTCGCGCTGCCTTCGTCCCCGTGGTCGGCGACACGTTCGTTGGTGGAGCAGCATTCGTCGAGTTCTAGGAAACTGACCTGTGGGAGTCGACATGATGAAGTTGCGCTTGGTGCTTGTTGCTGCGTTGGCGGCGTTGGGTCCCGTGGGTTGTGACCCCTTCGACCCAGATTTGGGCGACGAGCCGTTCCGCTGTGGTTCTTCGACGCCGCGTTGCCCTTCTGGCTACCGAGAGGTCAACGTCTCGCAGGTCATGTGCGTGTGCGAGCGAGGGACCGGTGAGCCTGCAGTCGAGAACACCACCGCCTCAGATGGGGGATTTCGCTGCAATGACGAGTCCCGACGGACCGGCGATCCTGGGGCCAACGACACGCCGCTCTCAGCCACGAACACCGCCATAGGGAGCGGCACCTCCACCGCCGCCTATAGCAAGCTGGCGATCTGCCCCGAGTCGGATGTGGACCATTTCGCCCTCAACGTCACCCAAGCCGGGATGACTATCGAAGCCAGGGTACAGCCCGAAGCGAGCCAGCCGGGCGATGGCAGGGGTAACCTCCAGGTCAGCATCCTGAACCCAAGCATGATCGAGGTCGCCACGTCCAAGGACCAGGGCGGACTTCTCCTGGCGACGCATGTCGCCACCTCGACGGGCAAGTACTTTGTTAAGGTTCGCTCTGCATCCGGAGGGCAGAACAACTACGACATCCAGCTCCTCGTCTCGAAGTAGCTTTCCTGGGCTCCCCCGCCAAGCTTGCACTGACCCTACCCTCCTCAACCCTCCTCCGCTTCCTTGACACAAAAAATCCCGTGCTGGTATCGTTGGGTAACGCTTTGAAGACCCTACTGGTTCGAGGTGCACCCGGATGAGCCGAATTGGCGAGCTCCTCGTTCGCGAGAAGATGATCTCGCTCCAGCAGCTCCAAAAGGCCCAGGACGAAGCCAAGCGCTCAGGGAGACGGCTGGGCCATGCCCTCACTCAGCTCGGCTTTGTCAACGATCAGGATCTCACCCAGTTTCTCGCCAAGCAGTACAGCCTCCCTTCGATTAATCTGAGCGAGTTCGACATCGATCCGGACGTGCTCAAGCTCGTCCCCAAGGAAACGGCTCGCAAGCACATGATCATCCCGGTAAATCGCGCCGGGGCGACCCTCATCGTGGCGATGGCCGATCCCTCGAACATCTACGCCATCGATGAGCTCAAGTTCCTTACCCAATACAACATTGAGCCGGTCGTCTCCTCCGAGCAGGCGATTGAAGAGGCCATCGGCCGCTATTACGAAAAGGCGCCCGACCTCACGGATCTCGTCGGGGAGTTCGAGACCGAAGACGTTGACTTCTCGGCGGATGCGGGAGACGACGTCAATGTCGTTGACCTTGAGAAGCAGTCTGGCGAAGCGCCGATCGTCAAGCTCTGCAACATGATCCTCCTGTCGGCGATCAAGAAGAAGGCGTCCGACATTCATATTGAGCCCTATGAGAAGGAGTTCCGGGTGCGCTACCGAGTGGACGGCATTCTCCAGGAGGAGATGCGGCCGCCCCTCAAGCTCAAGAACGCCATTACGTCTCGTCTCAAGATCATGTCCAACCTGGACATCTCCGAGCGCAGGCTCCCGCAGGACGGGCGCATCAAGCTCAAGATCGGCAAGGACAAGGAGATGGACTTCCGTGTCTCCGTCCTCCCGACCCTCTTTGGTGAGAAGATCTGCCTCCGTCTCCTGGACAAGTCAAACCTGCAGCTGGACATGACCAAGCTCGGCTTCGAGGAGAAGCCGCTGGGTGACTTCAAGAAAGCCATTTCTCTCCCCTACGGGATGGTGCTGGTGACCGGACCTACTGGGTCAGGCAAGACCACCACGCTCTACTCGGCGCTCGCCGAGCTGAACAAGCCCTCGCGCAACATTTCGACGGCAGAAGACCCAGTGGAGTTCAACCTGGCGGGCATCAACCAGGTCAACGTGCAGGAATCCATCGGGCTCAACTTCGCCGCCGCCCTGCGCTCGTTTCTGCGGCAGGACCCCAACATCATCATGGTGGGCGAGGTCCGCGACTTCGAGACCGCAGAAATCGCGGTGAAGGCCGCGTTGACCGGCCACCTCGTCTTGTCCACGCTCCATACCAATGACGCACCGTCCACGGTGTCGAGAATGCTCAACATGGGCATTGAGCCGTTCCTCGTCACGGCTTCGGTCAATCTCGTGCTGGCCCAGCGTCTTGCCCGAAAAACCTGTGCCGAGTGCAAGGAGCCAGCGGAAAAAAGCGAGCAGGCGCTCATCGACCTGGGGATGAAGCCCGAAGACGCTGGGCGCGCCCAGCTCTACAAGGGCAAGGGCTGCAAGACGTGTAACGGGACTGGGTACAAGGGGCGCATCGCGCTCTACGAGGTCATGCCCTTTATCGAACCGCTCAAGGAGTTGGTCCTCCAGGGGGCTTCGGCTGCTGAAATCAAGGCAGAGATGATCCGCAACGGCATCAACTCGCTGCGGCTGTCGGGAATCAACAAGATCATCGAGGGGGTGACGACTCCGGAGGAGATCCTCCGCGTCACCGTAGGAGACTAGCCGTGCCGCCCAACCTTCATCAGCTCCTCAAGACAATGCTCGACAAGGGGGCGTCCGACCTCCACGTCACCACGGGTACGCCGCCACAGCTCCGTATCGATGGCGCGCTGGTCCCACTTCGGACCGAGCCACTCACACCCGTCGACACGAAGCAGCTCTGCTACTCGATCCTCACCGACGCACAGAAGATGCGCTTCGAGGAAGATCAGGAGCTCGATCTGTCGTTCGGCGTGAAGAACCTGGCCCGCTTCCGAGCCAACGTCTTCATGCAGCGCGGGGCCGTGGCTGGAGCCTTCCGGATCATCCCCTTCAAGATCGTCCCACTCCACGAGCTGGGACTGCCGCCGATTATCGACGAGCTCTGCAACAAGCCCCGCGGCCTAGTCTTGGTCACGGGCCCCACGGGATCCGGCAAGTCGACGACGCTGGCCTCCATGATCGACAAGATCAACACCGAGACCCACGACCACATCGTCACCATCGAAGATCCGATCGAGTTCCTCCACCCCCACAAGGGCTGCGTGGTCAACCAGCGCGAAGTCGGGGCCGACACGCAGTCCTTCAAGCGCGCCCTCAAGTACATCCTGCGGCAGGATCCCGACGTCGTACTCATCGGGGAAATGAGGGACCTTGAGACAATCGAGGCCGCGCTCACCATTTCCGAGACGGGCCACCTCGCGTTCGCCACGCTGCACACCAACAGCGCCGTCCAAACGATCAACCGCATTATCGACGTGTTCCCCCCTTACCAGCAGGCGCAGGTTCGAGCGCAGCTCTCATTTGTGCTCGAGGGGGTCATCAGCCAGTCGCTGCTTCCGCGGGCAACTGGCTCTGGACGGGTCATGGCCTGCGAAATCATGGTTCCGAATCCGGCCATCCGCAATCTCATCCGCGAGGATAAGCTCCATCAGATCTACTCGCAGATGCAGATCGGCCAATCAAAGTACGGCATGCAGACCTTCAATCAGTCGCTCTGCTCCCTGTATCTCAAGCGACTCATTACCCTCGAGGAGGCCATTGGCCGCAGCTCAGATGCCGAGGAGCTAAAGACCATGATCGCGCAGGCGCAGGCCGGAGGCCCCGGTCCTGGCGGTGCCGCGCCGGGCGGTAGGCCGCCCGTGGCCAAGGGAGGCTAGTCGCCTTGCCCGTTTTTGCCTGGGAAGGACGCACCCGCTCTGGGGACGTCAAGAAGGGGACCATCGAGGCCGACAGCGAGGCCATGGCCCTGGCTCGCCTCAAGGCGGACCAGATCGCGCCGACGAAGGTCAAGCTGCAGGGGAAAGGCCTCTTGGCCAAGCTCCCGGGCAGCGGGGGGGTCAAGGAAAAGGACCTGGTCATCTTCACGCGCCAGTTTGCGACCATGATCGACGCGGGCCTGCCCCTGGTGCAGTGCCTCGACATCTTGTCGAACCAAACCGAGAACAAGAAATTCGGCAAGATCCTGGGCGACGTCAAGACGAGCGTGGAAGGGGGCGCCACCTTCTCCGACTCGCTCAAGAAGCACCCAAAGGCCTTCGACGACCTGTATTGCAACCTCATCGCCGCCGGCGAGGTCGGCGGTATCTTGGACACCATCCTCGGGCGACTCGGCACCTACATCGAGAAGGCGGCGAAGCTCAAGCAGCAGGTGAAGGGCGCCATGACGTACCCGATCGCCGTGCTGGGCATCGCGATCATCGTCGTGGTGGTCATCCTCACCAAGGTCATCCCTGTTTTCCAAAACATGTTCAAGGAGTTCAAGGGAGGCGCCTTACCCGCGCCCACGCAATTCGTCATCAACCTATCGGAGAGCTTCAAGCGCCTCTGGTACGTCTGGATAATCAGTGCAGCGACGATTGGCTTCGGCTTGCCTGCCGCGCTGAAGACCGAGAAGGGGCGAGAGACCTTCGACAGCTTCATCCTCAAGGTGCCCATCATCGGCACGGTGCTCCGCAAGGTCGTGGTGGCGCGATTCACGCGTACCATGGGGACCCTGCTCTCGTCGGGCGTCCCCATCCTGGACGCCCTCGAGATTGTCGCCAAGACCGCGGGAAACGTGGTCGTCAAGAAGGCGATCATGTACGCCCGCGAGAAAATCAGCGAGGGGAAGGATCTCGCCGGACCACTCGCAGAGACCAAGGTGTTTCCGCCCATGGTCGTGCAAATGATCGGCGTAGGCGAGCAAACCGGCGCCATGGACACCATGCTGCAAAAAATCGCGGACTTCTACGAAGACGAAGTCGATGTCGCCGTGGAAGCGCTGACGTCGCTCCTCGAGCCCATCATGATGGTCTTCCTCGGTGGTATCGTCGGCGGCCTGATCATCGCCATGTACCTCCCGATCTTCGAGCTGGCCGGTAACATCAAGGCCGAGTGAGACGAAGCGGATCCCAGAGCCCCGGACCGGGCGCCGCGCCAGCGGGCAGCGCGGACCGCACCCTCACCAGCTCCTCGGCACCGAGCGAGACGGAGCTCCGGCGACGTGTCGTCCACCTCATGCTGTTTCGGGTAGTGCTCATCACCTTAGTTCTGGGGACGACGGTGGCCCTCCACCTGGCTTCCCCGGAAGAGCTGGCGCTCCCGAGTGCCATCGCGCTCTTCGCCATCGTCGCGGCGACCTACTTCTTGACCCTGGTTTACGCGGCCCTCTTGCCGCGAATTGAGAATCCGAGGCGATTCGCCGACGGACAGATTGCCATTGACCTGGTCGTGACCACGGCGCTCGTCCACTTCTCGGGCGGAGTCCAGAGCGGATACGCGTTCTTCTACCCGCTTTCCATCGTCGGGGCGGCACTCGTGCGATATCGGCAGGGAGCCTCCATCGCAGGCGTGGCGAGCATCATGTTGTTCCTCGCCGTCTCGCTTGCAGGCTGGATGCGCTGGCTGCCGACCCCCATGGGGCAGAAGATGGTGCCGTGGGACCTCCCGTCCTGGGCATTTGCGCGCCAAGCGGTCCTCAACACGGGGGCCTTTGCGGCCATCACGGTGCTCGCGTCGCTCCTCGGCGAGCAGCTCGCCCGCACAGGTGAACGCCTGGAGACGCAAGAAGCCCATGCCGCGGACCTCGCGGTGCTCAACCAGGACATCATCCGCTGCCTATCCAGTGGATTGGTCACCATTGACCACGACCGACTGATCCTCACGCTGAACGAGGCGGCCGAGGAGATCCTCGGCCTACGCCGTGACAAGGTGCTCGGCCGCCCGGTGGGTGAGATCTTGCCCGAGATCAATCCACTCCTCGAAAACATCTCTCCCAAGGAAGCGATCCGGCGCGCACAGGTCCAGGTTTCCCGGCGTGACGGCGCGGAGTTGACGCTCGGAGTCTCCGTTTCGCCGCTTACGGACCATCTGGACGAGCCGGTCGGGCGGATCGTCAATTTCCAGGACCTCACCGAGCTCCGTCGAATGGAAGCGCAGGTCCTGCGCGCCCAGCGGCTGGCCGTCGTGGGGCACCTCGCCGCAGGTGTGGCCCACGAAATCCGCAACCCCTTGGCATCGATCTCTGGGTCGATTGAGCTCCTGAAGAGCGCGCCGCAGGTCGACGACGAAAGCCGGGCCCTCATGAACATCGTGCTCCGGGAAGTGGATCGCCTAAACGGCCTGATCACGGACCTCCTCGACTACGCTCGACCCCGAGAGCTCGCGCCGGTCCCCATGGACTTGGGGCAGCTCCTCGCCGAGACGGTGCGGGTGTTCTCTCAGGACCGGGCGACCAAGCACCTCCGGATTCGCTTGGAGGAGTTGCCTCGTCGGTCAGACTCACCCGCCCAGCCATCGGTCGACTCATTGGCGCTGGGCGGTGATGAGGTCAAGGTAGTCGCCGATCCTGATCAGGTTCGACAGGTCGCGTGGAACTTGCTCCGCAATGCCGTCGAAGCCATGCCACAAGGAGGCGAAATCGTCGTGGCGGCGGGAATCGTCCAGGAGAACGGCGTGTCGTGGGCAGAGTTCTCAGTCGCCGACATGGGTCTGGGCATCGCGCCGGAGGACCACGAGCGGATTTTCGACCCCTTCTTCACGACCAAGCCACGTGGCACCGGCCTTGGCCTCGCTACCGTGAATCGGATCGTCACCGAGCACGGCGGGACGATAAGCGTCGAATCCCCAGCCAAAGGCGGTACCCGTTTTCTGATACGCTTGCCCATCTCGGAGAGCACCCGATCATGACGGCATCGCATTTTTGCCCCGCGTGCGGGCGCAGCGTGGAAGAAGTCCCTACTCCAGACACCACCAGCGAGTTCGAGGCGCCAACGCGCACGCTCCTCACCGTGGGTGGAGTGGTCGTCGAAACGCCCGTTCGCACGCCACCGGAGGGCGCTGGCGACGGTCCGTCCTGCAGCTGGTGCGGGAAGGGGGCATCGGCCATAAGGAAGCTCCTCTCCGGTCCGGCTGTACACATCTGCGACGAGTGCGTCGCGTTGTGCTTCGACATCCTCAGCCATGAGCTGCCAGGCTGGCCGATGGGCGGGGGCGGAGGTTCCGACCCGCGTTGACTGCGCGCTTTCACCGATGATACTTGTCGGCGTGATGCCCGATTCCTTCGTGCCCCTGCGCCTGCCGACGAAAACGAGCCCAGACACCCCTGCCCCGGTGCGAGCGCGCGTCTACATCGAGACCTACGGCTGTCAGATGAACGTCGCCGACACCGACCTCATCACCGGCATGTTTGCCCAAGAGGGGCACGAGCGCACCGAGGATGCTGCGCTAGCTGACGTGATCCTCCTGAACACCTGCGCGATTCGAGAAAAGGCGGAAGAGCGGGTACTGGCTCGCGCCCAAGAGCTTCGCGTGCACAAGAAACGGCGCCAAGGGGTGGTCATCGGCATTACGGGCTGCATGGCGGAGCACTTGAAAGAGAAGCTCCTCGAGCGTGCTCCCTACGTGGATGTAATTGCCGGACCCGACAGCTACCGTCGCCTCGCCCACCTGGTTGAGCAGGCGCGGGAAGAAGGCGGAGATCGAGATCCGTTGGTCGACGTGCGCCTCGACAAGCGCGAGACGTACGAGGGCATGAACCCCGCAGCCGGCGGAGACGGCGTGTCGGGGTTCATCACCATTCAGCGGGGGTGCGACAAGTTCTGCACGTTCTGCATCGTCCCTTTTACCCGTGGGCGAGAACGGGGCACGCCCCCCCGCGAGATCCTCCGCCAAGCGCGCGCCCTCGCCGCGGCTGGCTACAGGGAAGTGGCCCTGCTCGGGCAAACCGTAAACTCGTATCGTTTCGAGGAGGCGCGTTTCTCCGATCTCCTGCGCGCCGTGGCGCAGGTGCCCGGGATCGAGCGGGTTCGCTTCACCTCCCCCTACCCCGTCGATTTCACCGACGATGTGATCGCGGCCATTGCGGAAGAGCCAAAGATCTGCAAGCACGTGCACTTGCCGCTCCAGTCCGGATCCGATCGGGTTCTCGCGCGCATGAAGCGCGGGTACACGTACGCCGACTTCGAGCGCATCTCGCGAGAGCTCAGGCGTGCGGTGCCCCGAGTCGCGATTACGACCGACATCCTCGTGGGTTTCTGCGGAGAAACCGAAGAAGACCACGCGCAAACGATCTCGGTCATGCGCGCCTTGCGCTTCGACGGCGCGTTCACCTTTGCCTATAGCGAGCGCCCGGGGACGATGGCAGCCAAGAGGATTGCCGACGACGTCGCGGACGAAGTCAAGAAACGCCGCCTCACCGAGGTGATTCAACTCCAGGAGTCCATCTCTGCCGAGGTCATGGAGAGCCATGTAGGAAGGACCGAACCGGTTCTCCTCCACGCGGTTTCCAGGCGCAGCGACGGCGAGCTCGTGGGGCGCACGGATACCTTCAAGGCGGTCATCGTGTCGCGCGGCACGCATGCTCCCGGTGATCTTGTCAACGTCCAGATTGAGCGTGCCACCTCCGCCACCCTTTTTGGGAACGTGGTCTGATCCCACGCCACGTCTCCTTTGGTATGCTCTGGAGGTGGTGCGCGTGTCTACCCAAGCCGAGCGAACGGCCGGTGGGGTGCTCTGGCGAGCAGCGGGCACCACGAAGAACGAAGTGGAGATCTGCCTCATTGCGACCCGGGGCGGAACCCGCTGGCAGCTACCCAAGGGCCACATCAACCAGGGCGAGTCCGACTCCGATGCGGCGCTTCGCGAGACCCGCGAGGAGACCGGTTGCACGGGCGCTCCCGAAGCCGATTTGAGCGAAATCGTGTTTTGGTTCTTTGCTGGGTCTGGGCCGAGCCGCCGGCGGGTTCGCAAGAGCGTGCACTTCTTCCTCCTGCGCTATGTGGAGGGCGACACCAAGGACCACGACGCGGAGGTAGACGAGGCCCGCTGGTTTTCCGCCGAGGAAGCCGTCCGCCGCCTGACCTTCGAGTCTGAGCGAGAGGTCTTGGCCCGTGCGCTTGGCAAGCTCAAGAGCTAACCAGGGTGCGCCTTGCCGAAAGAATGGATCGCTTGGCGCGTGCAGAGAGACGCTTGACTGCGGCCTCGCGGCGTAGGGCGTCCCCCCTACTCGCCAGCACTTCGACGTGGACGAGTATCACGGGCCCACGCCCTCGCGTGTAGCGCGCAGCCCGGCCGGCGTCATGGTCTGCCACCCGCCGCGTTACGTCGAGAGTGATGCCAGTGTACAGGGTGCCGTCGCGGCAGCGGACGATGTATAGGTACCAAGGGCGACGGGCGAGGTTCTGCGATCCGCTCTTAGAACGCGAGCGCAAGACCCACGCTAAGATCGTTGTTCAAACCAAACTGCGGTACCGCTCGGCCAAGGCTGTCGACTACGGGGATGCCAACCTGAATCGAGCCGTCGATTACGAGGCGCAGGGGTCCACCCATGGAGAGGACGTAGCCGAGCCCCCCCCCAACGAAGAGTGGACCCGTCGTGTGAATGTCCACCTCTTCTGGGTCGCTCTTGTCCTGTCTATCCAACGGAATGATCTGCCGAATGGTGCCAAAGCCCACGTCACCGTGGAGCAGCAAGCCCGAGTAGCCGGCACCAGGCGCATAGCTCATGCGCAGGAACCCGGCGGGCGCACTCGGGGCATGACCATCGATATTGGCGCCATAAGGCACCCCCATCCTAACGATCCCAGAAAGAGCGAGTGACTTGGTAATCCAGAACCCGAGCTCGGCTCCAAAATGAGCGGGTTCCCATGCGTAACAGCACTTGACTCCACGGTGCCTCTGCTCCGTCTGGCCCCTCACGTACGCGCCCGACGTCCCCCCCGTGACGCTGAAGAACAGCCTCGTCGCCGATCGCTCCACCCTGCGACTGATAGTGGTCTCCTCGCCGTCGTCATCGCTGCCGCCACCGCTAGGGCCTCCTTGGTGACCAAGCGGGTTCTCTTCGTCCTCTCCACCGTCGTCACCAGAGCTCGAACCACCGCCGCTCGGCTTCTCGTGCACGAGCGTGATGATGTTTGGTGATCCCGCATTGCCGTTCGTCGCCGCCACCTTCCCTGCGCTATTCCTGGCCTCGATGTAGTAGTGAACCGATTCCCCAGAAGTCGCACCGGCAGGGATATCACCCTCGTAATTGACGCCACCCTTGTTCTTCATGACCACCGGGGTGAACTCCTCGGCCCCCTGCCGCCGGTAGAACAGAAGTACCTTGCTTGCCTTCACGTCGGCCCCCACCTTGGCGGTCACGCGAACCGACGCTCCGCCCTTGGCCTCGTCGATGAGCACATGCTTGAGCCCGGTCACCTCCTCGTCGCCCCCTGCCTCCGGCCCATGGCTTCCCGTTCCTCCGGAAGTAGAGGAGACCGTGGACTTGGCCTGTTCAAACAACTTGGAAAGCTCGGGCGTTCGATAGGAGTCCGGCAGCTTGAGGTATTGGTCGATCTCGAGGGCGCTGATGAGCTCGAGCAGCGCCGTATCGGCGTCCCCAAGCCCGCCCCCGAGGACGATCCCCAGGTTGAGGTGGGTGCGAGCCGCGACAGGATGCTTGTCCAGCTTGTCCTTTTTGATGAGGACCAGCGCCTCATTGAGCTGCTTCTTGGCGTTCTCGAACTCGAGGAGATCGTAGTCCTCCATCGCGGCTCGGTTCTTGTCCTCTACCTTCTTGACCGCCTTGGCATCCTGCGCGTGCACCGCTGGCACCTTCCAGGCGAAGAGGACGGCCACGAGGGGAAGAAGCAAAATCTTTTGACACTTCATGCTCACCTCGGCGTCACTGGCTAGTGATGACGAACTCGACCCGGCGGTTCTGATCTCGCCCGGCCTGGGTCCGGTTATCGGCGATCGGAATGGTGGGCCCGAATCCCACTGGGTTCATGCGGTCGCCCTGGATTCCATGCGCTCCGAGGTAGGCCCTTACCGCCTCGGCACGCGCTTGGCTAAGCTTCATGTTGAACTTGCGCGAGCCGCGACTGTCCGTGTGCCCCTCGATGCGGACTCGAATTGTTGCATGGTCCTTGAGGGCCGCCGCGACTTCGTTGAGCAACGGATAGCTGATGGGCTTGATCGTGGCCTTGCGGAAATCGAAGTAGATGGTCTGCTTCAGCTCGATCTTCTGCGGGGTGATGACGATGAGCTGGTATTTCTGCGGACAGCCATCTGGGGTCTCGGCGTACTGATCCGGGCACTTGTCGCTCGGCGTCGGAAAATCGACGACCTTGTCGCCATCGTTGTCGGCGTCGGGACAACCGTCGTCGTCTTGGAAGCCGTCCTTGTCCTCGGCCTCGTTCGGGCACTGGTCAATCGCGTCAGCAAGCCCATCCGAATCGTTGTCGTCCTCCGGGCAGCCGTCCTCATCCTGGAAGTCGTCCTTGTCTTCTGGGACGAGTGGACACGTGTCCGAGGCATCGACGATGCCGTCCACGTCGTTGTCCGGCTCGGGACACCCGTCGTCGTCCTGGAAGTTGTCCTTGTCTTCGGGCTCGTTCGGGCAACCGTCCTCGTCGTCATGCAGGCCATCGCCGTCGGAATCGAGCCGCTTGATCACGACCTCCTTTGGCGGGTCGGCGATGGCGAGCTTGGGGTTGCACTTCTCGCGGGGCGACTTGTCGACCGCGAGGCGGGCGTTCTCGTCGGCGATGGCGAGCTCCTGTCGGGCTCGGTAGTAGTCCCCATCCGAGAGCTCCTGCTCGGCGAAGTCGGCGTGCGAAACAGCGAGGGCAAGCTCTCTGGGCGCGCACTTGTAGGCACCGTTGTCACGCGCGTTCTTGATGACCCGCCTGATGGCCGAGGCCCGACCCTCGAGCTCCCCACCCGCGCACCCGGGAAGAATTCCCGCGACGAGACAGCACGAGAGAAGGGACGCCAGCCGCAGAATCATTCGTCCCTACCCTCACCGTCCGCAGAGGGACCGTCATCACTCGTCGGCGTTGCGGGTGATTCGCTCGGATCGATTGGGGACTCCCCTGCTTCCAGTGGCTGTCTCCCGGCGGTTGCCAGGGCGATCTTCGCGGCTCTTAGCGCGAGCACTTCCGCCTTGCGGCCGAATCGGATCGCGCTTTGGTAGTCGGCGTATCCAGCCTCTTCACGCGCCTTGTGGAGGTATTCCGCCGCTGCCGTGTACTCGTACGGTGCGTGGCGGTCTGCTCCTGCCGACTTGGCCGCCGACACGGCCGTCTGCGCCCGGCGCGTCACCTGATGCAAGTACTCGACGGGGCCGCAGCCACCCGCCGCAATCAGGCTGGCCAGGACTATGGCTGCCGATGACAATCGGGAACAGGAACCGCTCCCTCGCATGGGGACCGTCCGATCCATGAATGCCGCAAGCTAGCAAAGCGCATTACCCCGCGTCAATACGGCCAAAGAAGTGAGGTCCCGAGATCCGCTAAACCTCGGCCACCCTCTTGGCGTCTCTTTGGAGCTCCCAGCCGACGACACCCACGTGAACCACCACTCCGACAGCGATGGCCACGAGCACGTACCCGAGCTTCACGTCGCCCAAAGGAAGGGCGTGCCCTGAATGGAACTGTGCGTGGCTCCCGTAGTGAACGATCCGGTGTCGAAGAAAATACCCGAGCAAGGCGAGGAAAAACGCGACGCCCGCAACGATGCCCCACGCCCAGCTGGTTTTCCCGTTCCGAATGAGCCGCGCCCCTTGAAGATATCCCGCGAGAAGAAGGGCGGCATCCAGGAGCACCAAAGGGACCATGACGAGCGGGGGCAACCTAGATGGGTCCCACAGGTAGAGCACGCTCCATGCCGGATGGGCCAGGCACAAGTAGAGCGCACGTGGCAAGAGTGCCAGGGTAGCGTGCGCGCACACGAGTGCCAGAGGGGTTTTCGAAAACACCCCGTCGCGCCTCACCCGCTCCTTGGCACAGGCGGCAAAGAAGAGACCTAACGCGAAGTCGAAAGGAAGTCCTAAAACGATGGGAAAACCTCCTTGAGAAACCTTTTCCGCCGCCTGCTCGAGCGCGGCAAAAAGGTTGATTTGCAAGGAAATCCAGTGTAAAAGCGGGGCATCCGTTCTTTGTTTATCAAGTACATGCGCTCGCCTGCTGAGGAGCACTCCGGAGGACAACGGTGAAGCGACTCATCGCATACCTGATCGACAACCTAATTCTCGACTTCAAAGGGGACATGACGCTCGACCTGGTACGAGAATTCCTTCGAGACGACGAGAGCCGAGAGGCGCGGGCCCTTCTGGCAAAGCTGGTCGAAGATCGCGGCGTCTCGGACATGATGATCACGCTGGCCGACTGCCTTCAGGAGTATATCCGAACGGGAATCAACGAGGAGAGCGTGCGCGAGCAAATCCGCACGTATGCCGAGTCGTGACCTCCAGAGCCTCCTCGGGCCTTCAACTATCCACGAGCGGTACGTAGACACTCTCACCTGGCTCACAAGCCAGGTGAGGTTGCTCAGAGCTCGATGATCCCCCTCCTAGGTTCTTGCGCGGCGTGAATGACCATCAGGTACTCCCGAAGGTTGCGTGTCAGGAGGAAATTCTGGCGGACCATCTCCACGCCCCTTCTCCCCATCTCCGAGGCGACTTCAGGATGGTTGAGCAAGTAGCGGATGCGGAACGCAGCGCCCTCTGGTGAGTACACCAAGTATCCGTTCACTCCGTCGAGGATCTGGAGCGGAATTCCACCCGTAGCCCCACCGACCACCGGTTTCCCCTTCCAGAGCGCCTCACTCACCGTCAGGCCAAACCCCTCCCGGAGCGACTTCTGGAGCACGATGGACGCGCCCCTCTGGAGGGCGTTTATCTCGAAATGCGCGTCCGGTGGCAGAACCAGCACGTGGATGTCTGGGTCTCCGACCGCCTCCTCCTGAACCTCGACCAGGACGGCTGCCCCGTCGGGATCGTCGGTGGCACTCCCGCCGGCAAGGACAAGCTGGCAGTCGTTCGTCTCCTTGACCATGCGGTAGGCACGAATCACACCGATCGGGTCCTTGAACCGGTCGAACCTAGAGACCTGCAGGAGGATCGGGCGCCTCCGATCCACGTGAAAACGCTCGAGCACGCTCTCAACCTGGTCGGCGGAAAGCGGGCGGTTCTTGGGCGACAGGGGATCAATCGAGGGCGCGATCAGGAACTGCGGGATTCGCAGCTGGCTCTGGGCGAACTGCGGCGCGCTGAAGATGGACGCGTCGAAGCGTCGGACGAACTGCTCGAGAAACCGCCAAGCCCGCGGCATGGGCGTGGACGCGTCGATATGGCACCGCCAGACGAATCGCTGCCTGGTTCCTGGCTTCCGACGCTCGATGAGGGCGGCGGGCTGCGGATCATGGATGAACACGCAGTCCCCAAAGAGGTCGATCTTCTGGGAGTTCAGGCGATTCCACTTGATGTAGGTGTCGAAGTCGGCGCTCGTGAAGTCGACCTCGTCCCCTTGGATCGCGTTGTGGAACATCTTGGTCACGCGCCAAAATTCATCTTCCCCCTCGATCACATCCCAGTGGGCGCGAATCTCGAGCTCATTGGTCAGGGGCGTCAGGCGCTCCAAGATCTCGGCGACCCCACCGCCAGCGCGCGTTGAGTTCACGTGCTGCACCGACGATCCGCGTAGCCGATCGGCCAGCCTGTACAGCTCCCCAACGACCCTGTCGCCGACCACTTGCCGGTATGAGTCCAACCCCAGCTTTTCCCCTTGCATCATCACGCTCCCTCCGCCTGGGCCTCGGACAAGATGCGCAGGAGCACTCTACGAGCCTGCTCGATGCTGAACATGTACGGATCGATGCTGTCCAGCCTGTCGGCGAGCGCCGGATGCTTTAGGCTGAGAAGCGCCCACGTCGCGAAGTCATTGCGCCGCCCAGGCTCGCCGCCGCCAAATCGGGTCTCGAACAAGTGGTAGTAGAGCGACGAGGCTTCGATTTCGGCGATCGCACCTGTGAACTCAGGGAGGTTCCGGGCGGACCGCCCGGTCTCCATGACGAACTTCCGGGCCATGCAAAAGTTGAACTCCCTCCCTCTCGGAGCCCGCTCGGCGGTTGTCTCGGGATACGCCATGAGGTGCTGCGCGATGATCGCCGCGATCTCCCTCGAGAGCTCCGCCAGGGTTGGATACTTGAACACGCGTAGGTAGGCCAGCCGCTCCCCGAGGATTTCATCGCCGAGGACTCGCGCGGCCCAGTACGCGAAGTCGTTGGGATACTCGGCGTGAGCGAACTTGTACGTGATGAACTCGCGGTGCATGTGGAAACCCACGGACGACGGGTCAATCACGGTTACCAACCGGAGGAGCTCGTCGAGGTTGCGCGCGCGCTTTCCCGACGCTTCAACGAGGTAGAGCACTTTTCGAAAAAGGAACGGTTCCGGCATCACACCCTCTCGCTGGCTACGCCACGCCTGGCACAAGCTTCCCTGGGACGCTCAAGGCATGCTCGAGCCCTTCTTCGTCGAAACCAAGCTTGCACCCGAGGCGAAAGAGCAGATCCACGTCAAGGTCGGGCTGCCGCGATCCGTCTAGGGCAAGGGTCCAATAGTGGTTTTGGACTTCCCAGAGGTTCGGGGCAAGTCCCAGCTCCTCTGCCATCTCGAGATACGAATGCAAGGCCCTCGCAGTTTCGCGCCGGGGCGAGGTCGAAAGGGACCTGGCCTCGTCGAGGATGCGGGCCTCGAGAATTCGTTTTGCCTCTGTGAGGTCAAGGGAAACGCCGAGGGCGCGCGCCTCCTCTTTGAGGTGAACCAGCTCGGACCGCGCGGCTTCGAAGCGAGACGAGCCAAGCCGGGCCTCGGCCAAGAGCTCGACTTGGCGCATGGACAGGGCGTAGTCGGCTGCCGCCCGCAGAGGCCCCGGCACCGGTGTATCGGCTTCGACGAGGAAGCGGAGGAGAGGTCGGTTTTCTTCAAACGCCTCGAACAGCTGTGAATGATGTCGGGCCAAGATGTCAGCGACGAGCACCCGCAAGATCTTGCGTCGCTCGTCGAGGAACAGGTCCGACAGCGCGTAGTCGCGTCCGGCGAAGTGCCTGTCAATCGCGCGCACCACGTCTCCAATCGATCGCCGCTCGAATAGGGCGAGGAGATCGGATTTCAAGTCCTCGTAGATCGGCAGGTCGGAGAGACTCATGATGGCACAGCGCACGTCGTGGCCGCCGAAATGGAGCGCGGCAAACGAGGCATGGGTGGCCTCGCGGGTGATCTCCGACGACAGGCGCACGCGACCGATCGCCAGCGTGGTGGGCCCACGGGACTTGCGCGCCCAGTCGTCCGCTTCATAGAGGTAGCAGAAAATCCGGCCGCGCCGCGGGTAGTGCTCGAACAGCGACGAAATGGCGTAGTGCGCTACCACCCGTCCCAGGTTCACGACCGAAGGCCTGACCCACTGGTCGAGCACTCGCCGCCCATCCATCGGACGTTGCCCATCTAAGATGTTCGAGGGTGCCCTGGCGAGGGCGGCTCGAAAGGAAGCCTCGAGGTTCGTCCCATCGATCTCCCTGGCAAGCTGGATGGCACGCGCTGCGTACTTCAGGTTTTGGACGCCTTCTGGTCCCGAGAGCTCCCCGAAGAACCAGCCGCACGAAGTGTACATGAGCAGCGCATGCCGCTGCATCTCGAGGAGCTTGAGCACGATCACTCGCTCGTGCTCGAGGAGCGGCCTGGTCGAGTGCTCGTCGAGGAATGAGTCCACGGCCCCGGGGGAGCGATCCAAGATCACCCGGATGTATGCATCACGCGCCTCCCAGGGGCTCGCGAGGAGCGGCGCCGCGCACCGAGCGAAGAGCTCTGCGAGCCGTTCGCTCAGGTCATCGAGGGCGTCACGGAGCGGACGTCGCCACCTCTGATGCCATCCAAGTCGCGCGTTGGTGACGCATCCGCAGTCGTCGCGCCACCGTCCCAGACCATGCGCGCACGACCAGGACGAAGGAGTGACGAGATCGACGGCGTGGGTCGGTGGATTGAGTGCCAGGAACTGAGCGTAGTTGGTGAGCGTTGCGTGATGCTCTCGTTCCAGGCGCTCGATGGCGGCTGCGAGCACCATGTCGCCGAACGGACGGTGGTGACCGAATGTCTCACCGTCGGTGGCCACATTTACCAGCCAAGGTCCCGCGCCTGGGCTCGTCCCGGCGTCGCCAAAGGCCGACAAGAGCCGCCCTACGAGCGCGTCGCGATCGGCCAGGGCCTGTCCGAACGCGATGTCGTGCGCGACGCCCGCGTCGTAGAAGAACAGGACGATCGATCGGCCGCCCGGAAGCTCGCAGAGGTACGCCCGCCGCGGGTCGATGCCGTGGTGCCAATCCGACGAGGACATGGATCGGAACCGCCTGGCCTGCTTGGGACCCAAGACGGTGAAGGCAATCCCCTCGTCGCACAGGAGACACAAGGTACCCTCATCGACCGCACACTCGGGGAGCCACATTCCCTGGGGCATTCGACCGAAGCGACGCTTGAAATCGGCGATACCCCAGCGAATCTCAGTCACCGCATCCCGCTTGGTTGCCAAGGGGAGGATTACGTGGTTATAGGCTTGGGCAATGGCATTGCCGTGTCCCCCTCGCTCCTTCATGCTGGCCCGGTCCGCCTCGAGGATCTTCTGATACGTGCTCGGCGCCCAGCGTTCCAGCCAGGCGAGGAGCGTGGGTCCTACGTTGAACGAGATCTTCGCATAGTTGTTGAGGATGCCGATGACGCCACCCGACGCTCCCACGATTCGCGCGGCCGAATTGGGGCCGTAGCACTCCGCGATGATCCGCTCGTTCCAGTCGTGATACGGCGCCGCCGAGTCCTGGAGCTCGGTCTCCTCGATCCAAGGGTTCTCACGGGGCGGCTGGTAGAAGTGCCCGTGGATGACGATGTACCGCTCGGACATGCGTCAAGCGCGCTCCCGGTCTGGTTGCGACGGAGCAGTGAAATACACCGGGGTGCGAGACGGAATCACCGAATCCTTGGGAATGACGACGATACCGTCCTGGACGTGATAGAGACGCGAGTCCCGCTCGGGATCGAAACCGATTTCTGCGTGCGGCGGAATGGCGACGTTCTTGTCCACGATGACCCGGCGGAGGCGCGCGTGACGACCCACCTCAACCCCGTCGAACAAGATCGACTCCTCCACGTGCGCGAAGCTGTTGATCCTCGCTGCGGCACCTAGGATCGTTCGGTCGATGCGCCCGCCGGAGATGATGCAGCCCTCGCACACCAGGGAGTCGGTGGCTATCCCCATGCGTGCATGCTCCTCGTCGGCGAACACGAACTTTGCCGGCGGAAGCGGCCTCGTGAAGGTGCGGATTGGCCAGCGCGGGTTGTAGAGGTCGAACGTGGGCGAAACCGCAAGCAAGTCCATGTTGGCCTGCCAGTACGAGAGGATCGTACCAACGTCCCGCCAGTACCCGCGCTCGTGCTCCGGCTGCGCCGGGATCTCGTTCTGGGCGAAGTCATAGGCAAAGACCTTTCGCTTCCCCACCATGTTGGGCAGGATGTCGCGGCCGAAATCATGTTGCGTGTCGGCCCGTTCGTGATCTCGCAGGAGCTCCTCGATGAGGATGTTGCTGCTAAACACGTAGTTCCCCATCGAGGCCAAGCACCAACCAGGCCTTCCGGGCATTTCCTTGGGTCGTGAGGGCTTCTCGTCGAAGTCCACAATGCGATTCTGATCATCGATGGCCAGCACGCCGAAAGCCGACGCCTCATGGACCGGGATCCGGACCGCCGCCACCGTGACATCAGCCTCCCGTTCCAGGTGTGAATCGAGGAGTTGCCGCACGTCCATCTTGTACATGTGGTCTCCTCCAAAGATCGTCACGTAGTCGGGATCCTCGTCGGTGATGACGTGCAGTGACTGGAGCATGGCGTCGGCAGAACCCTGGAACCATTGCTTGCCGATACGCTGCTGGGCCGGCACGGCCTCGACATAGAAATCCAGCATGGCCGGGAGGCGCCAGCCCCGGGCGATATGCGTGTTCAGCGAATCGGACTTGTACTGGGTGAGGACCTTGATCTTCAGGAAGCCGCTGTTGACGAGGTTTGAAAGCGCGAAGTCGACGAGCCGGTAACGCCCACCAATCGGGACGGCGGGCTTGGCACGCTCGGCCGTGAGAGGGTACAGGCGTCGCCCCTCCCCGCCGGCGAGGACGATGGACAGCACGTGCGGGGAAGGCCCCCGGTGTGGCAAGTAGGTGACGGATGGTCGCGGGCGCATGCGCCAATAGCTAGGCGCAGGACTTGCGCGTGCAAGCCCTTACACACGCCAGCTCGCCGCGTCAAAGCCCTGCGTTGTCATGCGCTTCCAGGTGGGAGGCCAGGCGCACGGTCAACACGGGACACGGGGCTCGCCGCACGACCTTCTCTGCGACCGAGCCCAGGATGACGTGCTTGAGCCCCGTCCTCCCATGGGTGCCGATCACCACCAGGTCGTACCCTTGCTCCCTTGCGGTCCGCACGATCTCGTTCCACGGAGCGCCCTGGACCGACAGGGTACTCACGCGCATGGCGCCGTGCCCCTCGGCATCGCTCTTCCATTCCCCAAGCACCTTGTCGATTCGCACCATGAGCTCCGCCATCACCTCGGGGCCGGCCAGGACGATCCCTTCGGGAAACGCGTACCCTGGGATCTGGTACACGTGGAGGAGCGTCAGCTCCGCGTCGTACTGCTGGGCCAGATCAGCCGCAAACAGCAGAGCGTCTCTCGCCGGCTCGGAGAAATCTACCGGGCAAAGGATCTTGCGAATGCGCATTGGCCACCCCAGATGAAGTGGCGCGGGAACGCTAGGGTGCAAGGTACGCGCGAACGCCGTGTACCACCATCGTGATCTCGATCCCATCCTTGATGCGCTCGTCAGTCACGCAACGAGTCCCCCTGATCCTCGTCCCGTCCCCGTCCACGCAGACGTCGATCGCTCCGTCCCCATCTTCGTCGAAGAACTGCTCTTCGCCGTCGCCGTCGATGTCGACGATCTGAGCGAAGCTAAAGCCCAGCCCACACCCGAGCAGGATCTTGTCGAGCACCGTCTTGCCGCGGCATGGAAACGGCAGTTCCACCTGATCACCCATGAACTGCCCGGCGAGTGCAATGAGCCGGATCGGGATGCCGCCCGTGAGCCGCCCGTCCTGGAGCATGAGCACGCCATCACTAGACGACGTCGGGACGAGGGTTCCAGAAAGGCTCACCTTGTTCAATGGGACCGATACCCCGCGGAAGCCAGGGAGGGCAAAAGTATCGAGCCCTTCCGCCTCGAGCTCCCCACCATGAACCTGGGCGTCACGAAAGCGATCTGCCGACCGCTGCTTGAACGTCTCTGGGCTTTCGGCATCGAAGTTATCCCCTCGGTTCGAGTCCGAGTCGTCGACGCGGTACACGCCGACGGACATGCGCTCATCGTCCGACTGCCCAGAGGGATCCTCCATCCCCTGAAAATCCAACGCGACCAAGTACGAGCCGTCCTTGATTCCCTGCGCCAGTGGCTCGTTCAGGTACTCGCCGAGGAGGCCGAGGACCTGGAACTCCTCCGACATGCTCGCGACGTGGATGTCGTCCAACACCAATCCTGGCCGCACCGAGGGACGAACCGTCTCACCCGCGTCTGCCTTGCCAGCGTCGACTCGTGGCCCCGGAGCGGAGCCATCTGGCCCGCGTCCGCTGTACTCGGCCCAAGTGGTCGGCGGCCCCTGACAAGCCAAGACTATCGTGAGCACCAGAAGGAGGATGGAGCGCCTGAGCATGAGGACCTCCGATGTTGACCTGCTAGCCTTGCAAGCTCTCGTCATGCGACGAGGTTGTCGCGACGCAGCGCGGGAACGCCGCCCCGTTATCTGTAACGTCCGACCGCGCGCCGCTCTGTAAGACGCCCTCACCCACGTGGTTCGGGCGCCGAAGAAGTAGAGAAAGCGTCAAGGTCGCGACGATCACAAGAATGATCACCGCCATGGTCAGCGAAACCCGCTTGGTCCCTCCCCCGGCACCTGCGAGCGTCTTGGCGATGAGATTGATCTGCTGTGTCGGCGAATCACCAGGTGATGGCGACGGCGCAATCTCGAGTTCCTCCTGGATGCTCGCACTCAGCACTTGCTCTCGCTTGGGCTTGTCTCGCCTGCTTACGAGCTCGCAGAACTTCCGCACGAGTTCTTCCGGGTCCAGGCCCACGCAGCGGGCATAGGAGCGCAAGAAACCGCGCACGAAGACATCGCCCGGAAGCATGTCGAAGGCCCCATCTTCCAGGCGCTTGAGCGAGCGCTCGGGTATCTTGGTGATGCGCGCCAGCTCTGTGAGGCTGAGCGAGCGTGCTTCTCTCTCTTGTCTTAGGCGGCTTCCAAAATCCACGTACGAGTTCATTCGAGCCTCCCCGCCTGCCCAGCGATCTCCTGCAGCGTCCTGGCGCATCGCTTCGCTTGGCAGGACTTGGGCGCCATCTCCACGCAGCTCCTTAACGCCCGTTCTGCGGCGGCAGAGTCGTGGAGACGAATGTATACTTGCCCCGCCAAGTACCGGGCCTCTTGGACGGGACACTTCTTGGGATCGTCGATGAGGGGTGCCACGCGCGACGCGGCCTGGTCAAGCTCCTTCAGCTCGAAGTGGAGCGCGGCCATGCGATAGTTGCCGAGGCAAAACCCAGGATCTCGCTGGGTCGCCTGCAAGAGCTCCGCGGCCGCACGCGCGTGTTCCTGCTTGTGGAAGTATGCCCACCCTAGGTTGGCGCGGGCCATGGACTCCCTGTTCAACCGAGCAAGCTGTCCGAGGGCTCGCTTTGCGTGCGCAATAGCTTTGTCCCAGTCGTGGAAGAACACGGCGACCGCCGCCCGGTTCTGCCACGCCTCGCCGAAGTCGGGCGCGAGCTTCGTGGCCTCGGAAAAGTAGCGCTCGGCCGTGCGCATCTGCTCCTCGGCCTCGGTGCGCAGCCCATCAGCCACGCTCCCTTGAAGGCAGTCCTCGTACTCGACGAGCAAGACGTTCCGATGCGCTCGGAACACGTAAACGAGGCCTAGGAGATTGATGGCCTCTTCGTTCCGAGGGTCGTACGCAATGGCCTTCTTGAGCTCGGTTTCGGCCGCGGCGTCCTGCTCGTGGCTCAGGAGATCCTTGGCGAGGTCAACGCGCTTCTTTGACTTCTGCACCTCGCGGGCGGTGCCGCCGCAGGCAGGAAGTCCCCAGCCTCCCACGCAAGCCAACGCCAAGAACATCAAGAAATTTGCCCACTTATACCGCACTGCAGTTCGGGACGCTAACAAGAAGGCCGTGAGGTGTCAACGGGTTGGACGCACGACATGCATCACTGTCCCAAAAACGAATAGGTATCGGAGAAATCCCTCGTTTCTGATGCATTCCGCCTGTAGGTGACAAGGGGCTTGTCGATTGTGACGGTCCCGTCCTGGGCAGCTCCTTCGCCGAGGACCACCTCCGTCACGTCGACGGGCGAGGACGAGATCCGCTTGTCACCGAGCCTCTTGGTGGCGACGATGCGCACCTCGTTTTGTCCCGGCCGGACGTACCTCGTGACGTCGACAATTGCCCTATCGTCGTCGGAACGTAGCTTCTTCACAAGCGTGCCGTTGATAACCACCGACACGTCGTACTGAACGAGCCCACGCTTTGCCTGGGGAGCAACGAGCCAGTACCGCTTCAATAGCTTGGCCGAAGGTGGTGCGGACGCGCTGGAAGCGACGGCGACCTTGCCGGATTGCACGGGTGCGAGCGCGACCTTGATCCCCTTCACGCTGATCCACACGTCCCCCTGTTCGTCGAACTTCACCTCGCAGCCGTCAAAACGCTGGTTCGTTAAGACCACGCTCGCCTCGAGCTTCACGCCGTTCAGGTAGACCTGGCGGGCCTCTGCTCGCAGGGACAAGCAACAACAGGCTGCCGCGAGCCCCAGCGCTGCCGTTATCCGCACGCTTGGTGAAGCCATGGTTCCTCCTTGGAGCGCTCCCATCTCGCGCTTTCGACGCACCATGCTATAAAGTCGCATGCTCATGCAAGCGGGCCGAACATCCGGTTTCTTCCAGTCGTCGGATCAGGTTCCCCTGTATTGCGAGTGGCTGTTCCCCGAAACCCACCCGCCGCGCGCGTGCGTGATCATGACTCATGGTTATGACGATCACTCGCGGAGGTATCTTGAAGTCGCCCGGTTCCTCGCGAGCCGAGGCTTTGCCGTGATGCTTTTTGACTACCGAGGGCATGGGCTTGCCGCTGGGCAAAGGGGGGCCTGCGATTCGTTCGAGGAGTTCCTGCATGACTTCGACCGCGCGCTCCACGTGGCACGAGGGAAAACGGGGGACATCCCGCAGATCCTATGCGCCCACAGCAACGGGGGGCTCATTGCGCTCCGAGCCCTTTGCGATCCCCAGTGGGCGAGCCACGGACTCAGCGCAGTCGTGCTTTCATCCCCCTACCTCGCCCCCAACGTGAAGGTGAGTCTCGCCACGCTCGCTCTTGCGCAGGCCATGTCGCGCGTGGCGCCCAGGTTCTCCATGGAGACGCCGCTCCGCGTCGCGGACCTGAGCCACGATCCCGCGAACCTGGAACTCCGCGACATCGACCCACTTTGCCACCGCGTCGTGAATGCCCGCTGGTACACGGAGGCCCGCCTGGCGCAGGAGTTCGTCCTTGAAAATGTCCACCGGATGACAATTCCGACGCTTTGGCTCGTCGCCGAGGACGATCGAATCGTCGACGCGAAGGTCACCCTCCAAGCCTATGAGCGTGCGGGCGGGGAGAAATCGCTCCATCTTTACAAGGGTTTCTTTCACGAGGTGTTTCATGAGGTCGAAAGGGAACGTGCTCTAAGTGATCTCGAAAATTGGCTTTCTCCGCGCTTTCCGGCGCGTTAGCTCGCAGCGTGATGGCCGTCACGTTGCAGACCCGGTTCGCGTCAGCTATATTTCTTGATACGGTGGCGGCGGAGCGAAGGTCGAATGATCGACGATCTCAGGCCGCCCGCTCCTTGATCCAAATTCACTACCGCGATGGGCTTGCTGAGCGCCACGCGATGCGCCGGCGAGAAAAGGACGTGCGGGGATGAGCCGCTTGTTTGGATGCATGTGTAGTGATCCTGAGCGATTGCGATGCACGCTCTACGGGGCGCGTGAATCGCTCGTCACCGAGGGCGCCCCTCTAGGGTGGGGGCTTGCGTTTTTCCAGGGGGGTGAGGTTCTACTTCAACGACACCCCAAGCCCGTCACCGGCACCCTCGACTTCTTTGCTGCGGTAAAGGACCTGCGTACCGACTACGTGGTCGGTCACGTCCGAGAAAACGGCGCCAAGGCCAAGCTCGAGAACACCCAGCCCTATCGTTTCCGTTCGTGGGTGTTTGCTCACTCCGGCTCCGTCGAGCATTTCGACGCGATCCAAGCCGGCCTCCTCGAGCACATCCCCGACTTCCTGCGACGCAACGTGCGGGGGCAGACTGACTCCGAGCACGTATTCCACCTGTTCCTAGCGTTCCTGCACGACGCTGGGAAGCTCGATGATACGACCATCAGCACCGCCGACACTGCAAGCGCGCTCTCGGCGACCACGCTCATGCTCGATCGTCTTGTCGGATCGGCAGGGGGGAAGCCGATCCAGGCCAGCATGATTGCGTGCAACGGACGGATCATGGTCGCGCTGCGCCGTGGTCGTCCGATGTGGCTCCGCAAGATCCAGGGTATCGCCGACTGCCCCGTCTGCCGCGAGCAGAAGGCCGAGGGAGGCACAGACCGCCGGCGATTTCCGCACGAGCACCTGCGATCGGTTCTGGTGGTGGGTGAGCCGAAGAAGCTCGGGCCCGAGGGGTGGGAAGAGGTCCCAGAGGCCTCCATCGTCGCCATCGCCCGCGATCTGACTACATCCATCCAGCCCATCGGCATGCCGGCCATCCACGTGTAACACCGCACGCCTCTGGGCCGTCGTTATTCGCCCGCCAGATCGTTTCGTCGGCCCCGCCGTTTCTAACAGCAGAACGGACGGAGGTCGCCATGAACAAGAGATCTGCTTCGCTGATTTGCACCGCCGGCACGCTGGCCGCTGCCACCTCATTCCCCCACGGACATGCATCCGCCCAGGCAAGGGCACCCCTTCAGGTTGCGGTCGAGACCTGCGGCGATGCCGCCGCCCCCTCTCAAAAGCAGGTCGAATATGGCCACGGCACGTTCTCGGCGGCCCTTTCAGGAGAGAAGGTCCTCGCCGACGGGTCCAGAGATCTCCACGTGGCGATCACCTTGGATGCGCGACCTGCCACCACGACACATCGGCCTCCGCTCAACTTGGCGATCGTGGTCGACCGGTCGGGCTCCATGGCCGGCGAAAAGATCCAGCATGCCCGTTCCGCAGCACAAGGCATTCTGGCCAGACTTGCTCCCATGGATCGCGCCGCACTCGTCCAGTACGACGACACGGCGCAAGTCCTGGCACCTTTGACGCCCATGGACGAGCAGGGAAAGCAGCGCCTCGGCGCGGCAATCGACGGCATCCAAGACGCAGGCGGGACGAACCTCCACGGAGGTCTCGCCCTCGGGCGCGACGAGGTAGCCCGGGACCTGTCCTCGGGTCGCATCAATCGGGTCATCCTTCTGTCGGATGGCCGAGCCAACGTGGGGATCACCGACCTCCCGACTCTCTCGAAGGTCGCGTCTCAAGCGGCCCACAAGGGGATCCGCATCACGACGGTCGGACTCGGCCTCGACTACAACGAGGATCTCATGGAGGCACTGGCTGAAAACGGACGTGGGCAGTATTACTACGTGCGCGACGCGGCGGCTCTTGAACGGGTGTTTGCTGGCGAGCTCGCGGCCATGCAAGCGACCGTCGCCACCAATGCCGAGCTGCGGCTTTCGCCCGCGTGCCAGGGCATCGAGATCTCAGCGGTGCCGGGTTACGAAATACGGCGTGAGGGAAATGAAGTGGTGATCCCACTGGCCGACTTGTTTGGCGGGGACCGGCGCAAGGTCGTCGCTCGTGTTCGCCTGCACCAGAAGCAGGCGGGGAGGACGGGCGTTCTGAGTGCCCGGCTCGTCTACAACGACGCCAAGGGCGGCGCGCGCAAGCAGTCCACCCTGGCCCTCGGCGTCGAGGTGTCGCGGGACGCCCTTGCTGTAACTGCTTCGGTGAACAAGGACGTCGCCACCAAGGTCGCGCAAGTCGAGAGCGCCGAGGTGATGCGCAAGGCGGCAGAGGCCTACGACCGCGGCGACTCGGCAGGCGCCGTGAAAATGCTGAAGGAGCAGCGGCAGAAGGTCGAGCAGGAGGCGATTCGAATGGCACTCCCCGCCGCGGCCGCGCAGCCCCTTTACGATGAATTGGACGGCATGAAGGTAGGGGTATCCGCGAGCGCCCCGAGCTCGGCGGCCGGAAAGGACATCATCAAGGGAAGCAAGGCGAAATCCCGAGCGCTCTCCAAGTGAGCTAGACCCGAGCTCCGCATTGCCCTCCTCGATCCAGTTCCCTAGTCCGCGATGACCACCCGATTGCGGCCGTCTCGCTTGGCACGGTACAGGGCATCATCCGCCAGGTGGACGAGGTCATCATACCCGCATCCGTCGAGGGACTCGGTGGTGGCGATCCCAACGGAGACCGTGACGAGTGGGATCCCGTCGCCCGCAGCCTCGCTGCACCCCTGCACGGTGGCGCGAATACGCTCTCCCAGCGTGGTGGCGGTGTCCCGCCCGGTCTCCGGCGCCAGGATCATGAATTCCTCCCCACCAAAGCGGCCGGCGACGTCGGTCGCGCGGATGGTGGCCCTAAGGACATCGCCCACCATTCGCAACACGCGATCTCCCACTTGGTGACCATATCGATCATTAACCTGCTTGAAAAAGTCGATGTCGATCATGGTGCACGTGAGCGGGCGGCCATACCGCTGGGCCCGACCGAACTCGCGCTCGAGCTGCGCATAGAGAGATCGACGGTTGTGAAGCCCCGTGAGGGGGTCCGTGACCGCCAGCTGGTTCAGCTTGGCGTTCGCCTGTTGGAGCTGATCCGTGAGCTCCTTGATCCGGAGCATGGACGAGAGCCGGATCTGCAGCTCCAGCGAGGTCACGGGCTTGGTCAAGAAATCATCGGCCCCTGAAGCCATGCCCCTTCGCTTGGACTCGATGTCCTCCAACGCGGTGACGAGAATAATGGGAACGAACATCGCGGAGTCCGACTTGATGATGCGTGCCAGCTTGTACCCGTCTATCGTCGGCATCATCACGTCGAGGAGCACCAGGTCGGGTTTCCCCTCGCGGAACAAGCGCAACGCGTCCGACCAAGTCGTCGCGGTCATCGGCTGGTAGCCGATTTCAGAAACCATGCGCGAGAGCTGCTCGAGGGTCGCGTGGTCGTCGTCCACAAGCAACAAGCGGGCGCGGGTACCCTGGGAGTCCGGCATGAATACTCAAGGATCCTAGCGCTCCTCTAGGTCAAAAATCTAGCGCAACGCCAAGCCCGACGAGCTTGTAGGAAGAGACGTACGTCCCGTCCCCTACATGCACGTTGGCGGGATCCTCGTCATGCGTGCATTCCTCCTGGGTCTCCCCGGTGCGAATCGGGTTCAGCATGGGGGCACAGCTTGTTGCTCGGGGAACCTCGCGCTTGCCGACCAAGACGTATCCAACGACGCCGTCTACTCGCAACCTATTAAATCTGTAGGACATTCCGGCAGTGAGCACGTGCTTCTGGCCGTCGACGAGCATGACCGACAGGTACTCATCGGGAACCGCCGACGTCTCCCACACGTAGCCGCCGCGGAGCACAAAGGGCTTGCCAGCGAGGGGCTCTGCCTCGATCCCGAGTCGTACCGCCAGGGTATCCTCGAACTTCCTGGGAATCCGCAGCGGACCTATTTCGTAGATGCCGACCACCGCCACGTCCTCGATGCGCATGTCCTTCGGCTCGATGACGATCTCGTCGTGCTGCGACCACTTCTCGAAGTCCACCCCGGTCTCGGCGCGAAAGCGTCGAGAAGGCGAGAACTCGACGCCCAGCCGAAGCATCAGGGGGAAGGTCATGCGGATGTCCGCCCGTTCCCCCTCGACGTGCGCGCCCTTGAAGTAGCCGGATACGGGCAAGCGCACGCTGACGGTCCCTTCCGAGGAGCTGCGGAAAGGGAGCTGAAGGGCCATCCCCAAGCGCAAGCCCCGAAGTGGTCGCAGCTGCACACCGAGCACTCCCGAAGGATTCAGGAGATCGAGCTGCCTGATCTCGCCGAGTGAGTCGAACTCGGGATCTTCGGGCGCGCACACCAGCTCGGCAGGGCAGCCGGAGAACACGATCCGGGAGTTGAAGGAGAAAAAAAGGTTTTGCAGGCCAGCGCCCAAGGTGATCAGGTCGTTTACCTTGTAGGCCAGAGCCACCTCGCCGATCACAATCATGCTGTTGTGGAGGGTGATCAGCGAATACCGTTGGGGTCCCTTCTCGGGGTAGCCGTCGAGCGCGGCGTATGGGGCAAAGATCCCAACGCCAAGCGCGAGACGCGGGGCGAGCGTGAACCCTGCGCCGACGGTGGGAATGGGGAGGAGTTGACCCTCGTTCTCAACGGGGTCACGAGCCTTTCCGCCGGAATCGATGCGCGTGTAGGTCACGTCGTGACCGATGAACGCCGCATCGACCAGGAGCTCCCTTCGTTCTCCGTGGGTCCTGGCGTATTCACCAAGCCCTGCCGGGTTGTACCAGAGTGCCGAGGGGTCATCAGCGCCAGCGACGAACGCTCCAGCGCGTCCAGAAGCGCGCACGCCCCGGGAGGGCAAGAACAGGCCGCCGGCCGAGGCGGAGGAGCTAGTCAAGCAAGCCAAGAGGGCAGCTACGAGGAACCTTTGGCCACTACTCATCGACGTTTCGTTCTTTCACGATGCGGATGAACTTCATGAGGCCGCGCTTCTCCTCGCCCAAGAAATCCGCCAGCGCAGAGAAAACCGCGCGGAAATCCCCCTCCGTCATGGGAGCGCCAAGGTCGCGCCAAGGAGCCTGGCGATTGACCTCGCAGATGTCGTCGATGATCTCCCCAATGGACGTGCGGCCTGGGACTCGCTCGTCGAGGGCCTGGCGAATGATCTTGACCAGCGTGCCCGTCGGATCGGCGTGACGGGCACCCTGGAGGAACTTGAGCGTCTCGTCGACGAGTCCGAATTCTGGATCGAGCACCTTTCCAGCGACACGAGCGATTGGAATCACGTCAGGATCGTCGAGGAACAACTGGGCAATGTCCGCGGCCGCCGTGAGGGAAGCCTGGAACGAGGGGTCTTGCTCTGCTTCGTCGGTGAGGTACGCACCGAGATCCTCGAGTGCTGCCCGCGCCTCGGGGATCGCCTGCAGGGACAGCACGAAGTCCGCCGCCCCAGCGAACACCGGGCCCGACAGGATTTCCTCGGCGTCGCTGGGAAGGACCTCGCGAGACCAGGAGGTCAAGTCGCCCTTCTCGCGGTGGGCCGCGATCCGGGCCGTGAGGAAATCGACCAGGCGCACGGCAATTCCTCGGAAGCGTGGGTTCTTGAACCGCCATTCCGAGCCAGTCTTGATGCCCCTCATGAGGAGGTCTACGAGCTCGGAGGTCGACCCCTCCCAGGCTTCTCCCTCGGGCCCGGCCTCGACCAGGCGAGCGCGCTTGGCCTTGTAGGCATCGGCGAGGAGGTGCCAAGGCGACAGCTTGGGCACGGGCGTACCCCCTTCTGTCTTGGTCGCGGTCTCGCCCCGACGGTTCGCGAGCCCGTCTTGGGCGGAAAAGAGGTAGCGCGCCGCAGCTATTAGGACTTGGGGAGCCTTCTTGGACCCGATTGAAATCTGGTTGATGACGCGGGAGCCTTCGGTGATTGCGTTCCAAAGATCCTGCTTGTCGATGATCTCCGCGAGCATGGGCTCGTAGGACTGGAGGTTCGATCGCTTGGCCGCGCCGTGCCCGGTGGGCTGATGCTGGAGCGACTTTGTCGACGGATAGTGGGTGTGCAAGACGGAAAGCACCTTAATGAAAAGGTATTCGGCCTCGTGATCCGCGAACGCCTGCGCAATGGGCCGGATCTGGTCGTAGAACCCGTTCAGCTCCCAGACGGGCAACGTGCCGTTGTGCGCGGCGATGAATGTGTCGCCATCCTTGCAGACGATCGGATCCATCGTGTTCGCGATGAACTCGGGCGATGGGTCTACTAGGAGGACGCGGTTCAGTGCGTGGGGCGTGGGGTGGTGGCGGAATCCGTCGATTCCCGATTCGTCCTCGAGGAGGTCGTCGGTGACGAGCCTTGCGGCGATACCAAGTGGCTTCAGGTTGAGCTTCAGGTCAGCCTTTGGAACCGGGCGGCCTTTCTTGTCGTGAACCACGTTGCCGTTCTGGTCCTTGAGGTAGACGATGGACTGCAGGTAGAAGACAGCGAGGTTGGGAATTTTCATGAGGTCGCAGCGCTTGTCGTACGTGGCGAGCGTTATCCAATTAGTAATCGGATCCTTAATCACCGCTCCTGCCTTGCTGCACACCTCCAGCCCATCCGAGTCATAAATCAGGTGCAGGAGCCGCTGCATCAGGGAACGGTTGTAGCCAGAGTCCTGCTGGCTCCTATCGACTTTCGTCTTTAGGCTCCCCGTGAGCGGGTATGGCGAACCGGACGAGTCGACGTTGATCTGATCCTTGTACAGCATGAAGTCCCGGAATCGCTTTGCGAGCTCCTGTACCTGGGGAAGCTCGAGAGCACGCATGAGATCTTCGGCCAGCCCGGGCACAGCCAGGATCTCATTGACCACGCCCGCGAGATCGTCGAAAAGCTCGGTTTTCGGCTCCAGGCGGGCGGAAGGGTAGAAATCGCCAAGATCAGCGACCGCCATGGCGGCCTCGAACAACCTGGATGCCTGCGACTCGTGCTCGACCAAGAGCTTGCGCACCAGCGCGAGCGTGTCGTCGATATCACGGTAGGCGACCATGGACAGGGCGCCATGGATGATGTCGAGGAGCGGCGATGAGGCTGTGTCATACCCGCGGTACTCGAGCTCGCCCCCGCTCGCATAGCCTCGTCGCACGAGGAGCCTTGGCCCGACGAGCGCCGAGGCGCCACGCAGGAGATTCAAGCCCGTCCCGCGCTGCGGATCGAGGATCTTCGGGGCCTCCCGTAGGAGGGCCCCGAGGAGCGACCGATCGAGGTCGCGGTAGCGATACATTGCGGGCCCTGCTGGCGCGACGAGCGCTCGCCCCATGTCGTCGCGGGCGGGCGCGTTGTCTGTGATCTCGGGCGTGGGAAATGGTGAGGGCGCGGTGACCTTCTGGCCACTCTCGTCTATGAACCGCCCCATGGAATCGGCGTCGGCAAAACTGTCGCCATCCATGTCTGCAAACGGCTCCGGGAGCTGGCTCGTCGACGGATCCTGGGCCACCAGTGCAAGTCCCCGGACGTCTCTTTGCACCAGGGGATGCGGCCGCCCAGTCCCTAGGAACGCCGACTCGTCCAAGAGAAGGCCCAACGCCAAGCGGAGGGAACGGTCGGAAGAAGCGGGGTTTTCGGTCTTCTCGGCGTTCTGAAGCCCGCGGGCAAGGGCGCGTGCCAGGCCTTGGAATTCCTTCCTTGCCGACCCTCCCTCGCTAATGGCATCCACGAGCACTTTTAGGAGGTGCTCGAGCCCATCGTACTTGGCGACCGCCCGCACGACCCCCATGGCCGCGGCCAAGGGCCGGTAACCAAGCCTACCCTCGAGACGCGCCAACGCCGGCGCAAAGTCGGGGTCAGACGCGAGGAGCTCGAACAGCTCGACCAGCTTGCCCGTCGATTTCTCGACGGTCCCGTTGTCATAGAGACGCAGGAACTCGTTGGAAGACAGGTACGCCTGCAATTCGGGCAGAAATGCGGACGGAAAGATTGCGTCAATGGCGTCGATTAGACCCTTGCGGCTGGCATGGAGCGCGCGTATCGACGAATAACTATCCGTCGGAAGCTCGGTGCCATGGCGGCAGGCGTCCCGGTACTTGTCACCCGCCACGTCGACCACCCCGTCGCCGTCGACGAGATCCTCCTTGTACGCGATGCGCTTGCACGTGAGCGTGTACACGGTTTCGCCGAGGGTCCCCGTGTCGACCGGCTTCCGCTCCGTATCAAGCTTCTTCTGGCAACCAGCACATAGCACCACGAACGTCAGGAAAAGCCACGAGCGCCGCACCCGGGAAACGTATTCGGGACCACTGTCAGGCGTCAATACATATAACGAGCGAACATCCCCCCACGGGTACGCTATAAAGCCATTGCCGTGGATTCTTCAATGCCAACCCCTTCCCGGCACGGGAAGTTCTTGCTCATGGAGCGAATCGGCTCTGGCGGAATGGCCGAGGTGCATCGAGCGGTTCTTTGCGGAAACGCGGGGTTTGCCAAGCCGGTCGCGCTAAAACGCATGCTCCCTGCCCTGGGCGAAAGCGCGGAGCTCGTAAGGAGGTTCAAGGAGGAGGCGCGCGTGACGAGCATGCTGTCGCACGCATGTATTGCCCAGGTTTTCGAGCTTGGCGAAATGGATGGGCGCCCCTACTTGGCAATGGAGCACGTCGACGGACTGGACTTGGGCGCCCTCTCCAACCGCATGGCTTCGGCCTCCATGCGGCTCCCCGCCGCTGCCTGCGCCTTCGTGCTAGCAGAAGCAGCCCGGGGCCTGGCGCACGCGCACGAAGCGCGGGGGCGCCGGGGGGAGTGGCTCGGCATCGTCCACCGCGACATGTCCCCGCAGAACGTCCTCTTGTCGCGCGCCGGAGAAGTGAAGATCACGGATTTCGGCATTGCTCTAGCCCGTGGACGCGAGGTCCGCACGGCGAGCGGGATGGTGCTCGGAAAGCTCGTCTACATGGCACCCGAGCAGCTCGCGGGTGAGCCCGTGGACGCGCGGGCCGACGTGTTCGCCCTAGGGGCGATCCTCTATGAGCTCCTCGCTGGCCAGGTGCCATTTCCAGACCAATCCGAACCGGCGGTCATGGCCCGTCTCCAGGGGGCGAAGGCCCTTCCCCCTTCGGTCTTGAATCCCTCGGCGCCGCGTGAGCTGGAAGCGATCGCCATGCGCGCCCTCTCGTTTCGGCGTGACGAGAGGTACCCGACCGCTCGAGCCATGGTTCTTGCGCTCTCGACGTACTTGGGCAACACGGCTCCCCACTTCTCGCGCGAGGAGCTGGCGGCGCTCGTTCAGCGCTGGGTACCACCTGCACGCGGAACATGCAGGAGCGCGGACACGGCTCCGTTGCAAGGACCGAAGCCTGCGCAAGACCTTGCGCTTCTCCCTACGGTAGAGCTGGTGGGGCGCCACGCAGGAGATGCCCCGGTCCAAGCCGACCACGCCACGGAGTCCATCCTCTCGCGGAGAGCGCATGGGCGCCTCGGGTGGGAGGCGTGGCTCGGCATCGCCCTGGCACTGGTTATCGTCCTTTCGGCTTCCCTTACCGTGCTTCGCCTGGTGCGCTAACAGCCCGGGTGGATTGCCTAAAATACAAGCGGTCCCTTGCCCCTTCCCTACATGGCCACAGGCGTGCCAATCTGTGCCTAAGTGAGCACTCTCCTTCGCAACCGATATCAATTCGTCCGGCCTCTCGGCACAGGTGCGTCTGCGAGTGTCTTTGAGGTCCTCGACCTCCTGGCTGGCAACGGCGGGGTGCGGATGGCCCTGAAAGCCCTTCCTGCAAAGGGCGGAGAAGACGGCCTCTTGGCCTGCTTGCGCGAGGAGTTCCGGGTTCTCGCGGTCCTGCGCGACCCAGTGCTTTGCCGCGTGTACGATTTTGGCCGCATCCCGCCAGGAAGCTCGCTGTTCACCGACGGGGGCTACTTCCTCACCCGCGACTTGGTGGAAGGCGTGGATCTCAAGCAGGCCACCTTCGATCTCGGTTACGAGCCCAAGCTGCCGACCGTCTGCCGCCTTCTCGCTGACGCAGCTCGCGGGCTAGACGTGCTGCATCGGGCCGGACTTCGGCATGGCGACTTCAAGCCGGCGAACTGCATCGTCGAAGCGTCTGGCTCGGTCAAGCTTATCGACTTCGGCCTCGTCACGGTCGAGCACGCCCGAATCGCCGCGGGAACCCTCGCGTACCTTGCACCCGAAATCCTCGCGGCACGCCCAGTGGATCGGCGCTCCGACCTTTACGCGCTTGGAATCACGCTGTTCGAGCTCGCCACGGGAGGATTCCCGTGGGGCTCGGCCCGGGGCGGTGACATCGTCGCGTGGCATCAGGCGTCATCTCGTCATGGGCTCGCCGAGCGTATCCCAAGCGTCCGAGAATCCCTGGCACGGGCCTTCCTGCGGCTCGTCGCGATCGACCCTGACGAGCGTTTCCCCACCGCCGCCGAGGCCGCCGCCGCCCTGGAGTGCTGTGCGGACGAGCTTGCGGCGACGAAGCGTCCACCACCTCGCCGCCGATCCGCGGTCCTCGTGCTGCCTGGCGCCCGTCCGCAAGTGGGCATCCTCGAGCGCATGTGCGAGCGTCGACTCGCCGGTCATGACGGCCCACCCCTGGTCGAAATCGTTGGGGACATTGGGACTGGGAAAAGCACCACCCTCTTGGAGCTGACGTTCCGCGCCGAGCTCGCCGGCGCAGAGGTGGTCCGGGCCGATTCCTCCGCGCAGGGAACGGCGCTGGGAGCCATGGGCGCCGCCCTGGCGCAGATCTCAGCGCTGTGCGGCCGTGCCCTGCCCGACGCGGATTCGACACCGACCCAGCTCGGGCACTTTGCGGCGATCACCCAGTTCCTCGAAGAGGTGACTCGAGAGTTTCCCTTGGTCATCGTGGCCGATGACGTGGACCACGCGAGCGCCACGTCACGCGCGCTTCTTCGGTACCTGGCCCACGCGCTGCCCAAGGATGCTCGACTTTTCATGGCGTGTGCGAGGCGGCCCTCCCCTCACGACGCGCCCGTCGCCACGGATAGTGGCCTCCTCCCCATGGGGGAGATCCCGCGCGTGGTGCTTGGCCCTCTGGACCTTACCGAAGTTCAAGCCCTCGTCGAGAGTGCTCTGGGTCTTCGCGACGACCGCCTGGCAGAGAAGCTGCTCGAGCACACCGGTGGTAACCCTCTTTACCTCGTCGAGACCCTCAAGAAGCTCTGCGAGCGGGAGCTTCCGCACGGGACGCTCGAGACGATCGGACTGCCTTCTCGGCTCGAAGAGATCGTCGAGCAAGAGCTCCTCGAGTGCTCAGAAGACGAAGCGCGGCTCTTGTCTGTCCTTGCGGTCCTTGGAGGGCCGGGATCTGAAAAGATACTTCGCCACCTCGGCGGTGGGCACCCTGGCGGGCTCATGAAAAGCGCATGCTCGCTCATGGAACGGGGGCTCGTCGTGCACGACCCTTCGCTCGCCCTCCATGTGGCAAGACGTGCCACCGCCCGGGTTGTGTACGACCGGCTCTCGCCTCATGCCAGGCGGGAATTGCACGCGGAGTGCGCACGGGCGCTCGAGGCAGAGGGGGCGAGCGATGAGGTGCTCGCCCGCCATGACGTCCTTTCGCAGGACCGCGAGCGAGGGACCACGAGGGCCATGGCGGTTGCCGACAGGCTCGCAGAGGCTCAAGATCACAGCGCGGCGCTCGAGCTTTTCGAGGCCATTCTCCCCCTCTGCGACGAGGCGCTCGCCATTGATTGCCGCCTGAAGATTGGGGAGCAAGCCCGCCTCCTGGGTGACGCGACACGCGCGTCCGCCTCTCTCGCGCCCCTGTTCGAGGCTCCGGAGATCGCGAGCGAGAAGCTCACGCAGGCCCGCCTAACCTTGGGCAGGGCACGCAGCGAGGCAGGCGACTTCGACGGAGCCTGCGACCTGCTCTCGGCGGTCGCTGAGAGTCGGCCCGTGTCCGAGGCCACTTCTACCGCGGTGCGCGAGCTGACCCACGTGCTCATCAAGCGCGGTCAGGCTGCGCGCGCGCTGCACGTGGCCGACCGCGCCGTCGCTGATCTCGGGAACACGCCACCTCCTCCTGACCTCGCCTGTGCACGGGCGCTTGCCAGGGGTACGCTCGAGGACGATCCCACGGCGGTGCTCGAGCTGGAGGAAGCCGCCACGGGGGCCAGGTCACAGGGAAACGTGCAGCTCTCGGCCACGTTGTGGAACCACGCGGCCAACCTGTCCTGGCGAAGGGGAGCCTACGCGAGGGCGCAAGAGCAATACCGCACAGCGCTCCATGCGGCCGAGGAGGCGCGGGACGTGGTCCGCATCGGGACCCTGCGCATGAACCTTGCGGCGCTCCTTTTCTATTCTGGGGATCATGGGAAGTGCCTGGAACACCTGGTTGCAGCGGTGTCGCTCCTCGATGCGGCGGGGGCCCTCGCGCCGGGTACCTGGGCCCGGCGGAACCTGGCGCACGTTCTCCTCGAAATCGGTGCATGGGAGCAGGCCCGCGTGGAGCTTCGTGCCGTGCTCATCGCAGCCGGGCGACTGCGCCTGCCCCTCTACGAGGCGAGCGCCGTCGCGCTCCTCGGGGTTCTGTCGGCACGGAGCGGCGACCTGGCGGCCGCGGCACGTGATCTTTCGGCAGCTCGCGACTTGTTCGTCAAGATTGGCGACCGCTTGAACGCCGCAGAGACCTGGCTCGACTTGGCGGAGCTCCACCTGGAAAAGCGCCGCCGGGGCGGCCACTGGGACGATTCCGAGCCATCCGCTTGCGACCACGCGCTCTCTCAAGCCGAGGCGCTCCAGCAAGACCCCGACCCCGGGTCCCGGGGGCGCCGCCTGGCGCTGCGCGCCGAGCTGCTCGCCCGCATGGGGAATACGTCGTCGGCGCTGGAGCAGCTCTCCGAGCTAGAAGGCGCCCTCTCTGCCGTGCGTCTCGAGGGGGCGCGGCACGCGTCATGGTCTCTCCACGCCACCGCATCGACGGTCCACGCGCTCCTCGGGAGTACTCACGCTGCCGAGGAGCACCGGACACAGGCCTGCTCGATTCTCGAGTCCATGGCAAGCGGTCTCCCGTCCCAACACCAAGCCTCGTTCTGGCAAGACCCCCGGCGCAGGAGCCTTCGCAGCTCGGTCAGGTCCCCGCGAGGACTACGCACCCTCGCATCCGCGAGCGCCCCCCCTGATGCCGAAAGACTGTATCGACTGCTCGAGATATACCGGCGCATGAGCAGCGAGCGGGACATGGCGCGCCTGCTCGAGCTCACCATGGACACGGCCGTGGAGCTCACTGGCGCCGAGCGCGGGTTCCTCCTCTTGGCGCCGCACGGGGAGGAAGGTGCCGTTCACGCGCACCGGCTCGACGTGGTGGTCGCCCGCAACCTGCCCATGGAAGAGCTCTCCTCGACCAGGGCGGCCTCGGGCAGCAGTCTTTCCTACTCGAGGTCCATCGCCGAAAAGGTATTCAAGACCGGCGAGCCCGTCGTCAGCCAGAGCGCTTGGCAAGACCCTCAGCTCGCCGAAATCGGATCCGTGCACGCGCTGAAGTTGGAGGCGATTCTCTGCATTCCCGTTCACGTCGTCGGGCGACCTGCGGGCGTGCTGTACATGGAAAGTCGATTCCAACCTGGGCGGTTCACCCAGTCAGACCTGCGGCTCCTCCTGGCCTTTGGTGACCAGGTCGCAATCCTCCTTTGCAACGCGCGCCTGCTCGAGGAAAACGCGCGCCGCGCCGAGGAACTGGCGCGCGCCAGCCGGGAGATCCAGGGACTTCTTGCCGAGCGCACGCAACTCCTGGAGGAACGCACCGAAGAGCTGGCCATCACCCGCAGCAACTTGGAGCAGGCGCGCCGCCGGCTGCAGGTGACTACGGGGCAATTTGGGATCGTGGGCCGTTCCCCGGCCATGGAGTCGGTCTTTCAGCTCATCGAACGCACCGCCAAGATCGATGCGCCCGTGCTCATCCTCGGCGATAGCGGCACGGGCAAGGAGCTGGTCGCCCGCGCGATTCATCAGCACGGCCCCCGAGCCAAGGAGCCCATGGTGAGCGTGAACTGCGGCGCGCTTCCCGAGTCTCTTCTCGAGAGCGAGCTTTTTGGGCACGTGCGCGGCGCTTTCACCGGTGCAGACAGGAATCGCCGCGGGTTGTTCCAGGTGGCGAATCGCGGGACGCTGTTCCTCGACGAGGTCGGAGACACGCCGCCGCGCATGCAGGTGGCCATCCTCCGCGCGGTCCAGGAGAAGACGATCCGACCGGTCGGGAGCACCGAGGACGTGCGCGCCTGTGCGCGGCTCATCTGCGCGACGAATCGCCCGTTGGACGAGCTCATGGCAGCTGGGAAATTCCGCGCGGACCTCTTCTACCGCCTGAATGTCGTCCCGATCTACCTCCCGGCTCTCAAGGAGAGAGCAGACGACATGGTGCTCCTCGTGGACCACTTCCTGGCACTGATCGCGGCGCGCACGAGCACGTCGAAGAAGGGCATTACCCGGCGGGCCATGCGGCGCCTGCGCGAGTACCCGTGGCCGGGGAACGTGAGGCAGCTCGAGCACGCGTTGATGAACGCCTGCGTCATGGCTGATGCAGAGGTCCTCGATGTGGGGGATTTCTCGCTGCTGTTCGACGATGAGAGGGGCGTGCCACGAGGCGCTCAGGCAGCCGGTCTTCCGGTCTCGGCCAAGATGGAACGCCTGGAAAGGGAGAAGCAACAGATAGTGGAGGCGCTTGAGAAGCACGGGTGGAACAAGTCGCGAGCATGCCAGGCGCTCGGCATTCCTCGGCGAACGTTTTACCGCAGGCTGGCAGAGCATGACATCGAGTAAGCGAGTGGAGAAACCATGATGTCCTGGAAAATCAACGGATTCTTGGCCCTGGTGCTCGGGTTCCTCCTTGGAGGTTGCCCGGGCTGCGACCAGCACATGCCGCCCTGGCAAGGGCCTGACGCAGGCCATGATCCCGGTAGCAGGGACGCGAGCACGAGCTCGGACGGTGCCCCTTGGACGCCCGACGCCTCGCCTCGTCCAGATGCCATGCCATCCGACGATGGCGGAGTGGACGATGGCAGCGACGGCGACGGTAGCATCGACGCGGGCTCCGAAGACGCAGCGGGCGGCGACGCGGACATGGATGGACCCGTGGATCACTCGGATGCCGCAGGCGCTCCTCCCGGTCCCTGCCACGATGTGCAGCCAGGCAACCGCGACGGCGCACCGCCGCACTGCCCGGATGCGGGATAGGATTCGCTAGCGCTCAACCACGATCGACAAGCACGTCAGCCCGCCGTCGGCCTTCTCGAGCTCTCCCATGTCGAGTCCGAGGAGAGTCTTGCCCGTGCCTTCGAGCACGCCGCGGCTCGCGGGATACCCGGCGAGGTGGATCAGGTTTTCGCCGATGAGCAAGCAATTCGCGGCATGCAGATCAGGCAACCACGTGAATCGCATGTCGGGGACCTTGTCTTTGATCACGTGCGCCGCGCGCTCGCCAGCCGGGCAGCGCGCCACCGCGACGTTCCACTCCCCGACCAGGCTCAGCATGGACTTCAGGTGGAGCCCGTAATCGACGGGAACCGCATGGACTTGGTAGTCGCAAAATACCCTGGCGAGTTGCTCGATGCCCGCTTCGTTCGTCCGGCTCGAACGACCGACGAAGACATGATTTCCCACCCGGAGCACGTCCCCTCCGTCGAGAGTGGCGGGCGGGGTCATCGCGGTTGTCGCGAGCCCTAGACTGCCGAGCACCACACCGACCTGCTCCTGTTCGCCATTGCGTGAAGGCGCGCCGGGACGGGTGATTACGGCCCTGTCGCCAGCGACAACGGCCGTGTCCTCGACGAAACAGCAGTCGGGGAAGCGTGGGTCGGCAGGGATCTCGATGACGCGGTCCACGAGGCGCATGAGCTCGGCGACGTACCTGCCGTGCTGCTCCTTGGCTCGCCCCACGTGGATGGGGGTCTTAGGCACTTCGAGCTTCAAGCTCTCCGAAAAGCTATCGGGAATGCCACGAACAAGGGCGATGCGCACTTTGATTCCCCCTCAGGAAGCGAACTTGTCGGGGTTTTCCAGGTGATCCTTGACGACCCGGGCCACGGTCGCCAGGTGGTACCCCTCGATGTACCTATGGTCGATGGTCGCAGTGAGCGTCAGCTGGGGCTGCGCAACGACGTGGCCGTCCACCACGGCAGGCTTCTCGCTCACCGCACCGACGAGCACGACCATGGGGACGTGGGCGAACGGGACGAGCGGGGCGAACCCTTCGTCGATCCCAAACATGCCCACGTTCGTGACGATGCACGAGCCGAATGGGAATCGCTCGAGTCCAAGCATGCGAGCGGAAATACCGAGGGCGCCCGATAACCAACCGAAGACACGGGTGAGCGGCTTGATGATCCAGGTCGGAAGCCACCGCAGCACGTTCGTGCTTTTTTCGAAGTCTTGATCTCGACGCCTGCGCAGGCGCTCGGCCATGGCCCGCAGCTCTCGCGCAATGTCCACCACCGATTTCTTGTCTACCGACGCCACCTTGGCCTTTGCCAAGTCGGCGCCTTCTTCCATGGCCACCAGGAAGGCGATGTCTATGGTCTCGTGGGGCACAAAGCGGCCGAGCGAGATCCGACCGTTCAGCGATGGCGCGTGCCTGAGGGCCTCCGCAATTGCCTTTCCAACGAGATGGGTGATGGTCACCTTTTCTCCGCTCGCGTGACGAAGTCCTTCCAGGTACGCGAGGAGCGCCGTGGCGTTGACCGTCAGCCTGCCAAAGATGCTCCCCTCACGCGGGGCGTTCCAGGTGGCGATCGCGAGCTTGCGCCTTGTCGACATTTTGGGAACGTGGGGCATTTGTGGTCTCAATTTTCTTCGAACCAGTCCCGGGCCAGCTCAAGGGTGAGCGCATTTTCTGGGACTCGCTCCAGGAAGCTCTGACGAGATGCGGTATCGCCGATTTTTTCGGCTCGGGCAAGGAGCTTGTCGCGTGCTTCGAGGATGGCCGCCCGTGCGGAGCTCTTGTCGCCCGCCTGGCGTCGAGCCTGGGCATCGACCAGGCGCAAGAGGACCTCCCCTTCGTCGATTCCACCCAGCGCCTCCAACATGGCCAAGGCCTGTGCCGACGTGGCCCGGGCCTCATTTGTCCGCCCGCCCGCAAGAAGAACGTGCGACAAGACCGCGAGCGCATGGGCTTGGGTGCGCGGTGCGGGCCTAAGGAGCTCGCACGCCCCACGCGCCTCGCGTTCGGCCTCACCGAGATCCCCCCACCACTCCAGGATCTGGGCCAGGTAGATCCGCGCCATTCCGGCGCATCGCTGATCGCCGTATGCCGTGAATTCCTCGAGCGCAGACGTCTCGACCAGGCGCGCCTGCTCGAGGGAGCCCATGCGTGCCAAGGCAAGCCCGAGGTATTGCTTGGCGACCGAGGCAGTCTGCTGCACGCCGAGTCGCTCGGCAGTAGCCAGGGCATCCCTCAAGGCACGCTCTGCCTGGGCGTAATCGCCGATCTCCAAGCATGCGAGGCCCGCATTGACCTGGCCGGTACACCATGCGTTCCGCAAGTCGCCAGCCTCGGCAAACGACTGGGCAGATAGCTCGGCGTGGTGCAAGCAGGCCGCCGGATCGCCAAGGATGAGGGCGCGCGTGGACTGGACCCGGTGCAGCCAGCCTCTGGCCGCCGGCTCTCGCTGCGAGATTTCGGCGCCTGTCTCCCTAGCCCTAGCCAGAAGCGCGTCAGCCAGCTCTCGCTGCCCTGCCTGCACGAGCTCTGACGCCGTGACGCACAGGGCGATGACGCTGGAACCGGTGGCTTCGCTGCCGTTCCCCATCTCGAGGAGTGCGTGTGAAAGTGCCAAGAGCCTCTTGTAGTTGCCGAGGCGACCGCTGACCATGGCCACCTCGGCCGCAGCGTCGTACCATAGTGGGCTGCCCCTTCGGAGCCACTTCATGGCCTCGAGACCGCAGGTCTCGGCCTCGGCGTTGTCGCCGCACCACTCATGCGCCATGGCTTGGAGGTGCTTGAGCGCCCCTAGCCCGTCGCCCGTAGCGCCAAGCGAGAGGCCCCGCTCCGCACGGATAATGACCTGCTTGATGTCGTGCCCCTCGAGTGCCTGCTCCGCGGCACGGCGGAAGAACGCGATCGCCCTCGTCGGCTCCTGGCCCCTCTCGAAGTGCTCGGCCAAGAGCATGGCGTCGCTCTCCCCCACTTGCTCGAGCCACTTGCCGGCGAGCCTGTGCCCCAGCGCAAGATCTCGATCCGTGAGCATGGCATATGACGCGTCCCTAAGGAGGGCGTGCCGAAACACGTGCTCCACCTGCCCTGGGAAGCGCCCTTCCGTTCGCCGGGTGATCACCTCGCGCTCCACGAGCTCCTGCAACCACTCGTCGGCTTGGGCAGCTGCCCCTTCCCCACCGAGAAGCGCCACGACGCCCGCATGCCAAAACACCTGGCCGAAAACGCTCCCAGCACGTAAGACGCGCCGCGCTTCGGCGGGCAGAGATTCGAGGCGCGCCTGCAGCATGGCGAGCACGGTGCCTGGCAACGCGGTCTCGCCGCTTTCTGCCACGGATCGGGTGAGCTCCTCCAGGAAAAAGGCGTTCCCCTGGGCCCGCTCGACGATGCCGCCGATCACCTCGGGCGTGGCGCGCTTGCCCAGCGCCTCGCGAATGAGCTTCTCCGAGGCCTTGCGCGTGAGCTGGCCGAGCTGGATGTCGGTCACCGGTCGGCCTGCCCAAAGCTTCGGGAAGAGGTCGTGCACCTCGGGCCGCGACAGGGCGAGGACCATGAGACGACAGTCCTCCAGGTTGCGCAAGGCCGAGTCGATGAATTTCACCGTCGGTACATCGCCCCAGTGTAGGTCCTCAAGAACAACCAGGACGGGCTGCGCGTCGCACTCGGCCGCCAGCCAATCCTCCCACGCGCGGCGCATTTGGTCGCCCATGAGCATGGCGTCCTTTCGCGCCGAGCGGAGCTGGACGCTGTCCTCGTCGGGAAAGGGAATCCCGACCAGCTCGCCTAGGAACTCGGCGACCCGTGGACGCTCAGACACGGGTACATGCCGTGCGGCCCGGGCCGCCAGCTTGCGGCGCCGCACGTCCAAGGGCTCACCGTCCAAGACGCCCGCCGTCCGGCGGAGGGCAGGTGCAATCATGCCGAAGGGGGAGCCCGCACGCATGGGGTCGCCCCGGCCGATGAGGATTTCGACGGATTCCCCGCGCTGCCGAATCTTGCGCAAGAACTCGTAGCGCAGGCGGGACTTCCCAACGCCTGCAGGCGCCGTGATGAGAACCGCCCGCGCCACCGGCTCGGAGACGCATTCATCAAAAATCCCGACGAGGATACCGAGGTCCCTCTCCCGCCCAACGCAGGCGCTCGGACGACCTAGGAGCGTCCTGTGGAACTCCGCGATGTCTCGCTCCGCCCTGAGCAGTAGCCCATCGTCGTCCCCGCCCACGTCAAAGCGGGTGTCCAAGAGCCCGGCGGTCACCTCGTCAATCGGAATGGCCGCGCTTGCCGCCACCCCACCCGTTGCGGCAGGGCCGCTCCTCTCACGCCGCATCCAGGCGCGCATGATTCGCGCCGCACGGTCCAGGACTTCCCCGACGGGGAGCCGACCCAAGACGACGCCCCGGCCAGTTGCGAGCGCCATGGGGCTGTGCGGAGCGATCGCCCGCATGGCCAGCGCGCAGCGAGAAGCTTGGGCCGCCTGGTCCGTTGCCATGCCCCGCCCAGCCACGGTCACGACCACAGATCCGTCGGCCAGCTCCTCGAGGCGAGCGCCGTGGCGGTGCGCTGCTGCGGTGAGCTCACGGGTCCTCTGGGCCATTTCACCCCACTCGGGGACCGAGATCGAGAGTGCGGGATTCTCTGGCGAACGGTCTTGCCTCCCTACCAGGATGACGCTCAGGAGTCGCTGCTCCCCCTCTGTAAGAGCTTCGCTTCGAGAACGAGCTGGCGACAAGTCGCCGACAGACACTGCGCTGATCAGGGCCAGCTCTGCCGCCACTGCCGCGCCGTCCTTCGGCCGTCCCTTGCGATCCTTTGACAGCATGCGCACGAGGAGGGCCTCGAGCTCGCGGGGGATGCCGGTGCGAAGCTCCGACACCCGCGGCGGTTCCTCGAGGAGAATCTTGGCGAGCACCGCCATTTCGTCCTCGCCCACAAACGCAGGGCGACCGACCAAGCACGCGTAAAGGACGCAGGCGAGGGCGAAAACGTCCGCGCGCGCGTCGAGGTCCTTGGCGCCGCGCACCTGCTCGGGCGCCATGTACCTTGGCGTGCCTACGCGATTCCCGGTTCGCGTGGCGGAATCGAGGGCTCGGGTAAACCGCGCCACGCCGAAATCGAGGATCTTGACGCGTTGGATATCCGCATCGGGGAGGAACAGGTTGCTCGGCTTGATGTCCCGATGGACGATTCCGTGCGAGTGGGCAATTGCCAAGGCCTCGGCAACTCGTCCTGCGAGGACAATGGAGTCGGCGACCGAGAGCTGCTCACGGGCCAAGTGCTCGGATAAATCCTCGCCTTCGAGCCACTCCATGGCCAGGTACTGCTCGCCTGGCATCGTGGTTCCGTGGGCGATATACCGCACGATTCCTGGGTGTGACAGCTCGGCCAGCACCCGCGCCTCACGCTGGAAGCGGTCAGCCCGGCCCGAGCTCTGGGTTTGGAGGATCTTTAGGGCTACGGGCGCACCTGCATGGCGGTCCCTAGCCTTCCAGACCACTCCCATGCCCCCCGTCGCCGCGAGGCTCTCGAGCTCGAAGCGCTCGGCGACCACATCACCTGCGCGCATCCGCCCTAGTATCGCCAACCTATGGAGGCAGGTCTACCTAATCCAGGAGAAGGTATGGGGTTGGTTCACGGGAGGAGCACGGACCAAAGGGTGTCGGTCCCAAAGGTCGTCGCTTGGATATGGTAAAGGACGAGGAGGGCGTAAACCACCATGGTGGCCATGAGACCTGCTACGGCGAGGCGATTGGAACGCATCCGCCACAGCAGCCAGACTCCCATGGATACGAGGGCCGTCTTGCCTACCATGAACTGGACCGGGCCGAGGTCCAAGAGTCGTCCCATCAATGGGTTCGCCTCTACCGCTAGCCCAGACAAGACCACGAGAAGGGTGAATACGCCGTCCAGGAGGTTGAGAACCAATGTGGCTTGCGCCAACCCGGTCACCCAGTCCGTCTGAGTCGCTTCATCTACGCTAGTAACCGACACATCACTCCGGAGTAGCAACCTTCAGACCAACGCGGCTGCGACCTAACACGCTGAAATGACGTACTCTCCATGGCTACTCGGGTCGCCGGCCGGGTCATCCCACCCCGCTGAACAGTGCATTCCTGTCACAGCGCATTTTTCCATACCCCAAGCATTCCAGACGGGTCGGCCGGCGCTTGTAGCAAGCGCACCACATATTTGCTAAAACGCGGCGCCATGCGCACACCGGGCGTTCTCCCCCTTCTGCTCGCGGGTGGGCTCGTGAGCTGCCAAAAAGCTCCGCCAGCACCGACCACGCCGGACAAGAACGAGAGCATCGAGCTAGATATCAAGGAAGAGGACTGGCATGACCCCGAGCCAGCGTTCCCCAAGCCACGCCCTTCCCCCCAGTTGGCCACGCAAGAACCCGCCCACCCCGCGTTGGTTCTTCGCCACGCGACAATCCTCACCGCGACTGGTCGCCGGATCGAGGACGGCACCATCGTGCTCAAGAGCGATGTGATTGCAGCCGTGGGCGACAACTCTACCCCTGCCCCACCCGGTGCCGAGGAAATCAATGCCCAGGGGAAATTCGTCACGCCCGGGATCATCGATACCCATTCGCATGTTGGCGTGTACCCCGCCCCGTGGGTAGACGCGAACAGCGATGGGAATGAGATGTCCGAGGTCGTGACGCCCAGCGCCTCCGTGGTGTCCGCGTACTGGCCCCAAGATCCGGCGATTACCCGTGCGAGCGCGGGCGGAGTGACGGTGGCCCAAATCCTTCCGGGATCGGCGAACCTCATCGGCGGGCTTGGCCTCACCGTGGAAATGCGCCTGGGACGTGGGGCGGGAGACGTTCGCTTTCCAGATGCACCCCCTACCCTCAAGATGGCCTGCGGAGAGAACCCGAAGCGCCTTCATGGGGAAAAAGGGGGGCCAAAGACACGGATGGGCGAACTTGCCACGTTGCGCGCGATCTTTTTCGAAGCGGCCGAGCATCGAGCAAAGCTCTCGACGTACAAGCGTGAACGGGCCCTGTGGGAAAGGAAACGGGCGCGAGCCGCAGAGCTGGACGACCAGGCCAAGGCCGCGGGAAAGCCCGATCGTGTAAAGCCAGTACCTGCGCCTAGCCCGCCGCCGCGTGACGAGCGGCTCGAGGTACTTGCGGATGTCCTCGAGGGGAATACCCTCGTGCAGCTCCACTGCTATCGCGCGAGTGACATGCTCCAGCTCGTGGCCCTAGCGGATGAGCTCGGGTTTGGCATCCGCTCGTTTCACCACGCCCTCGACGCGTACAAGATCCGGGACGTGCTGGTGAGCCACGGGATCGCGGTCTCGACCTGGGCCGACTGGTGGGGCTTCAAGATGGAGGCGCTCGATGGAATCCCCGAGAACGCCGCGCTCTTCTCCCAAGCCGGAGGCCGCGCGGTTATTCATTCTGATTCGTCGCTGGGTATTCAGCGCCTGAACCAGGAAGCTGCAAAGGCAATGAATGCAGGGCGTGCGGCTGGGATTCCGATCAGTGAAGACGAGGCGCTCCGCTGGATTACCGCGAACCCCGCGTGGGTCCTTGGGATCGAGAAGGTCACGGGTACGCTCGAGGTGGGCAAGCGCGCTGACGTCGTCCTTTGGAGCGGCCATCCGTTTTCCGTCTACTCACGCCCGGATCTTGTCCTTGTGCGCGGACGCAAGGTATTCGACCGCCGGGTGGGGCGCCGTCCCACGGACTTCGAGATCGGCAACTCAGCGCGAGAAGGAGCTGCCCCATGAAGCCATTCCAGTCGCTCATTATCCTTGCACTCGCCATGTCCGGAGCGGTTCACGCAGCTCACGCTGCGACGGAGGCAGTCGCCATAGAAAACGCCACCGTGCACGTGGAGCGAGGAAAAAAACTCGAGCGTGCCACCGTCCTCATCAAGGACGGCGTAATCGCCGCCGTGGGGAACAGCGTCCAGGTCCCAGCGGGCACCCGACGAATCGATGGAACGGGGAAGGTGGTCACAGCCGGGCTCGTAGACTCGTTCACCGTGCTTGGGCTCGTCGAAGTGGGGCTCGTCAAGTCCACCAACGAAGGGGCATTTCCGGGCGGCGAAAGCGCAGTGCATGCCGCGTACCGAGTCACGGACGGTTACAACCCCGCGTCGATAGCGATACCCGTGGCCCGGGCGGGAGGTGTCACCCAAGTGATCACGGTCCCCCGCGGAGGACTGGTATCTGGGATGTCAGCGTGGGTCACGCTTGGCCACGATCGAACGCTAAAGGAAGTCACCGTTTTGGACCCGGTTGCCATGCACGTGGCTCTTGGGGAAGAAGCACTTGCCAGCGCATCGGGTTCGCGCGGTAAGGCCCTGGAGCGGCTCCGTGAGCTCCTGGACGACGCCGCACAGTACTCGCGAAGGCGGGATGCCTTCGAACGGAATCAAATGCGAAGGCTCGCTGCCAGTCGTCTCGACCTTGAAGCGCTTGCTCAGGTCGTCCAGGGAAAGCTACCGCTGGTCGTGCGCGTGGACCGGGCCGCTGACATCATGGCCGCGGTGAAGCTCGCTACCGAATTGAACGTGCGCGTCATCATTGCTGGAGGGACCGAAGCCTGGATGGTTGCGACTCATCTTGCCCGGGCCAAGGTGCCGGTGATCTTGAACCCCATGGAAAACCTCCCGAGCTCGTTCGACCGCGTGCACGTGCGCGACGACGCGGCGGCGATCTTGGTCCAAGCTGGGGTCGCGGTCGCCCTATCGACCATGGAAGAGGCGATGATGGTCCGGACCCTACGCCAGGCGGCAGGGAACGCGGTAGCCCAGGGCCTGTCGTGGGACGATGCGCTGGCCGCAGTGACGTCGGTTCCCGCTGCGCTTTTCGGGCTCAAGGGGCGCGGCGTCTTGAAGGAAGGGGCGGCGGCAGACCTGGTGCTCTGGTCAGGTGATCCATTCGAGCTCTCCACCCGTGCCGAAAAGGCATGGATCGGAGGAGCACCGCAGCCCATGGGAAACAGGCAGGATCTCCTGCGGGAGCAATACCGTGGGGGGACGAAAGCAGAGTAGCTGGTGTTTCCTTATCCCTGCTCTCCTTCCTCCTCGCCGGTCCGTGGCGGCGGTGGAAGGAGCGTGGAAGGCGCCTTGGTAAGCGCCAAGATCTTGCGTCCCGACGCGAACCAGACCTGCATCTTCCCGGGACCGGGAAAGGCTTCGACGACGCCCGCACCAAAAGACGGGTGTGAAATCCTATCTCCAACCTCATAGCTCTCGGCAGGCCGGTAGGGCCGTATTGGCCGGGAGACATTCGCCGCGACGGATGGCTGGGGAGCTGCGGGCGTCGGGCGTTCTCTTGAAGGGCGCTGCCCTTCACCAGCCGGTCGTGCCCTCACAGTGCGCGCGGTCTTTTCCACCGGAGGGCGCGCGGTCTTCGGGGGGCGCGCGGTCTTTTCCACCGGGGGACCGACAGAGCGGAACCGGTGCTGGCCACCGCACTGCTTGCATTGGACCTTGGCGATGCGGTCGCCGACCTTGGCCACAACGACATGCCAGGAATCGCCGCACTTGTGGCAGAGGGCTTCGATGTCAGCGCCAACAGGGGCCGTCATGGGTGCTCCTTCATCAAGTCAAGCTATGGTTTTGGGGTTCCGAGAAGTGCCGCCAGGGTCTCCCGGAAGTAGGTCCCGGCCACCGCGAGGGTGCGGGAGGAGCTGTCTGGCCTAGGGCGAAGGGCGGGGGCTACCTCCATGAGATCGCCGCCAATGAGACCTATCTCTCGACCAAGTCTACGAATGAGCTCCGTGACGAGCGAAGGAGACAAGCCACCTGGCTCTGGGGTACCTGTCGCGTCCGCATGCGCTTCGTCGGTGCCATCGATGTCGTTCGAGAAGTAGACCCCTTTCACCCCAACGCCATGCAGGTGCTCGAGGATGGCATCCAGCGTGCCCGACGGGTCTCGGTTGCACTCCCGTGCCCAGAACTGGCGCACGCCTAGCTCGTTCTCCCAATGGCTTCGGTCGTGCCGCGAGGCACGCGTCCCAACCTGCACGAGCCGCCCTCTTCGCCCGAGGAGCTCATTGGCATGGTACGACCACGTCGCAAAGCAATAGCGGACCCCGAGCCGCTCAGGCAGGAGATCCGTGTGCGCGTCGATCTGAACGATCCCCCAGGTCTCACGACGCACGCGAGCCATGGCCGCGACCACGGGCCACGCCGTCGAGTGGTCCCCTCCGATGATCAGGGGCGCCACGCTCGGGTTGAGCTGGAACACCAGGTCGAGCGCCCGTTCTGCAATGGACAGGGGAGACACGGGGAAGCCTTTTGCCTCATGGGCCGCCAGCACGGGATACAAGGCGCGTCGCGTCGCCCGTTTCTGCTCCTCGCTCAGCATGTCGTCGTGGAGGAGCTGAGGCACGACAAAAACGTCGCCGATGTCCACCACGCCTTCGGAGGCGAGGCGCGAGAAGAACCCTGGCTCGTCGTCGAGCAGGCGGGCGCGGATTGCCTGCGGCCCAAGGTTCGCGCCGCGTTGGTAGCCGGCGCCCACGTCCGAGGGGATTCCGAGGATCACCGCGCGCGCCGAGGCCACTTGCGAAAGAGCGCGGAGGAACCTGTCCTGCACCTCGGCCTCGTCGCGTGCGCCGTACAGGCGGCGCTGAAGCGCCACTTGCTCCGCGCGGCCAGTAGACACCAGGTAGAGCCCGCCACCAGCGGGGCGGAGCAAGAGAGCAAGCTCATCGGCGGGCGACACGGCGGCACTCTAGCATGCGGTGCGCCGGGACCATCCGGCGAATTGATCAAGAGGACGCCAGCGCGGGCCACGTGATCTGGAATCGCGTCCCACGGCCAGGCTCGCTCTGGACTTGGATCTCTCCGCCCATCTCCTCCACGATCTTCTTGGAAATCGCTAATCCCAACCCGGTACCGCTGTCGGCCTTGGTGGTGAAAAAGGGATCAAAAATTCGATCCAGGTGCTCGACCGAGATGCCAGTCCCGTTGTCCTCCACCTCGAGGCGCACCCGCGATCCTTCGGGAGCCAGCTTGATACCAATCAGGTTCTCAGCCTGGGGACGCCTGGGTAGCGCCTGGATGGCGTTGACGACCAAGTTCAAGATGACCTGTCCGAGCTTGGTTCGGGACCCGCGAATCTTGGGTACCGGCCGCGTGTCGAGGCGGAGCTGTGATCTTTGCCGCAGCTCACCGAGAACGCTCTTCAACGTGAGGCTCAAGACCTCGGCGAGGTCGACGGCGTCATCTTCCTGTCGGGTTCGGGTCGACAACTCGATCCCCTTGGCGATGTCAGTGATCCGTGCCGCCCCTTGCAATGCGTCCGAGACCTCCTCCTCGAGGTCGCGAAGGCGTGCGTACACAGCCTGGCCGCGTGGATCCTCGGCTGGGATGAGCTCGCCTATTTCGCGCAAGTTGTCCTGGGCCATGGCCAGGTTGTTCACGATCCAGTTCATCGGATTGCGGATTTCGTGGGCGATGCCGGCCGCGACGATGCCGAGGGCATAGACGCGCTCGGTCTCCACGAGCCGACGCTCGAGCTCCCGAATCCGACGGTTCATCTCATAAACGCCGAGCGCTTCGTGGAGCGAGTTCTTGAGCTCTCTCGGATCCCAGGGCTTGCGGAGGTACCTAAGGACCTGTCCCCGGTTTATGGCATCGACCGTGGCGTTGAGATCCGAGTATGCCGTGACGAGCATTCGGATCGTATCCGGAAACTCGTTCTTGACCAGCTCTGCCAGCTCGATCCCAGACATCCCAGGCATGCGCTGATCCGTGAGCAGGACGCCCACTTCGTGCCTCCGCATCATCCCCAGGGCCACGTCGGCGTTGGTGGCCGTGAGGATCGAGAAGTCCCCGGCGCAGGCGGCTTCAAACACCGTCAGGTTCAATGTGTCGTCGTCGACGTACAGGATCGAAGCCATGTTCCCACCTCGGCTGGCAATTCAACGGCGAACACTGCGCCCGTCCCCTTGGACCGCTCGAGTCGGAGGTCGCCGCCATGTTTCTTCACGATTCGTTGTGACAGGAACAGACCGAGCCCAGTACCCTCCCCTGGTGCTCGGGTGGTGAAGAAGGGATCGAAGATTCGCTCTACGACCCCTTGCGGCACTCCAGGCCCATCGTCGCCTATGCGCACGACGACTCGATCGGCTTGGTCGGCCACCTGGACTCGGATATGCCTGGCGTTGGCGCGCAGCGCGTTGTCCAGGAGGTTCAGGAACACCTGGTTGAGCTCACCTGGAGGCGCGACGACCATGCGATCTGACTCATACCGTTTCTCGACCTCCACCCCCGACATGCGAAACTCCAAGAGGCGCAAGGTCGCGTCGAGTCCCGCGCGGACATCACATATTGACGTCTTTCCTGCTTCGGCGGGGCGTGCGTGTTCCGTGAGGGCCGACGTGATGGACGAGATTCGCTCGCCCGCGTCCATGATGACCTCGAGCAGGCGCTTGGTCGCTGGCGTTGAGAGTGCCTGGTCTCGGAGCACCTGCGCTGCGTTGATGATGGCGTTTACCGGATTGCGCACCTCATGGGCGACTCCCGCGGCCAAGGTCCCGACGGCGGCCAGCTTCTCCCTAGCGGCGAGCTTGAGCCCGAGGGCCCGCAAGCGGAGCTGAGCCCTGATCCGTGCCACCAGCACGCGCGCATGGAATGGCTTGATCACGTAGTCGTCGGCGCCAATCGCATACCCCTCGAGCGCCGCGTCGGAGCCCACCCGAGCGGTGAGGAGAATGACGGGCGTGTTCTTGAGCGCCTCGTCGTTCTTGATTTCACGACAGAGCTCGGTGCCCGTCTTGCCGGGCATCATGACGTCCGAGAGAACTAGGTCGGGAACTTCCCGCTTGACGAGGACAAGCGCCTCCTCACCGTCAGCGGCGCACAGCACGTCGAACTCCTCCGACAACACGTCGCGAACAAACGCACGCAGGTCGTCCTGGTCCTCGGCGACGACTATCCGCGGACGGCGAGAGCCGTCGAGGAGGAGTGGCCCATCGTCGGGCAGCTCGAGCGTCTCGGTGGAGACTCTAAGGGGTGTCGGCTCCCCTCGAGCGTGAGGCTTGGAGTCGCTCGATCGCCATCCGAGGTGCCCTTCGACGACGCCTCGCCGGCGCTCGATCACTTCGGGGCGGAAGTGATCGCGCCCCTTGGGAAGCCAGAGGGTGAAGGTCGTAGCAACGCCTAGCTCGCTTTCGACCGAGAGGGTGCCTTCGTGCAGCTCCGTGAGCTCCTTGGCCAGCGCCAACCCGATGCCGACGCCTCCCTGCGCGCGATCGCCGCCGCCATCCGCCTGGTAGAACCTATCGAAGATGAACGGGAGGTCGGCCTCGGCAATTCCTGGACCGTTGTCCGACACGAGCACGCTCGCTCCACCTCTTGTCGGGCACACGGTCACTCGGATGCGCCCTCCTTGCGGCGTGAACTTCAGCGCGTTTCCGATCAAGTTCGTGAGGACCATCTCCAGGCGGTGTGGATCGCCGTGAATTCCCTCCACCCCTGGCTCGACATGAAATCCGAGCTCGATTCGCTTGGCCTCTGCGGTCGGCCTGCACGCCTCCACGACTTGAGCGGCCAGCGCCCGCAGATCCACGGGCCCGACTTGCAGGCGGAGGCCCCCCGCCTCGAGGCGGGCAAGATCGAGGAGATCGTCAATCAGCCGCAGCAGCCTCTCGGCGTTGCGCCGTATCATGAGGAGCGTGTCCCGCACTGCCCCAGTCTCGGTGCGCGCGATGAGCTCCTCGACGGGAGCCAAGATGAGCGTCAAAGGCGTCCTGAGCTCATGGGAGATGCTCGCGAAGAACTGGCTCTTTACGCGGTCCAGCTCCTGAAGGCGGTCGAGGGCCGCACAAAGCTCTCCCGTCGTGTGGGCGAGCTGCATGCGCGCATCGTGCTCTCGCCGTGCGGCGGTGTAACGGCTCTCGTTGGACGCCACCGCAATCACCGAGGTGAGGATGAGGAAATAGAGGTTATTAAAAAAAGGCCCCAAGTCGATGGGCTTCCCGCCCATGAGTGGCGGGATAAGCCACATCGCAATAATGAGGACGCACACGAGCGCCGCCTGGTAGAGGCGCCAGGTGAATACCAACCCCACGCCGAGGATGCACAGGTTGAGGCCGGCGTAGTACGGCGACGAGTAACCGCCGAGGGCCTCCACCATGACTTCGATGATAGCCGCGCAGAATATTGCCGGCGCAGCGCCCAGGAGAAAAGCGTGCTTCCGCGCCCAGGGAGCGCGGGTCGTAAGGAGCACGACAAGCGCAAAAGCCGAAGCACAAAGCCGAAGCAGCAGGAACTCCCCAAGCTTGTCACGCTGCGTGACAAGATCGAGCAGGGTCCCCACCGGCATGAGGATCGCCACCAGCATGCAGCCGAGCCTCGCCCCGCGCACGTTGCGCTGCGAGATGCTGGCTTCGAACGATTCACCAGCGCTCATCGCAAGTTACCTGTGGACGACGAGGAAGAGATTGACCCCGAGCGGCTCGGCCTCGACGCGGTAGCCCGCGGGTGTCGGCAACAAGTGGCTCGTCATTTCCCTGAGCTCGGCTTCTGATCGGTGGATCAGGAACCAATCGCTGAAATACTCCATGGCGTGGCGCGAGGGGTTGTGCGCCGCCACGTTGCCGACGACGAGGAGCCCACCCTTGACTAGGGCGCCATGCAGGGAAGAGAGCAAGCTCCGGAAGCTTCTTTCATTGAGATAATCAAATAACCCCGCGCTGTAGATGAGGTCTTGCTCGCCCAGCGCGCTCGACAGTCGATGGCCGGTGAGGAGCCGTCGGATCGACTCGCGAATCAACTGAATGCGGGCACCCGTGCGTTTTGCCAGAGGGACCAACGTGCGCTCGCAGTGGGCAATTGTCCGTTCCTCCTGATCGAGGAGCATGACATCGAGCGCCCCACCAAGAACTGGCTGCTCCTCCAGCAAGGACATGATTTCGCGCGCCGGTCCGCAGCCGATGCTCGCGACACGCAGGCGCCGCCCCCTCGTGGCCCGAATCGCCGCACGTATCTTTTCGACCAAGTACGAAATCCGATTGATGTTCGCGCGGGCGGCGATCTCTTGAGTGGCGTACAGGTTGAGAAGCTTGCCGAACATGCCTTCCCCCTCGGCATGCTCCCGGTAAAGCATGTTCATCATTTCGAAGTCGCCGGCATAGCCAAGCGGCTTCTCATAGGCGCGGCGCATGAATGGAGAGCTCGCTAGGAGAGGGGCCAAGTGGGCACGGCAATACGCCCGATGCTCGGCATGCTCATCCTCACCAAAACCGCCCACAAGCCGTGCGAGCGACTCACTGGCGTGGTTCATCCTCGCAACAAAGGCGGGGGCTGCCGCGTGGAGGTACTCAGCGAGCGCTTCGTCGCGTGTCAGGCTATCCTCGGCCCGGATGGAATTCTCCTCGGCACACAGGAAATCTCTTGTGACCTCCAGGTACGTGCGAAGCTCCGCGACCCAACGCTTGAAGTCAGGACGTACCCGGGCGTGCTGGGCCGCGTGGTGGGTTTCTTCCCACCTTTCTGAGAAGCTCGACCGGGCACCACGACGGTGCAATGCAGCCAGGTCAATCCCCGGGCCTTCGAGCTCGAGTCCCGCTATCAGGGCGCCGGTCCGCTCGCCGACGTGCCGCACGACCGCGGCTCCCTCGTAGACGAGCCCGTCAGCGCTGGACAACGTCAGCCTATCCAGTCGATCGCCTGCATGGACCAGCTCGGATCCGCCAGCCTGGCCATCGATAACGAGCGCAAGTCCATGTAGGGATAGATCCTCGACCGACGCTACCACGGTGCCCAAGGCAGCGTGGCTTGCGTGGGCGCAGATGGGTCCCACTCTAAGGTCAACCACGCGGAGACGCCTCTCCCGGAGCCTGCGATCAAAACGATTTCGTTGCTCGGCAGGTAACGTCATCGTCCGTCCCGTTTCTGATCATGCCCTCATGTCTCCCAGGGCACGGACACCGCACGCAGTCTTGTCCAGAACTAAGCCGGCCGGCATTTTATGGTTGAATTGGCTCTTTGGTCAACAATATCCAGAACACCCTCACCTTGATCAACGCGCGCAATACCTACTGCGCACAATTGCCAATTGGACCCCGCGAGACCAGAAGCAGGTGCCCATCATTCGGTACCTGTGGCGTGGCCTGGGAGTCCACATTGCAGCCCCAATCCGTTGCCCCATAAGCCACACCTGCCCTTCCTCCCGAGACCTATCCCGTCAAAAAGGCGCGGTTATCCGATCGCGGCCTTGGTGGCACGCCTTTCGTAATAGGTACCTCCATTGGGGAGGACTTTCATGGATAGAGCGCGACTTGCCCGCTGGACTCTCGTGGCCATCATTGCCCTTGGATCGGGGACTTGCCTTCTTTTCCTCTTACCAACGGCGCGAAGCCCGGAAAGGCGAACGATACCAAGCCACCCTACATGCACTTAGGCAAGTCGCCGAAGACGCGGTCAAGATCCTCGAAGAGGACCTTGCCGAGCTCCCCCCCCATTTCTTTAAGGCCCGCTGGGTCGTCCTGCACGTGGCATCAGAGCTCGAGCACCCAACAGCGCTGAGCCTATTCCGATCCGCGATCTGGGACGATCCCGCCCCCGTGACAATCGAGCGAGGGAACTCCCATGACGAGAACTCGCCTCTCGTCATGGAGGACACCACCAGGCTTGCCGCGATTCGGGGGATCGAGGGGCTCGCAGGCATGAGCAGCACGGGAGCACTCGACATGCTGCTCGAGATCGCCAAGGCGCACCCAAGCTACGCCATCCGTTCCCAGGCTGCATTGGCGTACCTTGCGAAGTCCCCGGACGAAGCTGCGGCACGCAGGCACCTCCGCGCCGTTCTCCGTCCTGGCGACGAGGACATCCTCGCCATTCAACGCGTGAGCGAAGCTCCAAAGGTTGCGTCTCACCCCTAGCGCGCCCTTATCGACTTGCGCCCGAGCAATTAAAGGAGGTACTGGCAATGATTCGACGATTGATTAGTGTAGCGGCGTCCATAGGACTAATGGGAGTGGCGGCCGCCGCCCACGCGAGGAACTACTGGTCAGATGCCTGTGGTGCTCCAGACTTCCCGCAGCCCATCCAGTCACCACTTGGCCTCGAAGCTGAGACACGAACCTAGCCGTTGGCACCGCTTTGGAGCTCAAGAAGCGACGAATCCGCTACGCGGCCACTTGGACGCCCGCGTGCGAGCCGGAGCAATTCCAATGCGCGGCGAGCTATTCCCTGTCCCTTCTTCCGTCAAGCGGCCTGCGCAGCGACGGGGAATGCTCGCGCACTGTTTCCCTCGACTGTCGCGAGCCCATGGAGCCGTATTACGACAGGATGGTCGTGGACCGCGTGGGCACGACCGATCAGTGTGGCATTTGCAATTCTGGACAAGGCGGAACGGGCTGGGCATGCGACATGGATCCCGACTGCATGCGGGCCGCGGAGCGATGCACCTACGAAAGCCCCCTGTGCCTTGGCTCCCCGGCCGGAACCGTGCGTGTCACGACCAACACAGTTGCAGGGGCCGACACGTGCATGCAGGTCATTCGGCCCACGTGCCATTTCCGGTAGAACGTAGTCGATCTGTTGCGCTCGAGCGCCCTCCACGGGCAATCTTCCCCCGATGACTCCACTCATGGGCGCGACACGCAAGCCAGGTCTCGCCATCTTCGTGCTCACGGTCTCGGTGTACTTCCTCTTTGGTAGCCGCGAGCGCCCCTGGGGTGACGCCCGCCTCATGTATGAGGTGGCAGAGCGCATGGTAACCCGTGGGGCCATCGACATCTCTACCGAGTGGCCGCCCATGAGCCACAAGGGCGCGGATGGCAAGATCTACTCGCAGTACAGCCTTGGACCGTCGCTGGTGAGCATTCCGGGGATCCTCCTTCGCAATGGGGTGAGCGCCCTCGCTCCGGCCGCCAAGGAATTCACCTTGATCCTGACGAGCCACATCGCCTCGGCCCTACTCGGCGGCCTAACCTGTGTCCTTTTTTTCGGCATGTGCCGCCGTCTCGGAGCGTCGGTTCGAGTGGCGATGATCTCTGCCCTCGTTTTGGGATTCTCCACCGCGATTTTCGTCTACGCCCGTTACCCATTCTCCGAAATCCTTCAAGCTGCCTGCTTTACCGGCTTCATTGCCGAGCTGCAACGCGTCACCGAAGGGCCGGATCGAAGGCGAGCGCTAGCACTCGGGGCGTGGGGAGGTGCGCTCCTCCACGCCAAGCTCATTTATGCGCTCTCTCTCGCAGGTGGCGGCGTCTTCCTCATGGTCGCGCTGTGGCGGCGTCGCGAGGCACTTCTTCGGGTTTCGGCGGCCGCCATGGTGACGTTCCTCCCACTCCTCCTCCTGGCTGCGCTGTACAACCATGCTCGCTGGGGCTCACCGTTTAGCTCGGGATATGAGGACACTCTCAGGCAGATGGACGAGCGCACGTGGGCTGGGCTGTGGGGGCTCCTGTTCTCGCCCGGAAAAAGCTTGTTTCTCTACAGCCCGCCACTTGTTCTCGGGATCTTCGCGCTCCCTACGCTCATCAGAAAACGCCCGCTCGTAGCGGCTTGTCTCACCTTGACCGTACTACCGGTGGTCCTCTTCTACTCTCGATTCCTAAGCTGGAGCGGTGACTACTGCTATGGACCTCGCTACCTCACCGCGGTGGTTCCGGTCCTGCTCGTGCCCATCGCGCCCTGGTTGGAATCGCTCGCAGAGCAGCGGAACGCACGGCGCGTGGCTTGGTTGGCTCTCGGCGCACTAGCTGCCGCCGGTCTACTCGTTCAAGCCCTCGGCAATGCTTTTTATTGGGACCATTACATCCGCATTGCAATGAAGGCACGAACCGAATGGCTCGGACAACCCAACCGCGCGGGCGCAGCCGTTCCCGAGCGGGACCGCGGCCACTGCGATTCGTGCTTTGAGGACATGCACGGGCACCAATGGCTTCCCGCATTCTCCCCTATTGAAGGGCACGCATGGCTTCTCCGTCACGTACCCTTCGGCCACGACTGGAAGGAGGCGGAAAAGGATGCGCCTTGGCGCCGGTACACGACGCTTGAGCTGGATATTGAAGAGCCCTATGCGAGGGCACGCCTAGACTGGTGGGGCCTCTTGTGGATCGGAGATTACCCACGCCTCTGGGGAATAGGCGTGGTCCTACTCGTTGTCATGTGTGCCAGCACGCTTTTCGGGATGACCCTATTCCTTGGGTCCGTGTCTAATCGCTCGACGACGTCTTCACTGGGCGAAACGGCTCCAAGAAGGCAGCCAGGCTAGGTGCGTTGCGGGTCTGAAGGAACAGCTTCCCTTCTCCGCGGAACCGGCAGATCAACCCCTCTCCGCTGAAGAAGAGTCCCTTGAAACCGCCGAACTTGTGTATCTCGTACTCGAGTCCGTCGGTAAACGCGACCACGTGGCCCGTATCGCACGCGTAGCCGCCCCCTCCCACGTCGACCTCGTGGATGGCTCCATAGCTATAGAAGAAGAGATCCCCCGGTCCGACCACGCGCAGGAGGAAAAAACCGATCCCACCGAAAAACGATCGAACGCCTCCCCACTTGGTGTCGAGTTGCAGCTTGTCGCCAAAGTGGGCGACATACGCCCCGCTCTGCAAGAACAGGGTTTCGCCCACGCCTAGCCGCCGGTGGCGGATGTCCCCTTCGGGCGCCGGCGCGAGCCAAACTTCCTGCCCTGCCGCCGTCGCGACATACGTGTTCTGGAACATGCTTTCGCCTCCGAGCAGCTTCCGCTTTGCGGCGGCGAGAAGCCCCCCTCGCATGTTCGTGTCCATCTTCAGTCCCGAGCTCATGGCGACCATCGCGCCAGCCTCGGAGACCAGGCGCTCGCCCGGCGCCTCAAAGGTAGTCTTGAGCAGCCCGAAATCGGGCGAGTCCAATACTTGGTGTTTCATTATTGCTCCCTTGGCGGCAAGAGGCGGCCGACGTGGCGGCCATACTCCGTCGGATTCCGGGTCTGCAGGTACAAGCGCCCCTGCCCGCGCACCCGAAGCACCAGCCCCTCTCCCGAGAGAAAGCTTGCAATCCAGCCACTCGTGGCCGTTCCAATCTCATAATGCAGGCCAGAGGTGAGCGCCACCAGGTGACCCGTGTCGACGATAAGCTCACCCGAGAGGTCGACGGTTTCTATGGCACCAAAGGCGTTCATGAGCACCGGGCCCTGCCCGGTCGCGCGCAAGAAGAACAGGTTTTCCCCGCTGAACAAGCCTCGGAACCCCTGGAATTGCGTGTCGATGTCTACGGTGTCGGGCGCGGCCATGTAGCTCGACCCCTGAATGAGAAGGTCCTCGCCACGAGAAAGCTCGTGCACGACCATGTCTCCGCAAAGACTCGGAGCGAGCGTCACCTCGCCAGGTCCCCCGCGGGCTAAGTAATGGTTGGTGAAGAAGGTCTCGCCCGAAAGCACCGCACGCTTGAGTTTCTTCCAAAGGCCGCCGCCCGCACGTCCCATGGGGCCATCTGTCTGTACCTCGATGTTCGAGCTCATGCTGACCATGGCGCCAGACTCGGCACGCACGTGCTCGCCGGCAGCGAGCTTCGCGATCGCCAGTGCATGAGCGGGTCGATAGTGAATGTCAAAGCGCATTCCTAGCTCCTAAGGAGTGGTGAAATCCAGCCGACCAGCGCTTTGATGTTCCTTGACTGGACAAAAACCCGGCCGTGCCCCTTGAACTCGCAGACAAGCCCCTCTCCCGAAAAGAAGAAGGACTTGAGCCCGCCAGCGCTTCGGACCCGGAAGTCGAGGGTCCCGTCGAATGCCACCACGTGCCCCGAGTCCACCACGAAGCTTCCGTCGACGGAAATCGGGTGGATTCCACCGTACGCGGTGATGAACAGGTCGCCCGACCCGGCGCATTCGAGAAGGAAGAGCCCCTCGCCGCCGAACAGCGTCCGTAGCCCTCCCCAACGGACCTTGGCCTCCACGTCGCCGGTCGAGGCCAGGTAGCTCTGAGCCTGGACGAATAGCTTTTTCCCCGCTTCCAGCTGCTCATGAACGACGTTCCCAGAGACCTGTGGGGCCAAGACCACTTGGCCGCCTGACGGCCCTCCGAACTCATTGACGAACATCGTCTCGCCGCCGAAAACCTTGCGCAGGAGCGCAACAAAGAACGCCAGCACCTTGCTAAAAAAGCCTACCCTGAGTCCCGCGTTGAGTCGTGTCGTCATCGCCACCTCGGGCGTGCGCGCGACCATTGAACCCGCTTCGGCAAAAACAGTCTCCCCTGGCTCGAGGGTGACCCTCAGCCAGGCGAACGACGGTCCATGCTCGATCGAATGTCTCATGGTGTACCCCGCATCCTTGTGGCACAAACAATGAAGCAATCGGAGTCGAACGTGCAAGAAGAGTCACGAGGATTCGGTCACTCGCGCAAGCGCATCGTCATGGAAGTCATCATCCTGCTAGGTGGCCTCCTTGGCCTCGTGCTCGGAGCTCTCTGGCTTGCCAAGGAAGCCGCTGGAAAGCTGGTGCGTTTTGTCCCGCCCACCGTTGATCGGAAGCTGGGGGAAGCCTCGTTTCCCCTCCTCGCCCCGACCAATCTTCGCTGCACAAGCCAGGATGCGAAAGCGTACGTGGAGGCGCTCGCCAAGCCCCTCATCGCAGCGCTTCCCGTGCGGGAGTTCGAGTTTACGTTCGTCGTCGTGGATCGCCCCGAGATCAACGCGTTCGCGCTCCCTGGCGGTTTCGTCGCCGTGCACATGGGGCTTCTCAAGGCCGCGGGGAGTGGCGAAGAAATCGCGGCGGTGCTCGCCCACGAGCTCCACCACGTGACGCTTCGCCATGGGACGGCGCGGATCCTCCGGCAGGCCGGAGGATCGGTCGTCTTGGGTCTCGTCTTGGGATGGGCCGAGCTCGATACCCTGGTGAGCTACTCAGCCGAGTTGACCAGCTTGGCCTACGATCGTGACCAGGAGCGGGAAGCGGACCGGCACGGGCTCGAGCTCCTCGTCAAGGCAGGGATCCATCCAGGGGGCATGGCCACGTTCTTCCGGCGACTCAAAGACAAGCATGGAGATGCCGCAGGAATCGCGAGCTTCCTCGCCACGCATCCTGGGCTGGATGAGCGGGCGAGCGAGGCAGCGCAAGTCGCCCCCCCAACCGAAGTGAAAGCGCTTCCAGCGCCACCGCCAGGGCTCGCCTGCAAGTGAGACAGCCGCGCCACGCTCGTGCTTGCCAGAAATGCCAGGGTCGGATTAGCTATTGGCCGTGATCGCCATCGCATCGTCTCTCCCACCTCCGCCATCCTCTCTTCTGGATGCCCAGGGCCATCCCGCCTTCGGCGCCTATGCCGGGGAGATTTCCCGCGTCAGCTGGCAAGGGCTCCGGGCTCCGTCGCCCAAAGGGAAGTTGTGGACAGCCCTTCACCAGAAAGGCTGGCACTTCGTGTCCATCGCTGGCCAGCGACACCTGGCCGCCCTCGCCATCATTGACTTGGGCTGGCTCGCAAGCTGCTTCGTGTACGTGTTCGATCGGCAAGAGAAGCGATTCCTGATCGACGCCCAGTTCATGGGCCCGCCGGTCCTTGCTTCGCGGGTTTCCGACCGGGCGGGAGCCTTGGCTCGGTCATCGTTCAGGATGCCTGGCGCATCCTTCACCCTCGAGCGAGCGTCACACTCCGATTCGTGGCACGTCTCCGGCCACGCCCAGGGGCTACACTTGAACGCTTGGCTCGATGCGGCATCTGCGCCACCGACCCTCTGCGCCGTGGCTCCAATCCCAGGCGGTGCCGCGAACTGCACCCACAAGACGGTGTGCTTGCCGGCGACCGGTGAGATACGCGTCTCCGGGATCACGATTGACCTCGCGGGCCACACGGCGATGCTCGACCACACCCGGGGTCTCCTGGCACGGGAGACCTCTTGGAAGTGGGCTTCGCTTAGTGCCCCCGGAATTGGACTCAACCTCGTCGAGGGGTTCAACGGCCCGGTGGAGAACGTCGTCTGGATTGGCGGGCACTTGTCTCCTGTGGGCGCGGCCACCATCAGCCACGATCCCACGCGGCCGGGCAGCCCGTGGCTCATCCGTACCGACGACGGCAAGGTCGACCTGGAATTCCGGCCAGAGGGGGCGAGACGCCAGGACGTCAACTTGGTCTTGGCGTCGAGCAGGTACGTGCAGCCCATCGGCACCTTCTGGGGGACCATCCGCGGCGACGGCACTACCTCCGCGAAGGTAGACGGACTGGTCGGTGTAACTGAAGATCACCGTTCCCGCTGGTGATGTCGCCCGATCCCGCTCTCTTACCTGAAAAGAGAGGGCCTCAGCCCGGACGATGCGCTCGCTGTTTCCTGCAGTTGCGCCTTTGCGCCTGCTCCCTGATCCCGGCGGTGACCACTCGCACCCGATTCGTCATCGTGAGGCACGCAGCCGAGACATGGAAAACGAGCAACACGGGGCGGCTCGCTGCCCTCGCCCTCACGAATTCGGAGCTTCTGGACTACGGCCGCGATGGCCATCGATTTTCCGAGGATCTGCTCAGCGGTCGACACGCGTGGCTCCTCTATCCTGGTGGTAGCGCCGCGTTGCCCCGAGTCGATCCGCCTGCTGAGATAGTCGTCTTGGATGCCACCTGGCAACAGGCACGGCGCATGACGCAACGAATCACCATCCTGCGGGGGATGCCTAGGCTTTCCTTGCCACCCCCTCTCCCGGGTACCATGCGCATGCGCACGGGATCACGTCCCGAAGAGATGTCCACCTTGGAAGCAATCGCTCATGCCGTGGAATTGCTGGAGGGAAAGGTCCTCTCGGAGCCGCTCGAGCGGCTACACGCCGAAGTCGTCCTGCGCGCGCGGGCATCGGGGCGCTGACAGGACCCTTCCCAATCGTGCGGAACCCCGCGGTGGAACCGGAAGTCGCGGTTTCGGGAGTACGCCTCTTGACAGGAGGCCTGCAAAGCCGCTATTTGTAGAAGGCAAAGATGAATTTGATTTTCAATTTTGGAGCCGCTGCGGCCGCCACCCTGGCCGTATTGTTAGGGTTCCAGCCGTGGGCCCGGGCCGACCAGATCTATTTCACCCCACGGCAAGTCCTGGCCGAATTCTTCCCTAAGAGCGAAAAGGTTACGTTCGTCAAGGTTACGCCCGATCCGCGCCGACTCGCGCGCATCAAGCAGCGACTCGGATACCTGCCCAGCAAGCCGACCTACACGTTCTACGTGGCTAAGACCGCGGGGCAAGTCGATGGATACGCCTTTGTTGACGACGAGCTGGGGCAGCACCTCCCCATCACGTACGCGGTCAAGCTGGATTGGACTGGCAAGGTCCAGGATCTCGCCATCATGGTGTACCGCGAGTCACGCGGAGATGAGATACGGGATGCCCGCTTTCGAAAGCAGTTCACCGGCAAGACCGGCAGCGACAAGGTTCGCCTGAATCAAGACGTGGTGGCGATTAGCGGGGCCACGATTTCCTCCAACTCAATGGCGATAGGGGTTAGGCGCGCAGTCGTGTTGTTTGACGAGTGCATGGCAAGCCCTGCGACCGCCGGCAAGGCCACAGGAACGCCCGCCAATCATGCCGTACCCCCAGCTTCGGCCACACAGGCGCGGTGAAGAGCAGGCCTGATGGATTCGCCACCCTCGAGACACTTGAGATGGTCGTTCCCCGCGGCAATTGCAGCGCTCGGCGCTTCACTGCGCGCAGCTGCCGTTCCAAGCGCCCTTGCAAGCACAGACGAAGTGAACTTCGCGCTCGCGCTGGAGCGGTTCGACCTTTCCCTTCACCAGCCCCACCCACCGGGATATCCACTGTTCGTCCTCGCTGCGCGAGCCACCGGGTGGCTCACTGATGACCCGGCGCTGGCCCTGGCCTTGCCAGGAATCACTGCGTCTGCGGTCATGATTGCCATGCTCATGCGGGCACTATGGCCTCTCCTCGGGTCTTGGGGAGCAATCGTGTCAGGCCTCGGCATCGCGGCGCACCCGCTCTTGGTCCAGGTCGGTGGGGCACCTGGCTCGGACGGTCTCGCGCTAGCCCTCGCTGGTTGCGCGCTCGCGGTTGTCCTGGGCGCCGGCAGTGCGGGCGCTTGGCGAATTCCGTCGGCGAGTGCCCTCCTCGGCGTTTCGCTCGGCGTGCGTCCATCAAACATCCCGCTCGCCGTGGCGTGGACGTTGCTCATCACAATGGAACCGGGCTGCCGTCGCGAGTGGCGGCGCTCCATCGCAGGGCTGGTCCTCGGGATCGCTACTTGGATCGTACCCTTTGCCCTTTACGTGGGGCCAACGAAACTCCTCGCGCTGAACGCCCTGCACACGGAAGGGCACTTCACCAGCTGGGGGGGAGTCGCGCTTGATCTCGGGCCGCTTGCGATCGTCATGCGGATCGGAAAGGTTCTCGGACACGCCTTGGCCGGGGTATTTCCGCTCGTGCTTGCGGCCGGGATAGCTGCGCTGAGCAAGCGTCAGAACTACCGCCAGGTACTGATCCCAGCGCTCGCCTCACTGCCGCTGCTTCTTTGGGCCGCCCTGGCCCAAAACGCAGAGCACGAGCGCCATGCGGCTCCCTTGGCGCTGGTGGCTTGTCTGGGGCTAGGAACGTGCTTCACAAGAATGAGGCCCTCGTTCTCGCGGCCAGTGGTCGCTGTTGCCGCATTGCCGCTCATCTTCTCACTCACAGAAACCCTCTCCGACGCCCGTCGTCCCTCGGACAAGGTGGAGGCCGTGACCTGGACGGCACGCTCGCTCGGCCACGAAAGGGTTCTCCTGCTCGGTACCCACGTGCCCCGAATCGCCGCGTGGCATGCGCCGCTCTTGCGGGTCGGGCGGGTCCAATCAGGTGCCGATGTGGCCCGAATCGCTAGGGACTTCGGAGATCACCTGACCGTGGTGGTGACGTCCGAAGTCCCACACCTCGATATTCCAGAGCTCTCCCTCGTCCCCCTCCACCACTTTGGCCAAACGACCGTCTACGCAGCACGCGCAAGGAGCCCGATGACCATGACGGACTTGCAGCCATGACCACGAGCACCACTCGGCTAGGTGCGATCCTCGTCCTCGGTATTCTATCTTGCGGTCGCTCGCACCGGGACGATCCTGCGGTCCAGTTCTCGAGTGACCGGCCCCGCGACACCGACGTCAAGATCTCCAAGACCCTCGAGTTCTCGCCCGCCTGCGTGACCGTCAAAGTCGGGACGACCATCGAATGGTGGATCGAGAAAGGGGCGCCGAGGGTGCCGGTGAACGTGACGAGCCTTGGAACCCCGGTCGAGCTCTTTTCTCCCAACCTGGTTCCTCCGCTTTTTTGCGACGAGAAGGAGCCAGACAAGATCTGCTGGCGCCGCTCCTTCGAACAACCCGGCTGTTTCCCTTACTACGACACGAACAGCGGTAGCCCCGGGCGCCCCGTCGTCGACGACTATTACGGCACCACCACGTACGTGGGTCAGGGAGGGGATATCCAGGGCGGGCTCGTGTGCGTCGAAGGCTCCGGGCTCTCGTGCAAGGGCGTCTGCTGCAACGCCAATTTCGACTGCGACCAGGGCTTCACCTGCCATCGAGGCCGCTGCGTAAAGGCCGGGGCCCAAGAAGCGTCCCCTTGCCCAGCCCCAAGGATTCCCGACGCTGCACCCTCGCCCCAGCCGCCCGACGCGGGGGCAGCCGACGCGACTGCGGAAATCATCGACGCGTCCCCAGCGGACGCAGTGACAGGCACTTAATCAGCTTGGATAAGGAGAGAGACGTCATGCAATCATTCCTTAGGCATTTCCTTCCCGTGCTCTTTTCGGCGGCCGCCCTTGCGTGCGGCGGCGATGAGCATCACCACGATCAACTCGACGCCGGCACCACGGTCGACGCCTCCACCGGAGACGCCAAGGCCTCGTCACCCGATGGAGCCGCGGCGACCAGCTACATTCCCTTCTCGGCCTCGAACATGGCAGCCCAGCAGGCACGCGTGGGCATCTACGAAGAGATCGTCGCCATCCGCAAGGCGACGGGCTTCGACAAGACCAAGTGCGGTGACATCGCCGGGACGCCCGCCGCAGGGACCATCGCCGAGGCCTATACCCGGAACGACGCCACAGGCGGTGTCCTGCGCGACAAGGTCAACGGGCGCAAGGATGACCACGCGTACAACAAGGACGCGACCATAGGCACGACCATGAACGCCATCATCACTGAAGCCATCACGAAGTGCCACGCAGGAACCCTCAGCGCGGCGCTCGCGGGCCAGTTCGTCGACAAGACGCTCCAGTGGTTCTTCTACGCGTCCGTCTACCATGAGCTCGCTTTGACCTCCGCAGGTGGAGACACCGCCCCGGCGAAGCTCGACGAGGCATTCGGGTACTACGGCCGCTCTACCGACGGTGCCACGTCTCGAGGCATTTCGGGCACGGCCAAGAAGCGCGACGACAATTTCGGCCTCACGCTGAACAACACAATTTTCCAGCTCTTCCTCCAAGGTCGCGACGAGGTAGCGGCAAAGAATTTCGCCGCCGTGACGGAGACCGCAAAGAAGATGGATCAGAACCTTCTCGCCGTTCTTGCGTATTCCGTGGCACGCGAGTTCAAGGAGCTCCCCGCCGATGCGGCCCCGGACGTGAAGCTTGCGGAGGGGAAGAACTTCTTCAACATCATCGAGCCATACATGCTCAAGGGAAGCACAGCCGAGACCAAGACCGATGCCGAGTACATCCGGGCCCAAATCGACAAGACGACATTCGACAAGGCAAAGGAGATTGACGCTGCTGGCATTGTCTCGCGCATCGAGAAGGCCTTTGGTATCGACGTGACGCCGTAATGCGTGCCTCGAGCATTACGCTCGTCGTGTCGCTGCTCCTCGCAGGTGGCGTGGCTCGGGCCCACGGAGGCCCGGGCGCGCCCCCCGAGGGGGTGAACGCGGAACCGGAAGGCGAGGCTCCGGCGGGTCCAATCATCGAGATCCCCCCGGAGGCGGAAGCCCCTTTGCCATCGCCTTCGGGCGGCGTGCAGCAGCCGAGCCCCGACCCGTCAGCAGGTGGCCTGCGCACGAGCTACTTTGGCACCCTCGGTGCCAAGACCGAAGCCATCGTCAACCGCACGGTCATTGGCGGATACGGCGAAGTCCCGTTTACCAAGCCGTTCGACGGCGATTCGTTCTTTGAAGCTCGCCGCCTGGTGTTCTTCTTCTATTCCCCGATGCACGATCGCATCGTCTTCTCGACGGAGGTTGAGTTCGAGTTCGGCGGCACGCCCAAGAAGAAGGACGGCATTCTCGGCGAAGGCGAGGTCATCCTGGAGTTCGCCGTCGTCGATTTCAAGTTGGTCGACCTGCTCAACCTGCGTGCCGGCGTCGTGCTGGTCCCCTTCGGCAAGTTCAACATCAACCACGACTCACCGACGAGAGACCTGACGGATCGGCCGCTGCTCATCCGCACGGTGATCCCTTCCACTTGGTTCGAGGCGGGCGCAGGCGCGTTCGGCCTTCACCGAGGCGGTCCATGGGAGCTCAACTACGAGCTGTACGCCATCAATGGCCTGGACTCACGCATCGTGGACGGCATGGGGAATCGCCCGGCGCGTGGGTCCCTCATTCAGGACAACAACGACGACAAAGCGATTGTCGGTCGAATCGGCAACGGCTACTTCGGGCGGGCGTTCGGAACGACCCTGCAGGGAGAACTGGGCGTATCCTATTATGATGGCGCCTACAACCGCGCCGGCGCCCGCGCACGCCTCCTCGGTGGAGACCTCACGCTCCGCTTCGGAAAAGTGGAGCTCCTGGGTGAGGTCGTGCGTCAGTGGAACGAGCCCGGTTTTGACGACGACTGGTCGGGCTCGTCCCGCCGTCGGGTTCCCGAAGACCTCTGGGGATTCTACGCCCAGCTCAACGTCCACTTCTTTCCCGACGCATTGCGCCGCTTGCTGCCTGGCGACCTGAGCGACTCGACCTTCACCGCTGTCGCTCTCTATGAGAAGGTAGACACCGACATGTCGGTCAAGAACGAGAACGACGTCACGAGGAAGGTGCTGGGCCTGAATTACCGCCCGATAGAAGCCTTTGTCTGGAAGCACGAGATCGCGCAGAGCGACAGCCCCGTGACCAATCCATCTTACGCCTACGTAACCTCGGTGGCCTGGCTGTTCTAGCGCGATGCGGCCTTTTTCCAAGAAGGGCTTCGGGATCGACCAGCTCACCCTCGAGGTCAAGATCATCTACTTCGCGTTTTGCCTCTTTTCTCTCGCCGCACTCGTCTTCTCGATCCTGCTCTACGAAGACATGCTGGGCGTCAGTACCGCCGGAGTTAGGGAGTATTACGCAGGGGTGCCCGCGCAATCGGCCAAATCTGACTCCATCTCCACGGACAAAGGGCCCGCCTCATCGGAAGGCCCCGACATCGAATTGCCAGACGAAGTGGCCGTCGCCAAGGACATGGACGCCCCACCCTCGATGATCCTTCCCATGACCCGGCGGAAGCTCCTCGAGGTCACCCACTTCCACCTCTTCACCGTACCGGTGTTCCTCTTGATCATCGCTCATATCTTCCTTCTCTGCCGCGTCTCCCCTTTCCTCAAGTACCTCGTGGTCCTTTCGGGACTCCTCTCATCCATGGTCCACCTGGGCGCACCGTGGGTGATTTCCCAGGCGGGATCCGCTTGGGCATGGCTCATGCCGACTTCTGGCGCATGGTTGCTCCTGTCGGCGCTCGTCATGTGCGGCGTCCCAATGATCGCCATGTGGCGGCGACCACGCTAGGGCTAACCCTACGCCGTCATGCTTTGGGCCTCGATGAGCTGCTTGTCAGTGCGAAACCCGACGAGCTCCGCCTGACTCCAGGCGCTGTTGCCGAGCACCTGCCGTGCCGCGGCGATCCCCATCTCCATGGCGATGTCCATGAAGACATAGCGGAACATCCCTTGACGACCGCAAGACAGGACATTTGGCGCCTGCGCCACTGACGAGAGGAGCGACAGCTGGTGCTCCTTGTAACCCAAGTCATAGACCGGGTATCCCTCGGCCACCCTGGTGGAGAAATAGCCGAGCGTATCTTCTCGGATCCGTTCGAACCCGAGCCCCTGGAGGTCCTCTATCGACTTCTGGTACAGCGACTCGTCGCTGGCCCGCCACGTCCCGTCTCCCTCATTGCAAGGGATCTCCAGCATGAGCGACGTCTTTCCCGGTGGCGCCATCTCGGGACTTCGTCGCTTCGGCTCCTGGATGCGGGTCGGCAGGTAACGCGGTTCCGAGACGTACATCCAGGTACTCTCGGACACGTCGCTCCTATTCAAGAGGATGTTGAGAAAGCGCACCGAACGATACCTGAGCGCAGCCGCATGTCTCTCGATCTCTCCGTCATTCGGGAACAACCAGCGGGTAAGGAGAGAAAGAGGAGCAGTGGAGATCACCTGATCACAGGAAATGAGCTCCTCTTGCCCCTCGGCGTTGCGGCAACGCACCCCGCGCACCCGGCCCTTGGCGTCTCGCTCGAGCCCGCATGCGTCGGAGTCCAAGAGGACCTGTCCGCCGAGGTGACGGATTTCATCCGCCATCATCTCGAAGACCTGCCCTATTCCCCGGCGCGGATAGAAATATCGACGAGCATGGGTTCTCGGGCGATTGCGATTCTTCAGGCGGGCGACGCGTAGGATGGCGTCGCCTAGGTGTAGGAGCGAAATCCTCTCCGAGGCCCAATCCGCGGATAGCTGTGACGGGTGGACACCCCACAGCTTCTCCGTGTACGGGCCAAAGAAAAGTTCATAGAGATAACGCCCAAAGCGGGACACGACCCAATCTTCAAACGACACGTCTGGCGAAGGTCGGAGCAGGGTCGCAAGGCGAGCTTGGAGGTAGCTTCCTACGGCAAGGGCGCCCTGCTTGACGTTCATCTTGCGAGCGAGATCTTCGGCGGCCAGCGGGTAGCGATACTGCCCGCCGCCGTGCAGGATGACGCTCCGGCGCTCGGAGGTCAGCATGTCGTCGCCAACCAATCCGACCACGCGGCGCACGAGCTCCCCGTTGCGCGAGATGAACCTGTGCCCTCCGAGGTCAAATCGCCAACCGCGGAACTCGTGGGTAGCGCAAAGGCCGCCGATTCGGCTTTCTTTCTCGACGACGACAACCTCAGCGCCGTTTTGGGCGAGCTCCCAGGCCGCAGTCATTCCGCACGCTCCGCCCCCAATCACGACAACTCTCCGGGAGCCGTTCCTCGAACTGAAATTGAACTTCATTTTCCTTACCGCATCCCTACGATGGCGACGTGCGCGTGTCAACGGGGATTCTCTTGACGAACGCCTGGATTCGGAAAAACTATTCATGGTGACTCAGCCATCGCGAGACATCCTTTCGCTTCTCCGAGAGCATGGAATCCAACCCTCCGCGCAACGCTTGGCGGTAGCGGAATACGTCCTGTCCACCGACCAGCATCCATCGGCAGACCAGGTTTGGGAGCGGGTCCGCGCCGCGTTCCCGATGCTCTCACGCGCGACGGTGTACAACACGCTGAGCCTGTTCGTCCGAGTGGGACTGCTGCGACCACTCATCTTGGCCGAAGGCAAGGTCGTCTTCGATCCCAACGTCCAGGCGCATCACCACTTGATCGATTCAACCACCGGGAAAATTTTCGATATTCCTTGGCATCGGCTTCAGGTATCAAACATCAACGATCTTCAAGGCTTCGAAGTTGACGAGTACATGGTGGTCTTGCGCGGAAGGAAGAGCGGCGCCGGAACATAAGAAAAGACTGGAAAAAAATTTCGGCCTTGATTTAGACTACGTCTAACGATAGACGTAAAACAAAAGGAGACACAATAAATGCTGACCGTCGGCGACAAGCTTCCAGAATTCAAGCTCAAGGCAGTCGTAAGCATCGAGCCCGGCAAGGAGTTCAACGTAGTAAGTCACCAGACCTATTCAGGCAAGTGGCAGGTCCTTTTTCTGTGGCCCATGGACTTCACCTTCGTCTGTCCTACCGAAATTGCCGAGTTCGGGCGCCGCAACACCGAGTTTAGGGAGCGGGGCGCCCAGCTCCTGGGTGCCAGCACGGACACGCACTTCGTTCACCTGGCCTGGAGGCAGCAACATCCCGATCTGAGGAGCCTTCCGTACCCGATGCTCGCGGACACCAAGCGCGAGCTCTCCCAGGCGCTTGGGATCCTTCACAAGCAGGATGGTATTCCGCTGCGGGCAACGTTTATTGCCGACCCGAACGGCACCATTCGCTTCGTGAGCGTCAATGACTTGAGCGTCGGACGAAACGTCGACGAGGTGCTGCGCATTCTCGACGCTCTTCAGACAAACGAGCTGACCCCCTGCAATTGGAAGAAGGGTGAGCCACCCTTGAAAGTGTCGTAGATCACGCCTCGAATGCCGATCGCTTCCCGGAGATTGACAACGATCCTCTGAGGGGCGATAAGGAACGGGCGACCACGGTGAATCGATGCTGGTAATGTCTTCAATTCCAAACGGCGTGAAAAGCCGCAGCAGGACTCACCGGAGGTGGTCGGCGCGTTAACACGGCATCCACTTGCATTTTCGAACCTGCCGCGGGCTTCCAATGGAACCCGCGGCTTTTTTTTTGGGGTGTACCCAATGCAGTCACCTGAAGCACGGTCGTCTCTCACTTGGGAAGCACGCCCCCTCGGCGAGCTCCTGCGCCTGTCTTGGCCAATCACGCTCTCGACCATGTCGTACAGCGTAATGACCCTCGTATCGACCCTCTTGGTAAGCCGGATTGGCGCCGCAGAGCTCGCGGGCGTAGGACTAGGTGGCGTTACGGCGTTCGCCTTCCTTTGCTTCGCGATTGGTCTTCTTCAGGCCACCAAGATCCTCGTGGCTCAGGCGCATGGGTCTGGGCGCAGGGAAGAGATCGGCCGCTACCTTGGCGCGTCGCTTCTCATCGCCACCGGCCTCGGGCTCTCCATCCTCATTGCGGGACAGCTAGCCGCGCCACTCCTCGCCCGGATTACGGCCACTGATG